>JBBRDQ010000280.1:0-5653 GCA_038203695.1 Chitinophagales bacterium
CTTTCCATTGGGAATCAGTGAGATTGGTTTGATACATGTCGTAATGTTTTTACCAAAGATCGCTGATTCCTTTGTTTTCAACAACTTATGTACAATTATTTTGAACATATATTTGTTTTTTTTAATTTTTTATAGCCTCTATACCGTACATCAGTATGAAATTCCAGGCTACTTCGGGGTCGGCAGTAAAGGTATCCTTCTGCCACATGACTGCTCCGCCACCACCAGGAAGTGCAGTAGAAAGTCCTTCCTGGAGATCAAATGTCTGAAAATCGAGTGTACGACTCCAAATTGGATTAGCCGCCATATCTAATTTCATCAAAACAGTGCCGTGTTTGCCGGGATGCGCGTAATAATCCAGCACTACCGAACTTAACAAAAAATTGCCGTCTTCCGTTGGCGTCATATCTCCATATCCTGCCGTGACATCAAAGGTATCGGCTAACATTTTACTAAAAAGAACGGTACCGGAAGTGTCCGTTTTTATAAGTCTTAATTTTGCCATCGTATGAGGTGATGGATCAAGCCCTTCCGATGTATAAATAAGATAATTACCGTCGGGGGTTTCTGTGACGCCGTCGCCATAAAGCCCCATAGTTGGTGTATCGGTGAAGTAGTTAGTCCATATAATATCTAGATTTGCATTTAATTTAGTAAGAACTGCCCGATAAGCACCCAAGTTAAAATCGTACCATTGCCCGGTTATCAAAATATATTCATCTGAAGTGACCCAGAACCCTCCCCGATCTGAAAATCCAAGGTCTCCCTGCGGCCCTTCGATCGCGATTTGCTTAACTACCGCGTGGGTACTGGCATCAATTTTAAATATGTCTTGGCTTCCCAGTCCTTGATTATTCACATATCCGTTGATGACGTAAATGTAGTTCCCTATACCCCATATATTCGTACCCTTATCGGCCTGAAATATATTTTGTGGGTTAGGGTCAATAGTAGTAATAAAAGTTTCGGCAGGCTGGGCTGACATGGTAGATCCCAAGCATATTAGTACAAAACAAGATGAAATTGATTGCATAGCAATTTTATTAAAGCCCTGCAACTACTCGGCAAAGTCGTTGCAGGACAGGTGGCAGATTCAAGTTTCAATAATTTAAAACACTCCCCATAATAGTTATTAATACAAATAACTAACCAGTGTTCGAGTGATTCGAATCATCCGTACTATACAATAAAACCAGGGTAAAACAGCCATTGCGGCGAATACAGGTGAGACTAACAGAAGACGTGCAATTAATATTTAAAACAAAGATAAGTCAATGCATTTTATAAATGAAATTTGATTGTAACTTTTCTCATCAACGTGACAAATTTTTGCCCGAATAAATCAAGGGTCGACCTTTAGTTTTAAAAATTTTTATTTTGAAACACAAACACCTCCACTTACACCAATCTTCCAACCACATTGTACCTTGCGGTGGATTTTTCACACAAATAAAAATAAAATACTGACAATGAAATACTTACTTGCAATTACAGCGCTTTTTCTGGTATTTACCAGCACACTATTTGCCCAAATCACCGACCCGAAAGCCACCGAGGTGTGGACGCCGGAGCCGCGCGTGGTCACGCCGGGCATGGGTACCAAGCCGCCATCGGATGCGATTGTACTGTTTAACGGCAGTGGTTTCAGCGAATGGGTGACTTCCAAGGACAGTTCTACCGTGAAGTGGGATCTCAATAAAGACAGCAGTACGACCGTGAAACCCGGCGCGGGTGAGATCATGACCAAGCGGGTATTTGGCGACTGCCAGTTGCACGTGGAATTCCGCGAACCGACGGTGGTGAAAGGCGAAGGACAAGGCCGCGGCAACAGCGGTATTTTCCTGCAAGGTAAATATGAATTGCAGGTGCTAGATTGCTATCAGAACCGCACGTACTCCAACGGACAAACGGGTTCCATTTACAAACAAACGATTCCGCTGGTGAATGCCTGCCGCAAACCCGGCGAATGGCAGACCTATGATATTTTGTACACCGCGCCGGCTTACAACGCCGACGGTATCCTTATCGCGCCGCCGCAGGTGACCGTCATTCACAATGGCGTGGTGGTACAGTTGAATACGGTTATCAGAGGCACGACTGAATACATCGGCATGCCTAAAAACGAGGCACACGGCAAAGGGCCGCTCAAACTGCAGGACCACGGCGATCTGGTGAGTTTCCGCAACGTGTGGATCCGGGAACTGTAAAAAACCTTTTTTGCTGCTTCTGTCAAATGTCCCGCCAGCGATTGGCAATTTGCCAGACTCTGTTTACTTTTGGCGATTCAATTTTGGGGTAGCGTCAATTTTTGCGTAACATTGCCAAAAATTGATGCTACTTCTATTGTATAAACCACTGCGGTGGTTAATCCGGTTTACCCAAACATAACTGCATAGCATCCAGCGCTTTACACACGACTATGAGAAAATTTACCTTTCTGTTTTTATGCCTGGCATGCGCAACCACAATGGTCGCTCAAGCCCCTGTAAATGACGATTGTGCCGGGCTGATCGACCTCGGCGTAGCGCCCGCCTGCCCCACTACCCTATTCAGCAATGTCGGCGCGACGAATTCAAATATCGGGTTTGACAACGCGCCCACCTGTTTTAACGGCGGACTGGCCACCCGCGACGTATGGTTTGCTTTTACTTGCCCGGATACCTTGTTTGATTTCCGGATTACGCTGACCGGCGTAGGAACGGATTCTATTCTCAACCCGCAATTTGCGGTGTATCGCGGTGACTGTGCACTAGATGGACTGGCCGAACTGATTTGTGGCATTGCCGACATTGGCGAATCGAGCCTGTTTATCGATTTGCAAGGACTGACACCGAATGTGCAATACTTTATCCGGGTATCCGATTATTCGATCACCGCAGCGCCCAATTCCGGTGATTTTACGCTGTGTGTATCGCCCATCCCGCCGAGCGCCAATATCGACGACGGTGGCTCTACCTTGTGTCAGGGGATCCTGTACGACTCGGGCGGCGCTGACGGCGACTACGGCCCCAACGAAAACAATGTATTTACGATTTGCCCGACCCAGCCGTCTGCTTGTCTGACTTTTAACCTGGAATACTATAATCTGGAAGGGAGTCTGCCATTTTTTGGGGGCGAAGGCGACCAGTTGTATTTTTATGACGGTCCGAGCATCAACAGTCCGGTATTGGCGGCTTTGGATGGAAGCGGATTTAATGCCGAGGATATTGCCGGCGGTGGCGGTGTCTGCTTTAAAGTGCAGGCGACCAGCGGTTGTATGACGGTGCAGTTTGTCTCGAATGGCTCGGTCGAACAGGAAGGCTGGAAAGGCAGTTGGGAATGCAGTCCATTGGCCTGCCCGCCGGCGGAACAAGCCGCAGTTGATACGACTATCACCAATCAGGATATCGTGAATGCGCTGGCGACGGCGGCTTCCACCGTCACGGTGACCAGTGTGAATTGTACCAGCGGCGCTTACGGTACCTTTAATTTTGCAACGGATAATAATGACCTGGGTTTGCAGAAAGGGCTGGTGCTTACTTCCGGGACTGCCGCTAATATCATCGGACCAAACACCGATAATGGCGGCATTCTAGCCACCCAGTGGCCCCCTTTTGGAGTAGACGATCCGGGTGATGCCGATCTGGACATTTTATCATCGCAACTCGGCAGCGGTTCCCTTTCAAAGGATGTGTGTATTGTTGAACTGGACGTTTTCGTGGCGACCAATGAACTTTCTTTCGAATATGTGTTCGGTTCGGAAGAATACCCGGAGTACGTGGATAACCTCTTCAACGATATTTTTGCCTTTCTGGTCAGCGGGCCCGGCATTGTGGGCGACCCGGCGCTGAATAATGCAAAAAACATTGCGGTATTGCCCAGTACCAATACGCCGGTACAAATTAACAGTGTAAACAACCTGTTGAACTGGCAATATTACCGCAACAACCAATTGAGCAGCACACTGCAATACGACGGTCTGACCTCGGATTATCTGGGCGTTAAAAAGAGCCTGACCGCCCGCACCGACGTTATTCCGTGCAATACCTATCACCTGAAATTGGCAGTAGCCGACCGGGAGGATGAAACCTTTGACTCCGGTGTTTTTATTGCTGAAATCAAGGGCGGTACGCCAAACCTGGCCGTGCAGTTTGCCAGCGGCATTAATTATTTTATCGAGGACTGTTCGGGGATTCAGGATCAACTGCTGATCTCGCTGTCGGAGCCACTCGCTCAGGTGACGAACTTTACGGTTACCGTGGGCGGCACAGCTACTTTAGGCGTTGATTATCAATTAACGATCCCGAATGTCATCACCTTCCAGCCTGGCGAAACCCAACTTTTTTTCCCGATCTTCCCGATTGCCGACAACCTGCCGGAAGGCGTAGAGACCATTACCATTACCCTTTCCAATAACTTTGGTTGTGGAACAGTCGTTTACAAAACCATTTCCATCGACCTGCGCGACAATGTGCAGGTAATTGTGGCAGGCGGCGACACGCTGGTGCAGTGCATTGGCAATCAATTACAACTGGTGGCGGAAGGTGCGACCAATTATTTCTGGACTCCTCCTGGTGCTGTGACCAATCCATTTATTGGCAATCCTAAAACCAATACGCTAACTCAAGATACGTGGCTGCAAGTCACCGGGACAGTCGGCTCCTGCGTAGATATCGATTCGGTTTATATCAAAATTGTCGATCCGACTATCACCCTTACAGCACTGGCCGACACCAATATCTGCCAAGGAAGCGGCGTGCCATTACAAGTAGTCGACAATGTCAACCACAGCAATCTGACCTGGTCACCGACTACTGGACTGAACAACCCAAGCAGTCCGACGCCAATTGCCAGCCCGACGCAGACGACCACCTATTCGGTATCGGTGAGCGTATCCGGCTGTAGTGTCAGCGATCAAATCACCATCAATGTAGATACGCTGTTTACACCCAAATTGGTGGCCGATACCACCGTTTGCCAAAACTTCCCGGTTCAACTGGGCAACGTATTGAATACCACGACCACCTATCAATGGACGCCGGTAGAAGGCTTGAGCGATCCGACGAGTTCCGGCCCGATTGCCCTGCCTGACCAGACCACTTCTTATACTTTAGTGTCCACCAGCGCCAATGGTACTTGTACCCAGACGCAGACAGTGACCGTTACCGTTATTCCGGCAGATGTGAATATTGTCGGTGATACGTATCGTCCGATTTGTCTGGGCGATACCACCGCGCTTTCGGCCCAGTCTTCGCCGATTGGCGCGGAAGTGATGTGGTCGCCGGCATTTGCGGTGAGCAGCACGACCGGGTCCATCGTTTCGGCATCGCCGGATGAGTCGGTGACGATTTTTGCGACGTACTCGATCAATGGCTGTGTAGCGCGCGACTCCGTGCGCCTGCGGGTAGATTCGCTGCCCGCCGGCACCATCAGGCTCGAGCCGGTCAAGCCGATCTATTGCCCCGGTGATACGATTTACCTGCTTTCTCCGATCTACGAACCGGCCAGTTTCCCGGATATTACCCTTAACTGGCTGCAAGGCGGCGGGGCAATAACCCCGCTTGAAAACTGGAATCTGGTTATAATCGCCAGTGAAACCCAACTTATTGTGCGTTCCACGACCAATAATGCCTGTGCCATGCGTGATTCGGTGCTGGTTCCGGTGGGCGTAATT
>JBBRDQ010000281.1:0-5628 GCA_038203695.1 Chitinophagales bacterium
CACAACATACACACAGCCCGGCACTTACACGGTACAAATTGACAACTGTACTTACCAGCAGTTCGACATCGCGCAGGATATCAATACGCCACCGCCGACGGTATTGGCATCGGTCGCGCTGTGCCCGGGCGATTGTTTTACCTTCAACGGACAGACAGTTTGTCCAGCGGCGGGTGATGCTGCGCCGGTTATGACGCTGTTTGCGGCCAACGGCTGCGACTCGCTGATCACCCAGCCGTTTGTGTTCAATGTGCCCGATACGGTCTTGATCGGTCCGGTAGCGATGCTGACCTGCGGAACGTCCAGCGTGCTTTACAATGGCACAACGTACACGCAACCAGGTACTTACACGGTGCAACTCGACAACTGTACTTACCAGCAGTTCGACATCGCGCAGGATATCAATACGCCACCGCCGACGGTATTAACATCGGTCGCGCTGTGCCCGGGTGACTGTTTTACGTTCAACGGACAGACGATTTGCCCATCGGCAGGCGATGCTGCGCCGGTTATGACGCTGTTTGCGGCCAACGGCTGCGACTCGCTGATCACCCAGCCGTTTGCGTTCAATGCGCCCGATACGGTCTTGATCGGTATTGTTGCGACAATTACTTGCAAAGAAACTACAGTGATGGTGGCCGGCATTGCATACGCGCAGCCCGGTAGTTATGTGCAGCAAATCGACCCTTGCACCTATGAGCAATTTACCATCGCGCAAAGCCCGGAAACGTGCCTCGATGTGTATGTTCCCAATGTGATTAAACCGGAGAGCGGCAACGCCAATGGCTGGTTCACCATCTACACTAATAACAATGCGAGAATACAGGTGAACTTCCTGCGCATCTTTGACCGCTGGGGCAACGAGGTGTTCTCCAACGTTCAATTTTCGCCGAATGTACCGCAGTCGGGTTGGAACGGCACCTTCAACGGGAAAGCCTGCCAGCCGGGTGTCTACCTATTTATGTACGAACTGCTGCTGCCCGATGGCACAAGGCAGATGAAAAAAGGCGATGTGACGATCTTGCGGTAAAGTCTATAAGTGTGGCGTGCTTGGAATAGAGTAAGGTGCGCCACACTTTGCATATATCTTCTAGAAATGCAGTTTGATTGCCAATCCACCCGTCATTTTGTAACTGTTGCGTAAAGTCGGCGGTTGCAGGATGAACGGGTGTTGTGGTTAATTACGCGGCGCGTTCTACATAAACGTACATGTTATCCAGTACAATATCGCCAAAATAGGTCGCCGTGGCCACATCCGCCGCGTCGCGCCCATAGGCCAGCACCACCCGTCCGCCAGTCACAATTGGTTGTGTAGCGTCAAAAATGTACCATTTCCCGTCGATGTATGCTTCGAACCAGGCATGCAAATCCATTGGATCCAATAAGTACAGATAACCCACCACAAAACGCGCCGGAATATTGATACTGCGGCAAAGGGCGATGGCCAGATGCGAAAGATCGCGGCAGACGCCGTGCTGGGCTTTCAACGTATCCAGGGCAGAAGTGGACGAAGTACTGTGATCGTATTCGTATTTAATATTGGCCCGTACCCATTGCCGGATGGCCTCCACCATTTGATAACCGGTGGACATAGGGTCGATTATTTCAAACGCCTTGCTGTTCAACTTGTCCGATTCGCAAAAACGGCTGGGCAATAAATAGAGCAGTGCCTCTGACGGCAAATCCTGAATGAGGGTAAAATTGGCTTGCTCGTTCGTGTCCACGAATTCCTCCGTCTCCACGATAGCCGTAGTGGCCACCGAAAACCGACCCTGCGGTGAAATAAGCCGTTTGCAGTAATTGCCGTACAAATCCAGGTATTCACGCACGGCTACTTGCGGCGTGACGCTGAATGTCTCCTGTAAAATGGATTGTTCGGCCCCGGCATGCAGTCGTACCAGCAAGATCAGGGGCGTATTTTGCGTGGTCTGGTAATCGAGTTGGCAACCGACTTTTAATTTCATGTAGTAGTTATGGATTGGTTAATGGTGAAACCGCTTATATTAAACCCCGCTCCAGGCCGAAAAACCGCCATCTACCGGGATCACTGTTCCGGTGACAAATCTGGATGCATCGCTGCACAACCACAGACAGGTTCCGACCAGTTCTTCCGGTTCGCCAAAACGGCCGGCCGGGGTTTTTCGAATCACGGAAGCACCGCGTTCGGTATAGCCGCCTGCGGGGGTAGTCAACAAGGTACGGTTTTGATCGGTCACAAAAAAACCGGGCGCAATCGCATTCACGCGCACCCCAGCGCCGAATTTCAAGGCCGTTTCCACCGCCAGCCAGCGCGTAAAAGCATCGACCGCCGCTTTCGCTGTCGAATACCCTGGTACGCGGGTGACGGCTTGTGCTGCGGTCATGGATGAAATATTGATAATGCAGCCTGTTCGCTGGTGTGCCATATACTGTCCGAAAATCATAGTTGGCAAAACCGTGCCATCCAGATTGAGCTCGAATACGCGTTTGAAATTGGCAAAGAGATGGTCGTCGAAGAAGTTTTGATCCGGCGGAATGGCTGCGCCGGGAATATTGCCGCCGGCTCCGTTGATAAGGATGTCGATGCGGCCCCATTTATCCAGTACGGTCTGCCGTGCCGCTTCCAGTTCGGCTTGGTTGAGTACATCCGCCACCAGACTGATCGCGGTTCCTTGCGCCGCCACAATGGTCGCCACCATCCGCTCGTTTTTTTCCGCATTGCGCCCCAGGATGCCGACGTTAGCGCCCCGTTCGGCCAATGCTATCGCCATTGCCCCGCACAGAATTCCGTTGCCGCCAGTAATAATGGCGACCTTGCCGGACACATCAAAGAGTAAATCTGTTTGCATCGTTTTTGTGTTTTAAAATAACCCATAACTCATAACCCCAAAGCCAGCCCCATCTCCAGTCCCCGCAACTCCGCCAGTCCCCGCAAACGCCCGATTGCCGAGTATCCGGGATAGTTTTTTTTATGCAAATCGTCGAGCATCTGATGGCCGTGGTCGGGTCGCATCGGGATCGAAACACCCCTGCGTTGCATGATGTGCAATACTTCCAGCACAATCGCTGCCATATCCGTATCGCCGGCTAAATGGTCGGCCTCGAAGAAGTTGCCTTCCGTATCGCGTTTGGTATTGCGCAAATGCAGGAAATGCACCTGATCGCCAAAACGGCGCAGCATGGATGGTAAATCGTTGTCTGCCCGCGCACCCAGCGCACCCGTGCAAAAACACAGCCCGTTGGCGGCGGAGGGCGCATATTCCAGCAAATCGGCCAGATCTTGTGCGGTGCTGACTACCCGCGGCAATCCAAGCAAAGGGTAGGGTGGGTCATCGGGATGAATGGCCAGTTTTAAACCACAGGCGGCGGCTACCGGGACAATTTCGCGTAAAAAGTCGGCCAGATGCCGTTTTAACTCCGCACGCCCGATATTTTTGTACGCATCGAGCGCCACCATCAATTGTGCCGGGGTAAAAGATTCGTCGCTGCCCGGCAAACCCAGGAGCACATTTTGGAACAAGTCGCTTTTTTCGGCTTCAGTCATGCCGTCAAACTTATCCCGGGCGGCCTGGATTTCAAGTTCCGTGTAGTCTTTTTCCGCATCCGGACGTTGCAGTAGAAACAGGTCAAAGGCCATGAAAGCCGCTTTTTCAAAATGCAGTGCATGGCTGCCATCCGGCATTGCGTACCGGACGTTGGTGCGCAGCCAGTCGAGGATGGGCATGAAATTGTACGTCACCACTTGCAGACCACAGGCCGCCACATTGCGCAGACTGGTTTTGTAATGGTCAAGGTATTCGCGCCAGTTGCCGGTCTGCTTTTTGATATCTTCATGTACGGGCAGACTCTCGATCACGGTCCAGGTCATGCCGGCCGCTTCGATCATTTGTTTGCGCCGTTCAATTTCCCGCACGGGCCATATTTCCCCGTACGGAATTTGATGGAGCGCGGTGACCACGCCGGTACAACCCGCCTGCCGTATATCGCGCAGACTGACCGGATCATTCGGGCCAAACCAGCGCATCATTTGTTCCATTCTAATGGTATGGGCCATTTTTTACAGGGTAATTTTTTGCATGCGCGGCACCAGCAAGTGCATAACGCACCAGGCTGTCAGGTACGCCAAACCGCTGATAATGAACATGATGTAATAACCGGTTTCGATATGTCCCAGTCCTTTGTAATGATCGAACAGGTAACCGGCCAGTTTTGAGACTACTACCGCGCCGAATGTACCGGTCATGCCACCAAAGCCGATCACGGAGGCGACGGCTATTTTGGGCAGCGCATCGCTGACGGTCGTATAGATATTAGCGCTCCAGGCCTGGTGCGCGGCTGCGGCAAAACCGATGATAAAAATGCTGAACCACATGTTGTACGAACCCATGATCTGCGCAAAAATGACCGGCAAAACGCAAAAAGCGTAGAGCAACATGGACGTTTTGCGCGCTTTGAAAACCGCCCACCCTTTGCCAATAAAATACATCGGCAGCCAGCCGCCAAAGACACTGCCGAAAGCGGCCAGGATATAAACGGTCGCCACCGGCCAGGCCAGATCTGTTTTGGTGAGATGATACTGCTCCTTCAAAAAATCAGGCAACCAGAACAGGTAAAACCACCAGATGCCGTCAGTCAGGAATTTACCCGCAGCAAAAGCCCAGGTGGGTTTGAGGCGTAATAACGTAGTCCAGGGTATTTTTACCGTCGATAGCTCGTCCGCTGATGGTTCGTGCGGATCGCTGTGGATATAGCCGTATTCAGCCTCGGTCAGCCGGATTTGTTTTTTCGGGGTATCGTACAGCCAGTACCAAAAGATCAGCCAGAACAAACCGATCGCTCCGGTCGCTACAAATGCCCAGCGCCAACCGTACGCCGCCGCGATAAACGGCACGCTCAATGGCGCAATGATCGCTCCGACATTGGTACCGGCATTGAAAATGCCCGTCGCAAAAGAGCGTTCCTTTTTGGGGAACCATTCCGAAACGGTTTTGATGGCTGCCGGAAAATTGCCGGATTCCGTCGCGCCCAGGGCGATCCGCGCGAAGTAAAATCCCAGATTACTGTGTACGAAAAAATGCGCCATGGCGGCAAAACTCCAGCTCAGCAACGACAAAGCGTACCCTCTTTTGGTGCCCATCCAGTCGATCAGTCGCCCGGCAAAGACCATTGCCAGCGCATAAGAAGCCTGAAAGGCTACGGTTACATTCGCGTAATCCGTTTTCGTCCAGTTGAATTCTGCATCCAGGTATTCTTTGACCAGACTGATCACGGCCCGGTCGAGGTAGTTGATCGTCGTGGCAAAAAAAAGCAGCGCGCAGATGGTCCAGCGGTATTTCCCGATTTTATCCATCAGGAAGTATAGGCTTTCATAAATGGCTTAAAAACCTTTCCACCCGCCAGAATATCCTGTTTTTTCGCATCGAAAGTGACTTTCAAGCCGGTTTTGTACGCTGCAGTGGCCATCATATTGGCGATCGAATGCTGGTATCCGGCTTCGATCGGGGCATTGGGCTGCGTGCGGCTGCGCAGGCATTCCAGCCAGTTTTTTACGTGGTTGTACGTCAGTGTATCGCCGCCGGTGTTGGCACCAACGGCTACTTTGTTGCCTTCTAATTTCAGTGGCAGCAGCAGGTTGGGTTGCATGCCCAT
>JBBRDQ010000282.1:0-5572 GCA_038203695.1 Chitinophagales bacterium
CAGGATGCTCGTTTTTTAACTTTGTAACATCTTCTTTTTGCATGCCCAAATTTAGTTGATTTTGTGAGTTGATATCAACTCCAAGTTTGTCAACTCAATCCGGGCATGTCCAAACCATTAACCATTAACCATTAATCATTAACCATTAATTATTCGCCTAATTTAGCCAGCATCACTTCCCGGGCCTGTGTGGCTTGGATGGTGTGGGACATGCGGGTCAGGCGCGCCTGGGTCAGGATATTCAGTTGCGTGAGATAATCCGTATCGGTCATTACTCCGTTTTTTACCTGGGCGTCGGCGCGGCGGATGATGTCGCTTTGCAGCGCGATGATCGCGTCATCTTGTTGCAGTTGGGCGGTCCATTTTGCGGCGTCGGCCTGGTCTTTCAAGGTGTTATTTTGCAGGCGCTGGTCAAATGCGGCGCGTTGTGCAGCTACGTTTTTTGCCTGTAAATCAAATACTTGTGCTTCGCGGCCGCGATTGCCCCAGTCGAAAGGCGTCCAGGCTGCGCGCAGTCCGATCAGCACGAATGGCTTAAAGCCGGTTTCAAAAAAATTGAACGGATTGGGTCGCCCCACACCGCCTTGCAAGAAGGCTTCGACGCGGGGCTGGTTGCGTAGGGTCAGCGCGTCTTTGCCCAGTTGGAGACTGCGTTGTTGCAAGGCAAATACATTATATTCGGGTCGGTTGGGCGGGTTGTTGATGGTTTTATCAGCGGCTGCTGTCAATATGGGGGTTACCGGTTTACCTACCCATTTTACGAGTATTTCCAGTACGGTTTGTTGGTCACTGTGGGTCGCGGCAATCTGCTGATCTGTTTTCAGCATCTGGATTTTGACCTGATCGGCGGTGGTTTGCAGGGCCACTCCTTCTTTAATGGAAGCATTGGCTTGTAGCAGGCGATTTTCCAGATCGGCTTTGGCATGGAGCAGGATTTGTTCGCTTTCCCGCAACAACAAGGCGTTGAAGTACAGGTCCGTGACGATTTCGCCAAGTTGAAAAACATCCACGTCTACCTGGGCAGCGGCGAGATCGCGCTCCAGGTTGCGCTGCTGTTTTACGTAGCGATCCGAACCGCCGTCCCAGATGCGTTGCGCTACATCGACCGAGAGTTTATACTGGTCTTTGGGCACCTGCGGCACTTCGAACAGCGGCGAATTGATCGGAAATCCGAACACATCACTTTGCCACGACGCCTGTGCGCCTACATTGATTCGCGGCAGCGAATTGCTGTGTATGTTATTGACTTGCAGCGTATTAATGCTTTCCGCATACAACTTTTTTTGTTGCAACGGGCTGTTTTGCGCTGCCAGAGCGCGACATTGCTGTACCGTCAGTGTATCCGTGGATTGCGCCGTCATTCGCAGCGTAAAAATCAGCGCGCATCCAAAGAGCAAAAGTGTTTTCATTATCAATAATTTAGACTAAAAATGGAGCGGTTGCATCGTTTTAAGGTCGCAAAGACGCCAGTACAAACCGCGTCACTTCTTCCTTGCGTTCTTCCAAAAATGTCTGCATTTCGGCGGTACTCATACCTAATAATACGCGCAGCATCGGCCTGGCTACAAAGGGAAAAATACACATCGAAATAATGTTGATCAGCAGGTGTTGGGGCTTGATCGGGCGGATTCTTCCAGCGGCAACTTCTTCTTCCACCTGTCGAAAAAACGCCTCGGGTTTCGGCAGATCCTTCGGCATAATCGTTTCAAAAAAGCGATCCGGATGTTTGTTGACTTCCGATAAAATGAACAGCGGAATAAATGGATTTCGCCCGATCATACCCACGTAGAAATCAATAAACCGGCGGATTTTATCTTCCAGCGGGTAATCTGCGTCGATGAGTTGCCGAATAATGGGAATAGCACGACCGATGATCGCCCGAGCAACGGTCTCATATAATTTTTCCTTGGAGCGGTAATAATAATGCAACAAGGCTTTATTGATACCCGCCCGGTCGGCGATCTCCTGCATTTTTGCCCCATCCATCCCTTTTTGAATAAAAACCTCGTGCGCAGCATCGAAGATTTTCTGCTCGGTAGAGTCGGGTAGTGGTTGTCCTTCGGTTTTAGCCATTTGATTTAACTGTTTGGTTAATATGGCGCAAAGGTGAAGTGCTTTTTTGAAACGGTCAAGTTTTTTTGAAAGTTTTTAATCGGATGGTTAAATTTTTATCCATACTCCAAAAATAAAAAAGGCGAGCCACTCCCACCGGAATGACTCACCTACTGTATATTAAGCACACTTAAGAACGAAAAACCTATTGCACAATTAATTTTTTAGTCAAGATCTGTCCGTCTGTTGCTTTCCAGTACAGGAAATAAATACCTCCCGGCACTTCCTCCAGGTCGAAGCGGACACTTTCGGTGCCAGCGCTCAGCATGGCATGGCGCACCACTTGTCCGGAGGAAGTCAACAGGCTGATTTCGCTGTCGGCTGCCGCATTGCTCAAATCGATACTGACAAATTCGACGGCCGGATTGGGATATACGGTGATAGTGACCGGTATTTGATCGGCTTCCAGCTCGGCTTCTGCCGTCTCGTTTGCACGATCTTCGGCGCCTTCATTCAGCAAGATTACATTGGCAAGAACAAATGGCTCCTGTCCGCTGGTAAGATTATCGGCGCTGAACATCAGGTTGCTGCCGACTAGTTTTAATTCCCGGATGCCGGCATTGGCAATACCTGCACGCACTTCACTGACTATTTTAGTACCTGCCGGCGTACCGTCCGATCTCCAGAGTTCGTACCCGTTGATCGTATCGGCATTGACAAAATACATTTGCCCTCCGACGGCGGTCATTTGCAAAGGGGTAGTGCTCAGCGAGTAAGGTACATCCGCAAAATCTATGAGCGGAGTAACCACATTACCTTGGATTTTCTTGAGTTGTGACGGTACAAGACCTCCCTCGGTACTTTGGACGAAAAATAAGGCCGAACCGGAGACCTTCAGATTAGAAATACCCATGCCTGTAGCAGCAGCAGGAATAATATCTGTCGATCCTGCATTCGTTTTAAACATAAGATCGCCGTTGCCCGTACCGCTGAAGGCTGTAAAGTGCAGCACGCCGCTAAAATTGGTCATGTTGCCAATACCGGCACTGCCACTATTAGCAGGGTGCCAATTAGAGATACGCAGGGTAGTCGCGGCCGTGCCACCTGACTTGCACAACTGACGGCCGGTGCCATCATCGGCCACAAAAAACAAGGCGCCGCCAACATTGATCAAATCGGTAGGGTTACTGTCGAACACGCCTGCCCGCATGTTTTTGACGACACTGCCGGTAAGACCATTGTGTTTCCATAATTCCCGGCCGTTCTCAAAATCGGTTGCCGAAAAGAACAGGTTGTCGCCTACTACTGTCATAAACTTTGGATTGGTTGGGTTGCCAATAAACCCGGTTACAGCCTTCGTTCCTGCGGTAGTTCCATTCGATCGGAACAGCAGTTTAGTTTCGATACTGCCAATCGACGTGACCATGATATTGGTGGCATTATAAAACAATTCTCCCTTGAATGCTACCAGGTTATTTGGATTTACGCCGGTGAGACCTACCATCACTTCCTGCACTACTTTGGTGCCTGCAGCCGTTCCATCGGATTTGTAAAGCATGCCGGTAATATCACCTGCGGCAAAAAACAAGGTCGAGACGTTATTTTGGGTCACCACCGTCAGTTCCCTTGGATTGGAGCCACCCGGACCGGGAACCAAGTCTTTTACCATTTTTGTGCCGGCTTCGGTACCGTCGGTGATCCAGAGTTCGCGACCATTATTGCCATCGTCGGCGGTGAAAAAGGTGCGATTGCCTTGTGCAGTGACCATAAAAGTAAACTGTTGCGGAAATGAACCGGCGCGGCCGATGTTGCGTACCAGGTCGATGGCGTTCGGTGTGCCGTCGGAGCGGTGCAGTTCATTGCCCTGACCGGCGGCAAAGGCGGCGAAGAACACTTCACTACCGCGTGGGCACAAGTCTGAAATGCTGGACCCGGTATTGCCAGGCGTATAGTCTTGCACCAGAACCGTGCCGGCCACCGTTCCGTTTGACTTCCATAATTCGCGGCCGGTTGCGAGACTGTCGGCCGTAAAATACAGGAGGGTGCCGGCTACGGTAAGATGCTGCGGCGCTGCGGGCACACCCAGTATATTTTCCGTAAACCGGTGCAGGGAAGTGGCGATCACACTATTTTCTGCGACGCGGTAGAGACTTGTACCGCCCAATTGGGGTGTTCTTACAAATACGATGGCAGCGCCCAAAGATTTCAGGTTGCTGGCGTTCGTGGCATTAGTTACCGGCGTGATGTCGTTGGCGCCCGACACGGCATTGTCTTTCAACCGGAATACCTGGTTGCCAAGTTGGGGCAGCGCATTAGCCGCAGCGAAGAACACTTTGCCGTTTGCATGGGCAATTTCCTTGATGTTCAAGCCGCCGGCCTGGTTGCTCATCGGCACTGTACCTGCCGGGGTTCCATTCGATTTCCACAATTGCCGGCCGTGTGCTCCATCCGTGGCCGAAAAAAACAAGGTGCCATTCACGTTTACCAAATTTTGGGGCAGGCTGCTTGCGCCCGCACCTGCGTTGATGTCTTTTACCGGAGTGACCAGCACGCCATCGGTTTTCCAGAGTTCGGTACCGGCGGTCGAAGTAGCCACAAAAAACAGGGTGTTATTCACTGCAGTAAGACTTCGGGGATCGATCAACACTTCATTTAACACTTTTGTACCCGCAGTAGTCCCATTTGAAACGAAGATGCGCACTACATTGGTGATTGCACCATTAGCCGCCACGGTGCGTTTGATCGCCGTGAAAAACAGTCTGCCGTTGCAGGCGGTCAGTTGACTAGGGTTGCTGCCGTCGCTGTTGGGCACGATATCGGCCACTATTTTGGTTCCGGAAGACGTTCCGTTGGATTGCCAGAGTTCGATACCCTGTGAGCCGTTGTTGGCGGTAAAAAACAGTTTGCCGTTGACATTGCAGAAATTTGCCGGATTGGCGTCTCCAATCGGGTTAATGTCCTGCACCAGCAGGGTAGAGGAGCCTCCGCCCTGCGATTTCCACAGTTCGTTGCCATCGAAGCCCTGCGTAGCGCTGAAAAAAACAGTGGTGCCAATGCTCAGCATATTCCGTGGATTGCCGCCGACCGTCGCGACATTGATGTCCCGGAGCACGGTAGGAGGCTGGCTCCAAGCAATAGTGGCGACACAGCAGAGCAATGCTGCGAAGAAAAAGGCGGGTAAGTTTTTAATGGAGTGTTGCATACTTTTTTGATTTTTGAACATTAAAAAAAGTTGATTTTCGCATGTCTGACCATGCAAGTTAAATCGTTGTATGCAACAAAAATGGGGAGGATGCCAGGCGGCGCGCTATTTCAATTTTGAGGGTTTATTATGGGCTATCTTGATTTTGCGAGTATAAATATACGGTTTTTATACTTTGTAAAATATTGATTTTCAATTGTTTAATTAATATTATTTTGATTTCATTTTACGGGAGTAATTATAGAAAAGGGTAGGGATTACTTTGAAATTAGATTTTAATAGCAGTGGGGTTTTCGGGTCGGGGTGACTTTTTTAGTC
>JBBRDQ010000283.1:0-5346 GCA_038203695.1 Chitinophagales bacterium
CCTGGTTGCGTATAGATTACACCGTCGATGGTCGCGCTGGAAATCACACAGGTCAGCGTTGCTACCGTCCCGATATCCGTCGTGTCGGGTGCATTGAATACAAACGGTTGTATAACAATAGAGTCGCAACCATTCATAGCCGTCAGCAATGCCTGGGCCGGTGGAGCACCAGAGAGCGGACAGAGCATTTGATTATTGAAGGATACACAGTCGCCCGGACACAAATTTACCGGTGCCAGTAGGGTCGGTGGCAATACGTTGACATCCTGGGTAATCGTAAATTTTTCGTAGGTACAGTTATTAATTTTTACCGTGTAAGTTCCCGGTTGACTATATGGTATACCCTGCACGGTTGCCGTTGGAGTGGTACAACTTAACATCGCCACGATACCTACATTCGTAGTATCTGGTCCGTGGAAGGTAAAAGATTGATTAAGTGTAGAATCACAACCCATAAAGGAAGTCAGTACAACTTTAGCCTTGGGATCGCCCGCTACCGGACAAAAGGTTTGACCTGCCAGCGTAAAACAGTCGCCGGGACAGAGGGAAACCGGCGGCAGATTGGTGAGCAAGAGCTGACCTGTTTTTACGATCACTTTATCGGAAGCAGTGCATCCATTGGACGGATTGGTAACAGTGAGCGTGTAGGTATTAGTAGTGCCAGGCAACTGGTTAGCAGTTACATTTATACCAGAAGCACCATTACTCCATTTATATAAAAAATAAGGGGTCGTATTCAGGGCGGTTAACTTAACCGGCAATGCCTCCGCACACACAAACTGATCCGGACCGGCATTGGCCGGTGGTGCATTGACATTCATAGGCACTACGGTGGTAGCGGAGCTCGTACATCCGTCTGCTCCGACTACAGTAACAGTGTAAAGGCCGGGAAAACTTGCCAAAATAGTAGGATTACTACTTATTGGCAAGGTGCCAAACGGCGTACTCCACAAAAACTGCGTGGCGGTAGATACCGGTATTAGCGTTGGAAAACTTGCACACGTAATGATGCCGTGGGGCTGGATAGAAACAGGTGGTCCCGCCTGTTTGGAAACATGGATAATGTATAAAATACAGTTCGGCACATCATACTGCGTAAAAATACCCGGCGAACTATACGTCACCCCCCTGAAGACGGGGGGCGGTCCCGTGCATGGAATGACCAGAAAAATATCTTCCACGTTAAAATGAATCCGTATATCGCAGGGCGGAATATTGCCGCAGGATAAACTACTACCAAAACAATCGCAGAAGACCAGCGTATCCTTTTGCACGAAAAACGTATCGGCATAGACCGGTATTATTTCCGCCCAAATGGGCTGAATGATCAGAGTATCTACGTAAAAAATGCACTGATCGTAGATAACATCGACCTGCAAACCGGTGCTATCGCCCAGAAAACGGGCACAATCCGGGATATGCCATTTATAAATTACCGAGTCGATGGAAACGACTGTCCCGCAAAAGCCACAGGCCCCGTCGGGTGGCGCGCAGCCAAAGACCGGATAGTTAAACTTACAGGTGGGTGGGATTAGGGTATAAGTGACTGTTTCACCCGGACATACGTCTTTCTTGCCGGTGATCATGCCATCGGTCTGCGAGCCTGTACTGGCATACGTATCCGGTATTCCGGTATTAATCCCGTCGATTACTTTCAATCTGAATTCGCAGACTTCCGTGCCATAGCCGTCGGCCAGCAGATAATATTCCTGACCGGGAATGAGTCCGGTAAAAGTCATGGTGTCGGTTTGTGCCAGAGCGGTTTGATAACAGGTACCGATCCGGCTGAAATTCAGGCAGTCGGCGGTCGTCAACAAAACCATTTCTATCCCGTTTTGCGCCGGATTCGCACCGGAACAATTTTGTACGCTTATTTCAATGATAGCCGAGGTGTCACAGGCTGCAAAACGCAACCAGCGGCTGTGCGCGATCGGGTAACAGAATTGCGACGCCAGGTTGCCGGGAATATCGGCCGTACTGTTGTCTAAATCGAACGGGGTGGCGTCGATATAGGAAGCGCATAACAAGGGTGCTTCCGCACATACATCGGCAAAATTCGGCGTATTAGTAGCCGCCTGGCAGCATTTCACCAGCAGATCCAGGCGTATAATGCTATCGCAGCCATGCGTCGTCTGTAATGTATTCCAATAAGTACCCGGATCGGTAAGCAATTGATTGTTAAATAAATATGGCAAATCTTCATCACAGACCTGTACATGAAGTACCGTGGTAGTATCCGGATAAATGGTAATCTGCCGGCAAATGGTGACGAAATCGCCGCAGCCATTATCGGCCACAATACAGACTTCCTGCGACTGCCCGTTGCCGTGCCCGGCGATGACCAGCAACGTGTCGTGGGTGAGTTGGATGGTGTCGTAACCGGGCGGGAACGTCCAATAACAGGTGAGCGCATTGCCGATAGGCGGCGAAGCAAACACCATCGTGTCTCCTTCGCAGTACACATTGCTGGCCGTATAAATCGTGTCTGTATAGGTCAATGGCGGCGGTGTGCTGGCGGTAACGTCGATTTTATAAGGGCAACTTGCGCCGCTGATACCGTCGAGCACCAGGGCATATTCCTGCCCGACCTGTAGGTTTGAGGCGGTTAATTGACAGGGGCTGAGTTGCGTACCCTGGCCGCTGGTCGTAACGGGCGTGCTTAGGCAGTTTCCCTGCGGATCAATATTTACGATCTGGGCTTCGATACCATTGCCAGTTACACACGGACCATTGATGGTAATTTTAAACCGCATTACACAGGCGCAGGCAATAAAACGGTAGATATGCGGATTTTGAATGGAAGGTTGAAAGCCGGGAATAAAACCGCCGTAATTCATTCTTTCCGTACCACTCTCAAATCCATCGAGGCAGGTACAGTCGAATAATGGCGCGGTTTGGCAGGTTCGGGCCGATATGGCCGGATCAACAGCGCCCGCATCGGTCGGTGAAATCTTGAATGACCCGCCAAAGACGATGGTAAACCCAAGGTTATTTTGTTTGAAGTTATCGATCAGCAGGTAGTAATCCACGCCGGCCTGGACGTCGACGTTAAAGGGCAAAATACCTGGTCCGTTTGGTGCGCCGAAAACACTCGGATCGACGGCCAAGCCAGTAGGCTGAAAAGGTGACTGCCAGTCGCAAGCCAGTTCGGAGCCACCACTGTTGGGGCAACCATCGTATAGCGCAAAATCAGAATCCGTTAACGCCTGCAGCTGCGAAAAGACGACAAATTCAAACGTGCCGGAAGTAGTCGGTTTGAAGTGAAACCAATAAGGATTTTTGATGGTTTCGTTGAAACAAGCAGGTTGGGGGTCCTGGCTACCGAAAATTTGCAATCTGGTGACCGTCACCGGGGCTTTGTTGCAAAGGGTGCGCGCCTGGAAACAAGAGGGATGGGGCGACTGGCTCCAGAGCGTGCAGGCAGTGCTAAAAAAGACAAAAAGGAGGTATAATTTTTTCATGGTACTAACTGGGTTAATCATGTTGTGGCACACCGATACCAGCCTGATATACGCGCATATCAGGCGAATAACTGTCCAAAAACAGCATGAATCAATAAAAAACAAGGAGAAAGATGGGAGGACTCAACAGGCGCAATCCAGGTTAAAAGGGAATGTCAGTTCGTTTTTAAAATTTTGGTGATATACGAAACAGACCAGTCTCGGGTAGTTTACGCTGCCTGCCGGTCAAGAAAAAAATTAAGTAACCGTTCTTGAGGAACGGAATCAAAATAACTTCCCCCGTTGGTGCCATCCTTTTGCCGCCAACGGGTCCATAAATATACGTTTGCCAACGGGGCTTTAACAAAATACACACGGCGTTAAAAACACATTTTTAGTAGACTTCTTGATAGAATCACACTTTTGCAATAGATAAATTGCTTTCGATGCCCTTGTAAAAATGAAAAAACAATTTACCTTTGGATTCAATTAACAATAATTAACATCAACTAAAAACATCTGTAATGCAAAAACTGTACATGGCTGCCGCCTTTACTGTGCTGGCACTCGTCTCTCATGCCCAGACTTCTGCCGTATCGGCCTGCAAAAAAGCCAGTGGAGAAATTAACATCTTCTACGATGTATCTAAAAACTGTACCGGCACACCTCCCGGCAGCGCCGCCACGCTGGGTAGCCGCACAGAAATCGGCTTTCACTCCGGCGCAAACGGCTGGTCGGTAGTCCGCGAATGGGATCTGGCCAACAGCGTACGCGGCGTACGTATCTCCGGTGCCGACCTGACTGCGGTTTTCCAGGTAACGCTTACCAATCCAGCCGCTTATTATGGACTCAGCGTTGCCCCAGCCACTATCAATTTCGTTTTCAACGATGGAGCCCAAGGCAGTCCGGCTACGGCCAATTTCCCGTGGTATGCCGAAGGCAAAGACCAGGGTGCTAACGGTTGCCTCGATTTCGGTATTCCGGTAGCCGATCTGGCAACCTGTGCGGCCAGCGGTACGCAAGACCTGCGCAATGAAATCAATCTGGTGGCATCGCCGAACCCGTTCAGTACGTCTACGGTTTTGTCGTTCAACAACCTCATCGGTAACAGTTACTCGCTGAAGTTATTGAACCTGACCGGACAAGAAGTACGCACCTACTATGACATCACGACCGGTTCTGTAGAGATCAGCCGCGACGATCTGGCGACCGGCACCTACTTTGCCATTCTGCGAGATGCCAAAGGCCGCTCCCTGACCGAGAAACTGGTGATTGAGTAATTCTTTTTATTGGTTTTCGTACACATTGCACAGTACGTTTTATATTGTGCCAGGTTTCAAACCACCCCCCCAGTGAAAAACATATCTATTTACATGTACAAGCCCTCCGTTTGTTTCCTAAGTTGGGACAGGCAGGGGGCTTGTGCATGTAACGTGCATACACGCAATGCGGGATAAGTGCCGGATAGGGGGGATTACGCAATGCGGGGTGTAATAGTTCGATGAAAGGTTAAAAAATCTAAAACATGCGCAAAAAAGCATTAACCCTTATACAAAAGTGCTCGTTCCAACAACTTCCGTATTTGTTTGCTGCATGAAAATTGTCTTTTGGCCCGGCGCAAAGTGAACACCTGCTGCGTCCGTCGCGTATGCCCACGAAATAAAGTAGAAATAAAAAACCAAACCCCGGTGCCACATAAACAAATCACACCTTTATTCCTTACTTAAAATTGAATTATGAAAGTATTCATTCGTTTGTTTCTTGTCTGTACGGCCATGCTTCCCTTTGGCTTGATGGCCCAAAGCCCCGTCGGCACCTGGAAAATGTCCGTTCCCGATGAAAATGGGAAAATGACCCCCGTGAAAGTGGACCTATCCGGGGATGGCACCTACACTGTAGATTTCGG
>JBBRDQ010000284.1:0-5319 GCA_038203695.1 Chitinophagales bacterium
CTTTCCGCAGGCTTGCACGTTTGATGGCTTGCGTAAATTAGTGTTTAAACATTTTAAAATTATTAATTTTGTTTGCAAACATTCTTTTTTTAAAGTTGTTTAAATTAGTACATTTTTAATCATATTTTTTATTTTGAGTTAAAACATACCTTGTCGGCGTAGTGCTATTTTTGAAAAGTGTGTTTTTAAAACTGTTACCGCTTCATTGCGCCTGTTATGAAATACGACCTGTTAAAAACAATGTTGCCTTATCTGGAGGCGTACGAACGATCGCATCCAACGGTCCACAATCCGCAGCATTTTGCGGTGTGGCTGGCGCGTCAAACTACGGAAAGCGAGCAAGTTGTGGAAAGAGACGGACTCCATGCAACGCTTGAAACCACGGATGTGCGCATCGGAAAACTGTTGGTATATCTGAACCGGTACCTCAAAACCTATTCTCGGAAAGCGCTGGAAGACTCGCCGCTCGGCGGCATGGATGAGTTTGTGTATTTAGCGATGCTGCTGGAATTCGGGGCCTTGACCAAGAGCGATCTCATTCAACGCAATCGCCACGAAAAGCCCACCGGTATGGAGATTATCCGGCGCTTGATGGCGCTGGGTTTTATTACGCAAAGCGACGATCCGGATGACCGGCGCAGCAAGCGCTTGACTATTTCGCCGGCCGGCATCGGCATGTTCGGACAGGTGGCGGCGCGGATGCAACAGGTCGTCGAGTTGGCCACCGGCAATCTAAGCGGTGCAGAAAAATTGTTGCTGTTGCAAATCCTGGAAAAACTGGAAAACTTCCACCAGGTCATTCTTGCTAAAACCCGGGGTGCTGATTTCGATGCGATTGTAGCGGCCGGCGATGCTGCGTAGATTAACAGTATATTCGTAACACCACTCCTGTCAGCAGCACAAATCAGCGTACTTTTCGGCCAAAATTGTCGATGCTCATGAAAAAAATCCTCGTTTTTGGGATTTGTTGTTGCTTCCTGCAGACCTTTTATGCCCAATCTCCGGCCTTTTCTACCATTAAAGTACAGGTGGACGGTTTGAAAGCATCCCGCGCCACCCTGGGATACTTTATCGGTGATCAGCTGTACTTGGCCGATTCGACGACCGTAGACACAACGACCGGCAACCTGGTTTTTCAGACCGCCCACTTACAACCGGGTATGTTTTTCGTGGCCATTCCCGAAGGCCGATTGTTTGATTTCATGCTGGAACATACACCGGCTGACTTGGAAGTACGGGGCTGGATGAATCATTTGGACAGTTTAATTGCCCTGAATTCGCCGGAAAATACCGCTTTTTTTACGTATCAGCATTACTATGCGACACAGCAAGCAAAATTGGGCCAAATGCGTTCGATGTACGATCTGATCCGGCAAGCCACCAATGATCGCAGTGTACTGGCGGAACAGGAAGAAAAAATGAAGGCGGTTTCAGTAGATATGGCGGCTTTCGAAACCAATTTTATCAGTCAGTACCCCGATCTGCTTTTTACCAAAATGCTGCGCGCAGCACGACCTGTGGAACCACCTAACGATATACCACTACGACTTTCCAACGGACAAATTAATTCCCAATACCTCCACTGGATGGCCAGGCACTTTTGGGACAACAACGATTTCAACGACCCGCGTTTGTTTCGCAATAACTTGTGGACCAATCTATTGAACAATTACCTGACCCAGTACACTGCCCCACAGCCCGATTCTATTTGTATTGCTATCGACCGCGTCGTCGCCAAAATGCCCAAGGATAGTGCCTTTTACCAATTTGCCGTACAGTACCTCACGCAGCGCTTTGAATTGAGCGGCTGGCCGCCGGCGGATCGGGTATTCGTGCACCTGGTCGACACGTATCAGCATCCCAAAACAACGCCTTGGCTCGATCAGGCTACTTTGTTACGCCTTGAATATAAAGCAGCTATACATCGCGCAAACCTGACCGGCAATCCGGCACCACCGCTGGAATTAACCGACCGGTACGGCAAATTGCTGCGGCTGGATACCATCAAGGCACCTTATACCCTGCTCATTTTTTACAGCCCGTTGTGCGCCCATTGTCAGGAGCAAATTCCCGGCATTTACGACGTTTTTCGGGGATTGGAAAGTCAGGGGCTGCGTGCCCTGGCCGTCAATACCGACGATAAATACGAAAACTGGCGCGATTATGCTCGCCTGCAAAATCGCCATTGGTACGATGTGGCCGATCCAAGCGGCAAAAATGACTTTGAAAAACCGTACGCTGCGTTTAATCTTCCGGTGATTTACCTGTTGGATAAAGACAAAAAGATACTGCGCAAACGCATCCCTGCGGCCCAACTGAAAGAAGTACTGGACCCGTATTTTAAAAAATAAGGGAATTTTTAGACGGCGAGATTTAAATGCAGAAACACGTTAAACATGCCGTCGGTCTGTTCGATAGAGAGGTCATATTGTCCGGGATAAATCAATTCTAACTGGCGTTTTACATTGTCCAGGCCGATACCATTTGATTCTAGCCCCATGGGATCTTTGGTTTTTTCCGTTTCGACGGGGTTGGAGACGGTAAAAACCAGATTTTTGCCCTGTAAAATCAGTTGAATATCGATCTCAACATCGCCGGTAATATTGCTGGCTCCGTGTTTGAAACTGTTTTCTACCAGTGGTAATAACAGCAATGGTGCAATCTGGGCAGTAGAATCTTCTATCAACTCGGTGTACTGCACGCGCAATCGCTGGTTATAGCGCAATTTCTCCAGTTCGATATAATCGCGGATCACCTTGGCTTCATTATCGAGTGGAATTCTGGCTGCCCGGCAATCGAACAACACAAAACGCATGATTTTGGACAACATCATAATCGCGTCCGGCGTCTGATCTGCCTTGCGGCGGGCCAGTACGTACAAGTTATTCAGTGTATTGAATAAAAAATGCGGGTTGGTTTGTGCGCGTAAAAAGTTAAGTTCAGATTGCAGTTTTTCGCCGATAAGTTGCTCCTCCAGCTCCTGGCTTTTATAGCGCAGCCGGATCATTTTTATGGTGATAGCGGCAGTGGCGGTGATGTAGAGATCAAAAATTCCCAGCACCAGGCGGTTGGTAATGCCACGCAAAAAATCCCGTGTTCCGTCCAGATTTTCATATAGATTAAAATAACCCCAGGCAATTGCGATATAGAGTACGGTGGCGGCAAAAAAGGAGACCAGCGTAAGCGAAACGAGTTTCACCAGTTTGCTGCGGTCGAGGTACAGTGGAATGATGTAGTAAAAAATGAAATAGGTCAACACCCATTTGGCAGGTAGGAAAAATGCTTCGCGAAACAGGATGGTAGTAAATAACTCCGTCCTTTTTTCCAGAATGTACACTACTCCGGCATTCAGGAGTAAATACACAATCCAGAATGCTACGTGTTGCGTTATGCGTTTCCAGTTTAACCTTGCCATTCGATATTCATAAAATTAGGTGCGACGGTCAACGTGTACAACGACCGGTCGCGCAGCCGGATCTCCTTGATCGGCACCTCTACCTGGTCGACGACACATCTTTTTACATAGGTGGGAAAACCGACCAGGTAAAGTTTCACGCGGCGATAAGCGGTGGTATAATTACCTTCCTTGCTCTGGCGCAACATAAAACTGTCCAGGCGACCTTCCGTATTAAATACTTTCAGGGAAAAATCGCCGGTTTGATAACCGTAGCCTTCCCCCGCATCTTCATATAAGTGACTGATTTCCAGTCCATTCTTATAATAGACGTACAACGTCAGTTCATCCACCGGCTTTTCGCCGGTCCACTGACGTACTGGATAAATGGGCAATACCGCGCCTTCCCGCACGAAAAACGGGATTTGCTCTGGCATGGCATTGATATACGTTTCGCCATTAGTTGGCTGACCGGTCCAGAAATAATACCAGTTGCCCTTCGGCAAATTCACGCCCTGCCGCTGCACTTTGGGTTGTACAATCGGACTGACCAACAGGTGTTCGCCAAATAGAAAATCCCGCTCGTGTTCCCAGAATTTTGGCTCCATCGGATCTGCAAAAGCCAGGTGTCGCAACACCGGACTGCCGTCTTGGGCATGCTGCCACATCGCTGTGTACAGGCAAGGTAGGAGGCAATAGCGCAGTTCGATGGCTTTTTTCGCTAAAGGGGTCCATTTCTCCCCGAAAGACCAGGGTTCTTGGTCCGAAACGACATTTTCGCGTTCCGGTGGTAAAGTCTCTTCAATCGTCAGCGAATCACCGCTGGCGTGTTGCCCCATGCTATGCACGCGCATCAGCGGGTGAAAAACGCCCAGTTGCAACCAGCGCACAAATAACTCGCCGTCCGGGTTGCCCGCAAACCCGCCTATATCGGTCCCGCAAAATGAAAAACCCGATACGGCCAATCGCTGACACTGGATATTGGCAATTTGCAAATGCTCCCAGTCGGCCACGTTGTCACCGGTCCAGACCGCGGCGTACCGCTGGCCACCGCTGTAGGTGGCGCGGGTTAAAAGGTAGGGGCGCTTCTCCGGCAGCAGCTCCTGAAACCCATCCCATGAAGCCCGGGTCATTTGCTGCCCGTAAATATTATGCGCTTTGCGGTGGCTGCACAGTTGCCCGTCGCCATGGTGCAATACACTGTCTGGCAAGGTCTTGTGATTGATATGAAATACCGCCGGCTCATTCATATCATTCCAGAAACCACTGACGCCGACGTTTTGATACATGTCAGCGTAGAGTTGTCCCCACCACGTCCGCACTTCCGGATTGGTGAAATCGGGGAAAGCGCAGAATCCCGGCCAGACTGGCGCCTTCGCCACCGGACCTTCAGCCGTTCGCACAAACATATTGCGCGCCATTCCTTCCCGGTAGACGAAATAATCCGGATCTTCTTTAATCCCCGGATCGATCATTACCACCGTTTCAAAACCCTGGGTGCGCAGGTCTTCCACCAGGCGTTTCGGGTTGGGGAAATAGTCGGTATTCCAGGTAAAACACCGGAATGCATCCATGTAATCGATGTCCAGGTAAATGGCATCGCAGGGAATTTCAAGCGCGCGAAATGTATCGGCAATTGCGCGCACCTGCCGGTCCGGATAATAACTCCAGCGACACTGGTGAAAGCCCAACGCCCACAATGGTGGCAATTCATGTTTTCCGGTAAGTCGGGCATACGCGCGATTCACATCTGCCGGCGTCGGGCCGTACATGAAATAATAATTCAGTTCGCCGCCTTCGGCCCAGAATGTGGTGTTTCCAGTTTCCCGACTGTTAAAGTCAAAATGACTGCGAAAGGTATTGTCAAAGAAAATACCATAGGTAAGTCCTTGATTGATCGCATAATAAAAAGGAATGGCGCGGTA
>JBBRDQ010000285.1:0-5249 GCA_038203695.1 Chitinophagales bacterium
AACCACCACTTAATTTCCAAAAAATGAAAAAAACAAATGAAACGCTCCTGCGGGGGCAAGTGCTCTCCATGCCCAAAACGGGCGTTCTGGTCGAGTTGCTGGATCGCAATCTCCAACCGCTCACCCAAGCGAAAGCGGATCACTCGGAAGGTCATTTTGAAATGAAAGTCCCCGCTTTCCCTTCCGATGCTGAAACCGAAGAATTTTACGTGCAAGTCAAAAGTGCGCAAGGGGAGATCCTGGCCATTAAACCGGCTAAAGTCCAGTACGAGGAAAATGAACCGACGTATCTCCACCCCATTCAGTTGCCGGAAGCACTGCAAACCGTTGAATTTCACCGCAGTAACTACAAATTCCTGACCACCATCAATCCCAATTATTTCGGTAATTTGTCGGAAGACATAGCGGTCAGTGCTTTCCCCGGCGTGTATCCTTTTTCCTTAGCCACCAGTTACGAGCAATTGACTTGTGTGGGTTTGAACACCAATACCGACGAACTCGAAGCGGTGGTTCGCATCAAACGCCCGACCGGGTACGGCGGACCGCTTTGCAGCAACGGCACGCTCGAACACGTCGCTTTTTTTGTGGATTACGGCAGCGGTTTTATACCGGCTGGCGCGCCCGTACAGGTCCGTGTACACGACCTGGCTTTTAACAATAGCAATGATGTGTTTTATGCCGTACGGTGTCCGTTCAATCCTAAAACTATCGAAGGCTGCGCAGCACCTCAGGTCGTGCGGGTGCGGGCTATTCTTTCGTGGGAATCGATTCCAACCGGGCCGAACTATGTGCCGGTATGGGGCAATACGCTGGAAGCGTGGGTGCAGATCCGCTCCTGGAAGCGGTTTATTCCCTATCTGCCGGATTCCACTATTCAGTTCAAACCGCATGTATTGCCGGAAATCGTGCCCAAATCGCCGGTATTTACCCTGTCGGGTAGTGTGAATGAAATCAAGGAAGCCGTGTACTCCCTGGATGTGAGCGATAACACCACCGCGCACCACCGCGAGCCGGATCGCTCCGACCTGCACGCCCTAATTGCCAAAAATCCCAACTATTTTGCCTCCTTTTCGGATGCCAAGGAACCCGCCCAACTGGCTACCGCGCTGGCAAAACTGCCCGAATTTACCCAAAGTGCGCTGTTGAGCCAGTTCAGCCTGAAAGATTTACTGCCCGTAAAATCGCTGTCGACCAAATCGCGCTTCGAAGAATTGCTGTGTGTCGGTTTGTTGCCCGAGGAAGACCTGCTGGAAGCGGTCGTTTCGATCAAGGAGCCAACCGGTTTCAACGGCAATCTTTGCTCGGTTGGCAGCACCGAATACGTGGCTTTTTATGCCGATTGGGGCAGCGGCTACGAACATGTCGGCACGGCGCATTTTCAGGTACACGACCTGCAGCAAAAGAGTTTTCCGATCAATTACGCCGTCAAAGTAAAACTGAACCACCTGCCAGAACGGCTGCGCGAGTGCAGCGTGGAAAACATCCTGAAGGTCAAAGCCATTTTATCGTGGAACATCGATCCGACTCCGTACGGAGCCGGCTATGTAGCGCCTTGGGGCAACAGCCGCACAGCGTATGTACAGGTGCGTCCATCCAACGGCATCTACAACAAAGCCGAAATTCTGAGTGTCAACAACATCAGTGCCGGATTGATCAGCGGCGGTTATGCGCACAAGGCGGGTACCAGCCTGATCTACGACCGCCCGTTCGGTAATGTCATTTCCTGCCTCGGCCGGGTCAATATTCCCGGTGCCGTGTACTACCGTTTCCGCCATGATGGCAACAATATCCTGGACCCACGGATGGCCCGGGGCGTATTGCCGGCCGTTGCAGTGGCGCGTACGCCCGATGCCAATGGCTGGTTCAGCGTCAGCGATTACCAGAGCGATCTGGCCGTTTATCCATTGACTTCCTTGATTCACTGGAACAGCGGAGCGATTGCCAATCAAGCAGTTATACTTACATTGGAAGTAGCCAATGCGGCCCATACCATCCTGGATACCGTGTCGAAAACGATCCGCATTGAAAACATTGTTCCGCAGAAATTTGTATTCGACGCCTTGTCGCCGTTCCCGGTCGATGGCGTTACGGTACGACTTTCCGGCGGGGTAGTGGCACCTTGCGGCAAATTCAACGGCAATCAGAGTCTGGAAGTGCTGGGTAATTTCCGCGACGATCACTTCTCGAGTTATTCGCTGGTCTTGTTTGGCGGTGCGATTCCGTCGGGCGGTATCGGTCTGGCTTCAGGTAGTTACGATGAAGGCAAAGCCGGTATTACCGCTACTGGAGTGCTGGGCGCTGCGCCAGGTACGCTGGGTACGCGGCTGCTCCACGACGCGGTCGGAAACGCGGTTAACCTGGATCTGGATAATTTTTTCACCACCCACGGAATTACTAAAATTGAATGCGCATACGGTGTGCAACTGGTCATTGGCGACCGCGTAATCGTCGGCTACGTCTCCGATTATGTTTTTGGCACCACCAACCATATCAATGTCGCGTTTGCCACGTTCAACTGGGCACCGTAATTGTCTTAACAGGATGAATTTTAGATGGATGCGTGGTTTGTTATGCTGTTTTAAAACTTCGTGACAGACATTTTAAGGGGTAGTTGAATCACACAGGCAGTCACCGGAATCCGGAGGCTGCCTGTTCTTTTTTATGTTTACTTTTCTATAAAATAATACCGCCAAAAACATGCAATCGCCTAACTTCGCCGCTGCCTTTTCCAAATCTCACCACGACTATAGTTTTATTTGCCAAAAATAATTTCGGCCGATGGTAATTGGCCAAAACGAACCATGCTTCCTTGCATTTAACCTAGTTTTTATTTCTATGAGAACCCGTACTATTTTTCTGCTGCTGATCGCCGCGCTGCTTGGCACCTGGTTTATCGCTTCCCGCAGCAGCAAATCGAGCGCAGTCATCGACCGCCCCAATGACCCGTGGGTGTTTCGCTCGGTGCTCGATAAACAACCGCGCATGATCACGTTTGCCTTGAATGACCATTTGTGGGCGGCTTATTCGACTGATTCGTGCTCCCTGTACAAAGTATGGAGCGGCGGCGTGGATTTTACCGGCGCGGTTTACAATATGCGACACGGCCCTCAACCGGTCACTATGGGTAATGCCTGGTTTGAGAATCAACATCGCCAGCCCTGGGTAGTTACAGTAAACGGTCAGGTGGAAACGCCCCAGGCAGATTACAAAGGCCACCGTTACCTAGCCGATGGGCATGCCGAAATCATGTATGACCTGGTCCTCCACAACGGGCAGCGCATTCGCATCAACGAACGCCCCGAATACATCGAGCGCGACCGGCAGCCGGGTTTTGAACGAACTTTTACTGTCGAAAACATCCCGGCCGGCACCACAGTTTCACTGCAAGCCAATACTGCCGGAGTAGCCGACCCCGGTAGTATTCAAACCAACGGAATCTGGCAGCCGACGGCGTCCGCAACCATGCAAACGGACGACAATTTACACGCGCTTACCATGGATGGAAACCTGACGCTCCGCTCCGAAGGCGAGACAAAATTCACCACGATGTTTGTGGCGAAAGCGTTGATTCCCAATCCTTTCGATGCAGATCGCGCCGCCGAGGAATCCGCCAGCGCCATCGTAAGTCCTGGCGAGCGCCTGATGGCTAAAAGCGATTGCCGGACCTGCCACAACGCGGAAGTTAAAACAGTCGGCCCGGCTTATGTGGACATTGCCGAGCGTTATAAAAACATACCGGCGAACCTTGAAAAACTGGCTAAAAAAATCATGGCGGGTGGCGCCGGCGTATGGGGCGTTGCGGCCATGTCCGCGCATCCCGATCTGCAACCCGAAGATGCCCGGGCGATGGTTTCCTACGTACTTTCGCTGGATAAAGGCAGCGACGACGGTGAGGGCGGTGCACAATCCAAAGACATGGCATCGATTCCAGAGGATATGTGGTTGAAGGCTGAAAACAGCGTGGCCGATAATGAGGTGGTGCCCGGCATCCTGATTAGTCTATTTCAACTCACCGCTAACCCGATGAGCGTAGAAAAAGTAAACTACACGGCTAAACCGACCTTCTCGGCTATTGCGGATAAACTCGAAGCCGCGGACGCTGATTTCGGTCCGTTCAAAGACAACTTTGCGCTGGAAGTCAAAGGATATCTGTATCTGGACAAAGACGATAATGTTCTCCTGCAACTCGGTTCGGACGACGGTGCAAAATTATACCTTGACGATCACCTCCTGATTGACCATGATGGGCTGCATGGCATGGAACCCAAAGAAGCCGAAGTGGCTTTGCGCGCTGGTTACCACGCCTTGCGCATGGTCTATTTTAATGGTGGCGGGGGTCGTGGCATTGCTTTGAAATGGGCGCGTTTTGGTAGCCCAGACATGAAAACCATTCCGGCAATCAACTTTTTTCACCGCACGAAAGACGCGCCGGCGGGCGCGGCATCTTTAGGGGGTGGTAATGGTGCGACCGCTCCGGGCGATGGCACTGCGCTCACAGAAGTGCACCCCGCTTATGATCTGACCCAGGCTCGTCCGGAATCTTTTTTGCCCAAAGTGGCCGGTATGGATTTCTTGCCCGATGGCCGGTTACTGGTATCTACTTGGGATGCTTCCGGCGCACTGTATGCCCTCGAAAATGTGGGTAGCGGTGATCCTGCCAAGATTAAATCTACCCGGATCGCGGCCGGATTGGCCGAGCCGCTGGGAGTAAAAGTGGTGGATGGAAAAATCTACGTACTGCAAAAACAGGAACTCACCGAACTTGTTGACAACAACAACGACGGTCTTATCGACGAATATCGCTGCTTTGCCAAGGGCTGGAAAGCATCGGCTAATTTCCACGAATTTGCTTTTGGCCTGGTGTACAATAAAGACGACGACAGTTTTTATGCAGCCTTGGCCACGGCTATTTTGCCGGGCGGTGCCAGTGCGCGTCCGCAAATACCCGATCGCGGTAAAGTATTGAAAATCAGTCGAAAAGACGGCAGCGTTACCTTTGTAGCGCGTGGATTGCGCACCCCCGACGGCATTGGTATCGGTCCAGACGGACAGATTTTTATTGCCGACAACCAGGGCGACTGGTTGCCTTCTTCGAAGATTTTGCACCTCAAACCGGGGGCTTTTTACAACTCCTTCTCCGTCGATAGCGCAGCCGTAGCCAATATGCCCATTCAGCAACCAGTCGTCTGGCTGCCACAGGACGATATTGGCAATTCGCCTACCCAGCCGGCCGTACTGAATGATGGACC
>JBBRDQ010000286.1:0-5070 GCA_038203695.1 Chitinophagales bacterium
GTTCGCCCCAGATATCATCCAGGATTTCCAGCCGGGTATAAGGCCGACCAGGATTTTGCATAAATAACAGGAGCAGTTCAAATTCTTTGGTCGTTAGTTCGATGCGGTTCACGCCTTTATTCACGGTATGGTTTTCCAGATCTATGACCAATCCACCCCGCTCGATACGTTGTAACTGTTGCGCTAATTGACGGTTTTCCCGCTGGGTGCGGCGAAGAATCGAGCGCACCCTGGCTAAAAGTTCTCCCGGACTAAATGGCTTGGTAAGGTAGTCATCCGCACCTATTTCCAACCCCGCGATTTTGTCCTGCTCCTCCGAACGTGCTGTCAGCATCAGCACCGGCAGGTATTGCTTGTGCTGGCGCAGCTGGCGGCAAATCTCCATGCCACTTAAGCCGGGCAACATCAGATCAAGCACCAGAAAATCATACTTCCCGCTCAACGCCTCGTCCAGGCCCTGCCAACCCTGATGCCTGATCGACACTTCGGCGGGCAAATCGCGTAAGTGAATAGCCAATAATTCAGCAATGTAGGGATCATCTTCGACAACCAAAATATTCATACGCATAAGTATTAACCGTTGACGATGACTTCCGTCCGTAATGCAAATATTTGGATTAAAATATCACGAAAGTATCACTTTCCGGGTCATCATTGGAAAAATAATGCTGCGAATCTATGGCTTTTTGTTTTTATCTTTGGGCGCTGTAGGGATCTTGTGGAGTATTCCTCTGGAAGGAAAATAGTATGTTTGTTTAGACGTTGTTTTAGAAAACAACTTTTTTGCAGACCACATGTCTTTGATTACCAATCAACCTTCCCTACTTAAAACAATAGCACTTGAAAAAACCACAACATTATGAATTAATGCCGGCAATATTGCTATACCCAATACAAAGTAGTTGTGAAAATTAATTCGACATAAACATTTGACCATCAATAGTTTGTAGTTTACCTTTTCTACAACCATTTTGCAACGGCTATAACACCATCACTAACTTATATAAAAGATGAAAAACTGCTTATTATTGCTACTCCTGATTGGTTACAATGGGGTAAATGCCCAATGGATACCGCTCAACTCAGGCACTACAGAAAGCCTTAATGAAATAGCATTCCCGACGGCCAATACCGGTTATGTAGTCGGTAACAATGGGACTGTACTTAAAACTACCGATGGTGGCGCAAATTGGAACAGCGTAAGTACCGGGCTAAGCCTTGATTTTCATGAACTTTATTTTCTCTCGGCTACTGTAGGCTGGATTGTTGGCGATTCGGGTAGTGTTTGTCATACTACCAACGGAGGTGCCGCATGGAACTGCTCATTGCTCGATTCAGCACAATATATCAACCTGCATTCGGTATTTGCGCTGGACAGTAATACGGTATTGGTAGGCGGCGAAAAAAACTTCTCGGAAGGGTATTTGGCCAAAACAATAAATGGAGGATCATCCTGGCAAATAGCGAACCTGGAAAGTTATATATGGGGCGTCGATATCAAAAAAATAGGTATGGTGAATGACAGTACGGGCTATGCCATTACAAGAGGGTACGTGCTTAAAACCACTGACCGCGGCGCAAACTGGTATATTAGCGATACAGCATCGGTACATGCTGGTGATATGTTTCACGTACTGGAAGATTTGGCGTTTTTTCCGGATAACGATACTTTATACACGTGCGGATGGTACGGCTCTTACTTTGGCAAAACAGTGAATGGCAGTGCTGTATGGCAACATCAGAACGACCATCAAAGCTACAACCTTGATTTTATAAACACACAAACGGGTTATATCGGCGGCTGGAGCCAGATTCATAAAACCACCGATGGCGGAGTTACTTTTACGGATGCAAGCGGAGGCAGCAGTGACTTATTTGCAGATATTTATTCCATCGACTTTACCGATGAATGGACCGGCTATGCCTGCGGATATAACGGAAGAATTTTCAAAACAAGTAACGGAGGCGCTTCCGCCGTTCCAGCGTTTTCCGATGTTACACCAACCGTGATTATTTCCCCAAATCCGACTACAAGTAAGATTAATTTTTCGGTGCAGACCAATATTCAACTCATGAATGCCACAGGGCAAATTATCGCCGACAGAAAAAATGTAAACTCGCTTGACCTTTCAGCACACCCAGCCGGCATCTACTTTCTCGAATTTACCGATAATAAAGGGAAAATCGTTCAGCGAAGTAAAATTGTGAAAGAATAACTACCTGTTATAGTTCCCGGATCATAATATTTCGAAACCAGATCGGCGCACCAGCATGTTTGCCCTGAAAACCGATGTGCCCTTCCAGTGGCAGGGTGGCAAACGGTTTGTTGAGCCACGGCGGGATACCCGAACCATCGGGGTTGACCGAGCCGGAAATCCAGCGGTTCATGTCCATGTGGTTGACGAGTTCGCCGTTTAGGACGATCCAGATTTCACGCTCCTTGCAGGTGATGGTGTAATGATTCCATGCGCCGGGCCGTTTCACCCGGCTTTTTGTCGCGGCCAAATGCCCGAAAATGGCGGCGCATTGCCAGGTAGCCGGCGCTTTGGACCACTCTTCCGAATAGTCGTCAGCAATTTGAATTTCCACAGAATTCGGGATCCAGTTGTCGGTATCGCTGCAATGCACGATCACCCCACTGTTGGTGCCATCGGCGGTTTTAAATTCCAGGTCGAGCACGAAGTTTTTATAGGTATTTTTTGACCAGATACACTGGTCTTCGGTAGCCGTCAGTTCGCCGTTGGTGTTGCTCCAGATTCCTTTCGGGAAAATAGTATTGGATAAATCGGGCGAAAAGAGGGGTTGCCACTCCGGGGACCGCACCGTTGGATGCGTGGTTTGTGGCACAAATGACGCAGGTATCAAGTTGATCGCCGGCAGTTTTGCATCCTGCAAAATCTTATTAATATCCGCTAAATCCTTGTCTTTCAAGACATTCCATTTCGGCAATAAACTATCCAGATCCGCCTGGGCAGTTTGTACCGCCTGGATGGTTTGCTGCGTCGGTGGCAGATCCGTCTCCTGTAAGTTGTTGAGTAAACCGGCAAAGGTTTGTTGTAAACCGGCAAAGGAGATGGTCCGCCGGGGATCAGCCGTACTGGGCATACCCACCGCTAACACGGCGACTTGCTGTTGAAAAAACAGGGATTTCTCCATCGCTTTTTTCGCTTTGGGCGACTGCACCGGCTCAAATTTGTACGCCCCTATTTGCCCGATTGCAGTATTAATCGCAGCGATTTTTTGCAGATTCAGGTAACACGCCAATGACAAATCGTACTGTTGCTGCAACTCCGCCTGCGTCGTTTGTACGCGTGGATCCATGCGCACGGCAAGCGACTGCGCATATATTTTACCATCTACCGTCAATTTCACGGTATAAGTACCGGGCAGCACCTGTGGCGCATCGGAATCGGGCGCAGTCTGGCCATAAATAGCCGCAATCGGAAAGGACGCCCCGGCGAACGGCAAGGGATCGTGCCGCAGATCCCAGCAAAAACGGTGGGCGCCTTGGGCTGCCGATACTATTTGCGGCGCACGAATCCAGTACAAGGGTATATTGACGCCGGTCACGTCGGGTGCCAGGTCTTCGCTGGTGTAGCGGCGAATCCGGGCATTTTTTGCGTTAAAAATTTCCAGGGTTACCATTCCGGCGGCATTTTCCGGCAAATAATAATCGATCATCGCGCCATCCGGCGGGTTTTGTCCGGCCGGTTCTTCTTGTGGCAGCGGCGTATCGGTATTCATATTCCAACGCACGCGCGTGGCTTGCTGCGGTGGAAATAACGTAACCGCTACAGCGACTGACTTTTGCTTCGCCAGCGCCCGCAAGGGTGAAATATTATCCAGAATCCAAAAGGAGCGCCCATGCGTACCGACCACAATATCGTCGTCCTTAATCACCAGATCGCGGATGCTTGTCGGCGGCAGATTGCGTTGCAGCGACTGCCATTGCCGGCCGTCGTCAAACGATACATACACGCTCTTTTCGGTGCCGGCAAATAACAAACCGGCTTGCAGGCTGTCGGTGCGCACGGTATTAACCGGTTCATTATCCGGCAGTCCCGTGTTGATTTCCTGCCAGGTTTTGCCGCCGTCGGTCGTTTTAAAAACATGTGGACGCAAGTCGTCGAGGCGGATACAATTGACCGCCGCGTATACTGTATTGACCTCCCAGCGGCTGGCGTCCAGTTGCGAGATTTTGCCCCAAATTGGAATGGCCGGCGGCGTTACATTGGTCCAGGTAGCGCCGCCATTGCGGGTCACCTGGATCAGACCGTCGTCGGTGCCGGCCCAAATGGTATTGCTATCGAGCGGCGACGGTGCCAGTGCATAAATTACGCCGCGCCGGCGCATGGTTTTGAGGTCATCCTTGCGGTATTTACCAATCCCGGCTGGTATCTCCGGATACGTCTCGCGACTCAAATCGGGACTGATAACCTGCCAGGAATGACCGCCATTGCGCGTTTTAAACAGCACATTACCCGCATAATACAAGATATGCGGATCGACCGGCGAAAACAATACCGGTGCCGTGCGCACGAACCGGTATTGTCCGCTGTAGGTACCGCGTGGCGCGATATTCTGCGTTTGGCCGGTGCGTTTATCAAATTTAGAGAGTTTTCCACCGTAGATAATATTCGGATCGAGCGGATCGGCGGCGATATACCCGTATTCCTGCGCACCGACCGGATGCCATTCGCGAAAAGTAATCTGTCCGTCGTTACCGCGGCTGGCGATCCCTACCGAACCACTTTCCTGCTGTCCGCCATATACATTATAAGGAAACGCATTATCCGTACTGACGTGGTAGAATTGGGCAGTTGGTTGATTGTACCACGAACTAAAGGTCTTGCCGCCATTTACCGTAATAATCGCGCCCTGATCGCTGGCGAGTAGTATGATGGTCGGGTTGTTCGGATTGATCCAGATACGGTGGTAATCATCGCCACCAGGCGCGCCGCGGAAGGCCGACCAGTTTTTACCGCCATCGGTACTTTTCCAGGTCACCACATTGGCGGAATAAACTACGTCGGCATTTTTGGGATCGGCTTTTATTTCCCCAAAATCGCT
>JBBRDQ010000287.1:0-5067 GCA_038203695.1 Chitinophagales bacterium
TGACGATGGATATTGCTAAGCGACTGGTAAAAACGGCCCGCATCGTGGCACGTTTGTATAAAATGCAGTTGGAGGAATTGGGCAATTATTAATTACCCGTGCAGGGAGCAACTGGCTTGACCGGCGCTCCGGATAATTTCACATTTTTGGACCTGAAATAAATGGGACTCCTGCTGTATTGTTTTCTGCTGTATTGCCTCGGCGGTATCGGCGCCTCCGTAACCTATCACAGGATACTGACGCACCGGATCGCCACGTTACAGCCGCTTTTTAAAAAGATAATGATCCTGCTCGCTTTACCAGCCGGAACGCCGGTGCAGTGGGTAGGATCGCACCGGCAACATCATCAGTTTGCAGACCAAGCGGGCGACCCGCATTCGCCCCTGGTCGATGGGTTTTGGTATGCCCATTGCGGGTGGTATATTCAGTCGAAAAATGCTTTTATTTGTACCGTATACGCATTGTCAGGTATTTTCCGGATGTATTTCGACGCATACTGGCGACCGCGAACAAATCAGCAATACAATGACAAGTCTATGGATATACAACAGGACGACTACTGTGCATGGGTGAGCCAAAAATCTGTTTATCAATGGATTATGTGGATATACGCTACCGTTTTACTGGGTGCTGGTTATTTGTTCTTTGGAAAAGCCGGCATACTTGCTACCTGGTTTACCCTGGTGGTTATTTATAATCTGGGCGATTCGATCAATTCTTTTGCCCACCTGCGGGGAACATTCGGGGCTGCGTATCACCGTGCCAGAAACAATACCTTGCTGGCTTATCTGACCTTTGGCGAAGGTTGGCATGCCAATCACCACGACCAGGCGGATCAGGTAAACCTGGGAGAAATCAATCAAAAAATGGATTTTGGTTATTACTATATGCGTTTTCTGGCAGTTTGTGGTTTATTGAAATTTCAAAAACCGGCAAATCAATAAATAATGTAACTGGCTGAACGTTCAGGTTGCCGTGAAATGCAAGGCCAAACACACTTCTTTACTACTTCTCATTTATCCTTCGATAAAATGGCTTCGCAAAATATTTTTACGGATATTTCCACGCACGATCCGCGCGATCCGAATCCCTGGCTCGCCCTGTACCTGGACAACAGCATACCAATTAATCCGCGGACAAAACTGGCGCTGATGCGCGACAATAATTCCTGGTCTGCGCGCTATTTGTTGCCATTCATCATTGTGGGGTCCAAGATCACCATGGTGTTTATTTATGTCTTCAAATTTTTCTTTCCAAAGTTCCCCAATTCTTCTAAGGTATTACACCGTATCCTGTCATGGGGATTGCGAAAGTTTGTAAGCCCGGATGCTAATTTATTGATATTCAGGCACTTTTGGGTGGGAAGTGAAATTTTGGAGTTTATTTCAAAAAATATCGACCAGGTGGCCGTAGAGACGAGTCCACTCAAACCCAAAGATTTTGAAGCAGTTAAAGAAGACCTGTTTTTGTTGCATGATCTGAATTTATACAACTTCGTCATTCACCTGAACAGTCAATTGATCGAAAAGAAGATTCACGTAATGCCGAAGTCGAGCCTGGATTTGTCTTTTATCACCGAAGACCAGTTCGCGCATATAGACTTTCCGTACAAATGGACCAATGTACTGGATTTGCGCTCCGCTATTGAAGTTTTTACCCCATTTTACCAATTGTTCCTGACGTACAACGACTTTATCCGCGCCAGTAATTCGCTACAACTCGATGAAACAATCGCTATTTATGCGGCCAAAATTCTGAGTAGTCCGGCGCATATCGGTTTGATAAACAATAAACATCCCATGGTGCCGGCAACGACTTATAATGCAGCCTATCGGCTGGTTTTACACGGACTTGCCGCCGAAACGCTGCACCAGATTCTGGTCAATATCAAGCAAAAAAGTGCAAAGGATGGCGTGATCGTCACGCAATAAAATATCGTGCAGGATGGCAAAATCGGATTCTGCCTGCAATCCTTGCCCTACCGGGTATCCTACAGTTTTACGCCCACCGTCAGCACCACACTGCGGCCATCCGAAGGCCAGATGCCCGGGCCGGGGTAAAAGGTCGGTCGTTTGGTGAAATACTGTTCGTTGGTCAGGTTGTTGACACTGAGCCGGAACGTCAGGTTCTGTGCCCGGAAAGAGGCGTTAAAATCCAGCAGGCTATAGGCTGGTACCAGACCTACTGCGCCGTTGGCAGAGGGTGTTACGGTATTCAATGCGTCGGCAAAAGTCTCGGCGGTATAGCTGTACAGGAACGAAACGCTGAGTTGTTTGTACTTGATATTCACGCCGTTACGGCTCGTCCATGCTGGTACGCTCTCCACTTTATTGCCGTCAATGTTGCGGTTAGCATTGCCCACCCGGATGTTCGCATGCTGGTATTTTGCATCGAACCAGGCAGTAGCGGTGAAAATATTAAAGTGCAGGTCATTGGTGATGCCGTGGTCATATTCGCCGAATATTTCCAGTCCGTGGGTCAGCGTGTTGCCGATATTGGTCCGCAGGATGTAGAAGACCCCGTTCTCTTCCAGCGCGACACTGCCGAGGCGTTTATTGTATTGGGTGCGGAAAACACTCACATCCCATTTAAAATCGCCGGCGCTGCCGCGATACCCGAGTTCCGAATTATAACCGTAGGCGTCTTTCAAATTTTTATCGGAGCGTTCGTAGATGGTTGCCGGGATAATGTCTTTGAAAATAACCGGGCGGTAGGCCTGTGAAAAGCCCGCGTACAGATTTTGGCTGCGGTTGATGATAAAATTGGCGTTCGCGCCAAAGAGCGGGAACTTGTGATGGATCGTATTGCCCAGTTCTTCGGGATCGTAATACGTCGTTTTACCCGACAATTTGGAATTGCCTGATTCATACCGTACTCCTGGGCTCACCGAGAACCGGTCGGTCAACTGGAATTTGTTTTCCGCAAAAACCGCTATATTTTGACTTTTCAGGTGCAGGTCGCGACCCCAGCCGCTGGCGTCGATGGTGAAATTCACATCAGAACCCGTAGTGCCTTTTCCCTGTTGCTGACGGTTCAGGTCGTTGTTAATCAATTGAACACCAGCCACTAAGGTTGAAGTTTGTCCGAAAAAGGTATAGTTGTGCAGCAAGCGCACTTCGGTATTGTAACTGTTGAAATGGTCGATGTCCACCTGGCGCGGATTGTAAGCGAGCGTGGTAGCATTGATGGTATCTTTGATATTTGCCAACCGGTCGAACAGGAGACTGCGGCGCTGGCCCAATACCGCAGAGGCCGTCCAACTCAGGCGTGTATGGTCGTTAATCCTGTAATTAGCGGCCAGCGAAGGCACGTAAATTTCGGGGTTAAAAAAGTTGCGCGAACGGGTTGCCTGGCGCGGGTTAGCCTCGAACATCGCGTCGGTGAGCGGGCCGGGAATCTGGTACACGTATCTCGAACGCAGGAGTTGAGCCGTGATATCGAAATTTGCAGTCGGGGTGTACTTCAGGATAAGACCCTGTCCGTTGTAGTCCGATTTGCCATTGTCGCGGTAACCGTCGGACACGCGTTTGCTGTAATAAGCATAGTACTGGACTTTGCCGATTTTGCCGCCCGCTGCGTTATAGGTGCTGGCCAGGCCATAGGAGCCGATCGAATTGATGGTTTCAAAAGCGAAGCGGCGGGTCGTATCGGGTTGTTTTAGCGAATAGTTGAGCATGCCGCCGAATTGCGCGCCGTATTGCAGTGCACCGGTACCCCGCACCAGTTCGATGCGCCCGACGGCCTCGAACGGCAGACTGAAGTGGCTGGCCGGATACCCGTAAATATCCGAATTGGTCATAATGCCGTTGGCGCGGATGTTGAACTCCCAGCCGCGGTGCGGATCGAGACCGCGGGTTGAAATATTGGTCTGATTGCCCGTGCCGTCCATGTCGTAGACAAATACGCCGGGGATTTTGGCAAACACCTGCCGGGGTGTTTTTTCCGCAATATTAGCGTCCGAATTTTCCAGATTAATTACTTCGCTTTTTTTACCCGACCACAGGTAAGTCGTCTGGACATCCGGCAAACGGCTGATCGTACTTTGTCGGGCGCGGATACTTACTTCTTCCAGCATGCGGCTTTGAATGGTGTCGACCGACCTTTGTGCCGCCATTGATCCGGCCAGGCAAAGCAAAAAAAGTAAAAAATGTAGTTTCTTGTGTATCATACGATGGGCATTTTCTGGTTTGAAGCCACAAAGGAACGGCACAGGGATGATTCAGGACTTAAAACGACCTTAAACAAACCTTAAAATCTGGCAAGAATTTGCTTAAAAAAACGCTGGAAGGCACTGTTTTTCGGGCGGTTCAATTTTTACCGTTTCTTTTCTAAAAACTACCGACATTCGGGCCGCCTAATCCCGGTAAGATGCCGGGTATAAGCAACTAAAATTTTGTATAATCAACACACAATCAATCGCCTACGAGCACATGAGTCAACCGAAACCAGCCAATAAAATTGATATCTACTCGCGCACCATCATTGCGCTGGTGATCGGTATCCTGCTGGGTTCGTTGCTGGCTATGTTCGGTTTGGATGCGTTGGAACAGTATATCCGGGCCATCTTAATTGGGTTTGTGGCCACGATCGTGCTTTTGTCTGCGCTGGCATTTATACTGATCCAGCACAAAGAGACGGTACTGAAACGCTTGTTTGGCGTGACGGATACCGATCTGGGCGAAGTGAAAACGCGGGGGATTTCGTTGTTTGAAAACGCCTGGAATAAAGACTACGACTCGGCCAAGCAGGATTTTAATATCCTGTTCAACAAGTTGTTCGCCTGGTATTCTTGGATGAATTTCCGCCGCTGGATAGTGACAATCTTCCAGACGCTCTTTATTAGTTTTGGCGGTGTACTGGGCACTGTGCTGCTGTACAACCAAAACAAGTTGCTAATCCAGCAAAATCAACTGCTGACCAGCCAGAATATCCGCCTCGATCAACAAACCTACCTACAGGAAGCCGATCGCCGCAGTTCGCTGATTTTTTTGATGGGCAACCTGCTCGATGCGATCGACAATGAATTGCAGGCCGACCGCGGCCAGCCCGGCGTACGCGATCTGTCGC
>JBBRDQ010000288.1:0-5046 GCA_038203695.1 Chitinophagales bacterium
ATGGCCTAAAGATAAGCGCGTGATTTTCAGCGCATAATTTTGGTTACAATAACTTTACTGCTAGACTGCACAAAGCAGTAAGAATATTTATTGCAAGATGTTCCTGAAAAGGATTAAGTCCATTTTCAGGAACATCTTTCAATACCGCCCCACCCGCAGCACCGCCTCATCCTGCACCAGCACCCAGCCTCCAGCCAGCCAGACAAGCCCTGCGCCAGCGGGCAATGCAATGGTGCGCGGCTTCAGATTCCAGCCCTGCACCGACTCAATGACAATTGCGGTGTCCGCAGTATAACACAACTGATTTTGCCAGACCACAAAGTCGCGGACCGGGTGCAGCGGTTTGAATACGCGGTTGAACTGTCCAAACACGTCAAAGATGCCGATGCCCGCTTCGGGGTCGGCGACGAATACGTAACTATCGGTGACGCGGATGCACGCGGTTTGGCGCGGCGTGAATTCCAGCAGGTTGAGCGCCTGACTTTCGGCGAGTTTGGTGCCATCAGAGGCCAGTTTCAGCAGGCGGAAATTCACTTCATCGTAGCCCCATAGATTGCCATCGGGGGCTGCGGCGACCAGGCGTACATCCGGGAATCCGGCACGGATGAGGTCCAGTTCGCCCAAGACAGTCAGGCTGCGATCGAGCAGGATGACGGTGCGAAAATCGGCGTACCAGACCAGCAATTTCAGGGGATTGGTGACGTCCAGCAGCGTCGGGCGGCCCAGTCGGTTGTTCGAATACCGCGTCAGAAAACGTCCGGTCGAGTCGTATTTTTCAATGATATTCTCGGCGGAGACCAGGTATATATTGGATAGATTATCCACTGTGGCAAAGCGGGGGCTAACCGGCAGTGATCGGGTAAATTGCAGAGAATCAGCCGTTTGTGCGCTGCTTTGCTGCGCCGTTAGGGCCATCAGTAGCAAAGACAGCAATGGAATAATTGGCAAAAAGGTATTTTTTAGCATGGGTATTATCCTATGGTCTCAAAAGTCAAGATTTTGACTTTTGCGAAATCTTCTTGTGCAAACTTCTCATTCATATTTCCAGATATCCCCCCAAAGTCGTGCCCCACCATCCATATAGATGGTATCGCCGGTCATGTAGGCGGCCAGCGGACTGGCCAGGAACAAGGTAAGGGCGGCTACTTCTTCCACGGTGCCCAGTCGCTGCATGGGTACTGTACGCGCCAGATCGGTTGTAAATTCGGGCGGATAATTCTCCAGACCGCTGCTTTGAATGATGCCCGGAGCGATACAATTGAGCCGGATGCCCTCTTGCGCCCATTCGACGGCGAGTGATTGGGTCAGGTTGCTCACGCCGGCCCGCGCTGCGCCGGTATGGGCCATGCCGGGAAAACCGCGGTAATTGTTCACCACAATATTCACGACTATGCCCTCCTGTTGTGGCAAAAAGAAGTGTTTGGCCATCGCCTGGGTCATATACCAGGTGCCGTTCAAGTTGGTATTGACCACGGCTTGCCAGCCTTTGGGCGAGATGTCTATCGCCGCGCTGGGGAATTGTCCGCCAGCATTGTTGATCAGGATATCCAGACCACCGCTTTCGGCTTTAATCAGTTCGGCCAGTGCTTCGATGTGTTCCGGTTCGCGGATATCGAGCGGGAATGCACGCACCAGGCCAAATTTGTGCAATTCCAGCACGGCTTTCTCCAAACGCTCCTTTTTGCGCGAGGCGATAAAAACCTTCGCGCCATGTTGCAGGAATTGCTGGGCGATGGCAAATCCGATTCCGCTGCCGCCACCACTGACGAGCACGGTTTTGTTTTTGAATAAGTCTGACTGGAACATATTTTCAGTTGATGATAGTAGCTCAGGTTTGGTTGTTTTATATGCTGCACATTTTGATCAGGCCAGACACGATGCAAAGATAAGTAATGTCACAGGCGTACTTGTTGCTAATCTGCCTGCTTCTAAATACTTTATTATCCATTTAATACGTCATTATGGCAGTTTTAAATTTAAAACTGCCATAATGTCACTAGCCACATTTGTTTTTCTGTCAAAAAATCGGCTTTTTCGGCATGGTATGTAAATTGAATAAGGAGAAACATCCGAGTACATCGGCTTGACATTCAACCTTCACACAACAACTCAAATTTTTAGTACTATGGCACTTATGCAATTTCAACCAGCCCCTTACAAAACCATCTTCAACGGACTGTTGAATTCCGCGCTGAACGACTTTTCACCGGCCAATTTTACCAGTACCCAACCGCCTGTGAACGTATTGGAAACAGTTGCCGGCTTTCGGCTGGACGTTGCGGCACCCGGTCTGGGCAAAGAAGACTTCACCGTTAAAGTCGAGAAAAACGTGCTGACCGTTACCGGTAAAAAAGAGGTAAAAGCCGAGGAAGGCGTAAAAGTGCACCGCCATGAGTTTGCTTTCAGCAACTTTGAGCGCTCTTTTCGTCTGCCACAAACGATTGATACAGATAGCGTTACGGCGATCTACAACAATGGAATCCTGCACGTGGAGTTGACGCGCAAACCAGAACTTCAGCCTGTAGTAAAAACGATTGAAGTGGCCTAACCCCTTCGCGTTCCTGCCAAATATCTCTTTAGAGGCCCGACTAGGCAATGTGCCTGGTCGGGCCTTTTTTAACTTTAAATGTAAAGAATTAGCCAATTGAAAATTTTTAGCCCGGCCTTTCAACCAAAATATGCGTTCTGTGTTAATAGGTTAAGATTTGCTTAAAACGAATCGCCACGGCAAAGAAATTTCGCGGTCATAAAGGTTTTATACAGACCGGATCGGGCTTGCGAAAATGTTTCATAAGGTTAGTTAATAGGGTTTTAGGTGTTTTCATGGAGCCGGGCAGCAATGTCTCGGCTCTTTTTTATGCTACCTTTGTGGCACAGTTAACCAATCAATACGCATTCATACATGGAACATACTCCTTCCGTTGATTACATAAGCGGTTTGCGCGAAGCGGATGAGACCGCGATCACGCAGATTTATACTGATTTTCGACCGGCGATTGTCCGAGCCGTGCGTGCCTGGGGTGGTTCGGATGCCGATGGAGGGGTGTTTTTCTTTGTCGCCCTCAACGAAGCCGCCCGTCAGGCGCGGGCTGAAATTTTTCCGGCGGATGCGCCTTTTTATTTCCACCTCAAAGCCTTGGCCCTGGCGCATTACCGCGACTGGCTGATCGAGCGCAACCAACCCGCGCCGGATATCCTGCCCACGCCGGATGAACCCGATACGCGTGCACAGGTGCCTGCGCAGGCAGGTCTGCGCGATACCCGTCAGCATCTGGTTGCCTGGCGCGCTTTTTCCAAACTTACCCCCAATTGCCAGCAAACGCTGACGACGGCCTATATGCCGGACCCGTCGGGCATTACGCCACTGGTAAACTCCAATAAATCTGCGGATTGTGAAAAAGCGCTGCGTGCTACTTTGCAAATCACCGACCCGACGCAGGTTGAAGTACCGCATTGGGTCACCGCCTCTTTCCAGGACCAGGCCGGATATACATTTTGGCAACATGCCTACAGGGTAGAAAAACAACTGATTGGCGGAGATGCGCCACCCCGCCGGCAGGCGCGCAACAGTTATGCGGTATGGATCATTCTCGGGGTATTTGCGATTTTAATCGTCCTGGCTTTGTACCGCATTTTTCATGAGGAAAAGCGGCCCGTGGAAGTTTATAAAGACAATTTCGCCCCACCGGCCAGCATTATGGAAGATGTGAAGGCGCGTTACGGCAGCGCTACTTTACTGGATTCGACTGTACAGCGCCCGGCTATTTGTCAGCAGATGCTGGAAGAAGCCGATGAATTTTATAAAAATAAAGATTTTGAAGCCGCTTCGGAAACCTTGCTGGTGATCGCTGAAAGCGGTGAGGAACTCTCCGAATGTCAATCCGATGCCTATTTTTATCTCGGCCTGATCGCCTTGCAGGAAAATGACCCCAGCCAAACCCTGGCTTGTTTTTCAAAAATCGAAGATCTCGAGCGATTCGGGCAGGACATCTACTGGTATCAGGCGCTGGCTTTTGTGAAATTATCGCAGAAAAACCCCAACATGCGCGAACGAGCCCATCGTGCCGTGCAGCGTGCTATCGGCAATATGACCGATCCGGCGCGCAGACAGCAGGCCGAAAAAATGTTCGAAGACCTCACGCCCAAAGCATCCGACTAAATGGATCGTATCAAACAACATTTTCCGCAATTGAGCGCCGAACAACTGGCCCTTTTTGCGCAATTAGAACCGCTTTATACCGAATGGAATGCCAAAATCAACGTGGTTTCCCGGCAGGACATTGAGAATCTGACTGAGCGGCACGTGCTGCATTCGCTGGCGATCGCCAAATTGTTTACTTTCAAACCGGGTGCACAAGTACTCGATCTGGGTACGGGCGGCGGCTTTCCGGGCATCCCGCTGGCGATCTTTTTTCCGGAAACGCATTTTACCCTGATCGATAGCACAGGCAAAAAGATCCGCGTCGTACAGGAGGTTTCGGATGCGCTTGGCCTGACCAACGTCACTGCCCTGCACGCCCGGGTGGAAGAATTAAAAATGCCCGGCAAATTCGATTTTGTGACGACGCGTGGCGTGACTACACTCTCCCAATTGCTCATCTGGAGTCAGCGGATGCTGCGCAAAAAACAGGAGCATGCCTATCCGAACGGCATTATTGCCCTGAAAGGCGGTAATTTAAAGGAAGAACTCAAGGCATTGCCGGGCAAAGCAGCGTCTTACACCGAGGTTTTCCCCATCCGAAAATTTTTTCAGGAGGAATTTTTTGAGGAGAAATCGGTGGTGTATGTGCAGGGGTGATCGCACCGCTTCTCGTGGGAAAGCCGTGCGTGTTTATTTACCTATTCTTGCTAAAGCGCCCTAATATCTGCCACAGGTATTACGCAATGCCAGGCACGCGCATTACCTCATCAATCCATGTAATCAACAATCGTCCATCAACCTTTTAATAGCCACGAAAGTATCCGCCCCACCAGCCCCGGCCCTTCGTACACCAGTCCCGTATAAATCTGCACCAGATCCGCGCCGGCGTCTAATTTCTCCTGCGC
>JBBRDQ010000289.1:0-4976 GCA_038203695.1 Chitinophagales bacterium
CGCTAATGCTCCTGTTTTCCTTTCGTTTAGTCGATCGACTGCCGGTCGCTGCGCCGTTCCGCGCGGTCACCCAAGCGGTGGAAAATTACTTTGCGCAACTCGATGCCATCAACATTGTAGCCGATAAACCCGTTCCGCCCCCGCCACCCGCTGACCCGACCCCATACATTTTTTACTGGGGACAAATACAATGTAACATCACCCACAGCACCACGACCGATACTTATTCCGGGGAAATCACCCTGGCCCCTGACCTGTTTAAAGAATGCCTAAAACGCGAACCGCGGCTGTATAACGGCCAGTCGCTCGAACAGAAACTGGCTTTTACGCTGAATACCTTATCCGTGTCCAGCGATTACAACGATGAAACCGTCTATGCTGCCAAACGCACTAAACTGGAGGATTACATCGCGACCTTGCAGGGCGATGAATACCTGGAATTGCAGGACCTGCGGCTGCCGAACGGCGGTAACTGCACGATCCGGGTATACATGGAAACAAAATCGCCAGCCTGGCTTGCGCGCAAAACAGCGCAATACAACTGGCCGCTGGCAGATCCCGATCTTACCGAAAGCGAATACGTACACTGGGATAGTCCGCTCTACGATCTCAACCGGCAGTTTTACACCCTGGCAGAAGTTCGGGAAATCCTCCGGCACGATCCCTCCATCACGTTGCCCGGCAAAGACACCAAACAAGTAGCAGAATTTAATTTCTACTTAGTCAGTGCACAAAAGAATTTGCCACTACTGTATTTTTCAAAGGCCAATGCCGACTCGACATTTAGTCTGACCCAGATCATTGCAAAACTTGATGATCCGAGCGCACATGTAGAATCAGGCACTTTGCTGATGCTGGAAGGCGTTTTTCCGTTTCCTGCCCCATACGTTGTGGATACAATCATATCTATCTATGCAGATGCCCCTCCACCGATGTATATTACTCGGAAGCAGTGGACTAGTAGAATAGCCAAGTTTGAGATTGTAGCAGAAGATGATCCCCGATTGCAGGTACGGCGTTCCGATAAAAAGAATTACAGTTTGAAGTGGGGCGGTTACTGGACGCATGTCAATAATTTTTACGCCAATACAGTAGAAGTAAAGGGCCACACAGTCTTTGTGGATCATGGTTTAAACATCCTAAATTTCAATCTTACCAGTAAGGAGATACTCGATATGCTCAAAATGCCCTTCCAAATTTACCGGGAAGATGTGTTATTGCCAAACTGCTCTTTCGACCTTCGATACAAAGACTATAAGATAACCGTGACAAATGGCTTGGTTGCGTCTGATTTTATTCAGTTGCTGGAAAAAGAACTCCAACCGTATGACTCGCTGGAAATCAGCGGTTTGCAATCGGGCCCCTACCTGCTGAATAGGGCCAATATCGTTTTTCAAGTAAAACCCAACGATCCCAAACCGCCCCTTCGCCCGGCCAATGCACCTACAATGGCCGTTCCGGAGATCACGCTGGCTATCAGCCCGAATCCCGTCAGCGAAAAAACCGTCGTCACGTTCGACCTTTCCGCCGCTGTACGCGGATCGCTGCAAATTACGGATGTGCAAGGGAAAGTGATCTGGGCCGCCGAGCAGGATTTTGTGGCAGGCAGCAACCGCATCGACCTGCCAGTTGGCGAAATGAAAACCGCCGGCGTGTACTTTATGCAGTTGGAAACGGCGCTGGGTATTGGAAGGAGTTCCTTTGTAGTCCAATAAAAAGGAGACTGTCGCGGCCTAATATACTTTTTTTCCCCGCTTCAGCCACACGCCCCACGTGCGGCTGAACGCATGCACTTGCTGCGTCGGCCCCTGCGCATCATAGACCGGAAACCCCTGATTGACCCATTCAAAAATACCACCGTAGAGATTCGCAATGTTGGTGAAACCGGCTGTGCGCAGTTGTTCCGTTACTTTTTCGCTGCGATACCCTACCGAGCAGTAGACCACAATACGCTGATCTTTCGATAAAACGGGCAGATTCGCCACGTTAAAATCATCGTATCCGACTGGAATAGCGCCGGCAATATGGCTTACCGTATATTCCTTGGGTTCCCGGGCATCGAGAAACGTAATGCCGGCGCTGTCGCTGGCGGCTTGTGGTACGAGTATTTCCGGTACGGAATGATGGAGCAGGCCCTTCAGCATCAGCCGGTAGGCACCGCTTTTCACTTGGCCGAAGCAAGCCACGGCTACGACAAACAGGGTGGAAAACAAAAGAAACTTTTTCATGGCAAGATCCATCGTAGGTGCGGGTTGAAAAGAGTTCGGGAAGATAACAAGGTTTCATTGTATCAACAGCATATCAGCCCGACTGTTTTAAACCGACCCAGAACGCTAAAAAAGAAACGCCTGACTGCTAAAAGGCGGTCAGGCGTATAGATTTTATGGACAAAAGCGGAGGCCCTGGATTTAAAAAAAATCCTACTGCTAAGAAGGGACAGCAGTAGGAATATCAAAACATACTATGAGAAAACTTGACACAAGATAAATAAAGCAAAGTTGGGCCTGCAACTTCCAATTATTAAACGGTGTAAAATTCGCAGGAGCGGCGGATTTTAGGGGTAAATTTTTTTTAAGGAATTTATCCGCCCATAAATAAGGCCGCGATAGACTTGTGTTCCACCGTATTCCGGATCGCCCGGGAAAACAATTTGGCGGTAGAAAGCACCTTGATTTTGGGCGATTCTTGCGACAGCGGAATGGTATCGCATACCAGCAATTCGGTCAGCATCGATTTTTCAATGTTCTCGTAGGCTTTACCCGATAATACCGGATGTGTACAAATGGCTCGTACCGATTTTGCGCCTTTTTCAATCAAGGCATCGGCTGCTTTGCAAAGCGTACCTGCCGTATCTACCAAGTCATCTACCAGGATTACATCGGCACCTTTTACGTCGCCGATGACCGTCATACTGGATACTTCGTTGGCTTTTGAGCGGTATTTGTCGCAGATTACCAGTTCGCGTCTAAAATGTTTGGAATACGAACGCGCCCGTTTCACCCCACCCACATCCGGGCTGGCAAAAATGGCATTCGACATATCCTGCGCTTCCAGGTACGGAATGTAGATCGCCTCCGAACGCAGGTGGTCGACCGGAATATCAAAAAATCCCTGCACCTGATCGGCGTGCAAATCCATGGTCATAATGCGGTTTGCGCCGGCAGAGGTCAACAGATTAGCGATGAGTTTGGCACTGATCGGTACCCGCGGTTTGTCTTTACGGTCTTGTCGGGCATAACCAAAATAAGGAATGACCGCAGTGATATATCCGGCTGAAGCGCGTTTGGCAGTATCGATCCACAGCAGTAATTCCATCAGATTATCGTGCGGCTGACAGGTGCTTTGGATAAAAAAAGAAAAAGAACCGCGTACACTCTCGTTGATGATGGTTTGCATCTCACCGTCGCTGAAACGGGCGAGGGTCGTATCGCTCAGGCGGGTGTCAAAATGAAAGGCAATGTCATTAGACAACGCTTTGGAAGCAGTACAGGCAAATAATTTTACTTCGGGCATGGCTACGCCGGGGTCCGGTTCGGAAAGGTGAGAAAATGGGTTTAAATCCAAGGTGTATAAATCTTGCGACAAAAGTAGGAAAAATGTGCGTAGCCCAACGCGCTTTTGTCATTGGCAAATACTGGCATTTTTGGATTTAGGATAGTGGAAACGTCCGTGCTTGCTTATCTTTGGCGGCTTATTATCGTAATCTTTCTCTTTCTACTAGTCATTTTCATTAAATCAAACTTGTCTGACACATGATTCGACGTTGTCTACCCGCCCGTATGTTACTCTTGGCCGGCCTCCTTTTGGGGGTTGTCCACGGCCTTATGGCGCAATCAGCCCGCACGCCCCGCGAAACTGCGCTGCGTTTTTTACAGGAAAACCCCACCAAATTTGAACTTTCCGCCGCCGATGTAGCCGACGTGAAAGTAGTGCGTGAATATGCTTCTACACACGATGGCGTGACCATTACCCACGTCTGGTTGCAACAGCAATTTGCGGGTATTCCATTGTTTAATGGTGTTTTTGGGCTGCACGTGCGGCCCAATGGCGGCGTTTCCCACCTGGGGCACCGTTTTCAGGCGGATCTGGCACATCGGATCAATACACAGTCGCCTTCCCTCAGCGCTTATAAAGCCCTGGATTTGGCGATGGCGAATCTCGGTTTTACCGGTTTTAGTGTTCCTTCGCTGCGCGAAAAAATCAACGACCGCAATTTCGTATTCGAAGGCGGCGCTATTTCCAAAAAAGATATTCCGGTATCGATTTGTTATGTAGCCCAGCGCGATGGTAAAGTGCGGCTGGCCTGGACCATGATCATCGACCAGGCCAATACATCCGACCTGTGGATTATGCAAGTGGATGCGCAAAACGGCCTCATCCTGGATAAAACCAACCAGACTGTTTATTGCAAAGCCGGAAGCGCCCACCGCTTGGGTGAGGCATGCCAGCACGAGCAGCCTGAAACTGCAACGGCACTTACGCTAGCGCCCCCGCCTCCTGACAATGCAACGTCGTACAAGGTATTTGCGCTGCCAACCGAAAGCCCTGCACATGGCCCGCGTCAACTGGTGGTCAATCCCGCTGATGCCATCGCCTCGCCATACGGCTGGCACGATACCAATGGCCAGGCTGGTGCAGAGTACACCTACACCCGTGGTAATAATGTGTGGGCGTACGATGATGCCGCAGAGGATAATACCGGAACCGTCGGCGAGTCGGTCGATGGAGGTGTCGGACTGATCTTTGACTTCGCCTACGATGCGAACGCCGAGCCGAACGATAATCGCGATGCGGCGATCACTAACCTGTTTTACCTCAATAACATGATGCACGATATCACCTATAAATATGGGTTTGATCCGGCAGCAGGTAATTTTCAGGATAACAACTACGGTGCCCAAGGCCAGACTGGCGATGCGGTTCAAGCCGAAGCATTTGATGGAAGCGGGGTGGACAATGCCAATTTTTCGACGCCG
>JBBRDQ010000290.1:0-4944 GCA_038203695.1 Chitinophagales bacterium
AACTAAGGTTATCCGTCAATACCCCTCCATAATCACCATTGCGTAAAACCCCATTATGTCAACATAACAGTTGCGTGAATCCAACGCAATCGGCTGGATTCACGCAACGCAAGGAGACAATAAAAATAGGTGTATACGAGATTTCTACAGCGACTTTCGCCAATAGCAGTTGCGTGCATCCAACGCAACCAGCTGGATGCACGCAACATAAAGGAATAGAATATCAGGTAAGGAAAGGGAGCGAATTGGTTCATGTGGCACTGATTTTGGATGGGCAAATATATTGTTATATTTCCAATATCCAAATCATCCAGCGGATTTTTTATTTTATGCCTACTTTTTTTATAATATGGGCCTATATTTCGGCTGTTTTGCTACTTTCATGCCCTAAAATCGCCTTTATCAAACCTAGGACGGGTACATTGTAAACTTGAATCTGCCACCTCACTCCTGCACAATTCCCCGCAACGGACTCTTCAACTTTTTCACCAACGCTACCGCCGCACCGTTAAAACTGTGCTGCGGGTTGCCGGCAATCCGGGCGAGTTTAGTTTGAAAATCCGGCGTGCCGCTTTTGCCGTCGGCCAATAGGGCAAGGATTTCGTGCCAGGCTGCATTTTCTGCGAAAAGACCGGTTTTATTTTGCGCAGCAGCAGCAAAAAGCGGGGTCGCCTGCGCATAATTTTTCATTTCAAAATAGGCATAACCGGCGTATAAACTGGCTTCGGCAGCGTGCGTATCGGTCGCGTCGATCGTTTTGAAAAACGCGATGGCAGCCGCATAATCTTTCTTTTTATAGGCATTAAATCCTTCGCGCAGCGCATGGTCGCCCGCTGTGCCGAGGGTGGCATTGGGTGGCAAGGGCTGGTATGCCGTGGCTACCAGTGCGGCATTGCTGAAATTGCCCTGGGCGTATCGCTGGGTACCCCAACCGGCAAAAAGCAGCAAGGAGGCCGCCACTGCGGCAGGGATAAGCCGGCGGTACAAGGGGATATGTTTCGCTACCGTCGCAATTTCCGGTTGCGCGACATACACATCGACGATATGGTCGTATACCAGCAGGTCAACGGCCTCGAGGACCTGCCGATGTTCTTCCACGGCCGCGCGCAACGCCGCATCGGCCGCGAGCTCCGCTTCGAATGACTGGCGTTCGGCCGGGGGCATTTGACCGCGCAATAAATAGCGGTCTATTTTATGGTGCAATTCGGTGTTCATGATGCATTTTTAAAAAAATTGGCGAGCTCCGGACGTTCGGTTAGGTATCCTTTCAGGCTCTTGAAACAATTGGCTTTGGTGGCTTTTGCGGTATCCGCATTGGCCAGTTTTAATTTAGGAGCGATTTCTTCGTACGAATAACCGCTGTAAAAAAGCAAGAGAATCTCGGCGCAACTACGCCCCAGTTTCGCCAAAACAGCGTGCAAAACGTGCTTTTTTTCGTTGTTCTCGAGCTCACTGGCATCCATCGATGCCCCTTCCGGTAAAATATCGGTGGGACTTTCCGACATTTTTTGAAACGTATCCCGGCATTTCCGATAGGCGGTTGTTTTCAAAAAATTGAAAATTTCACCGTACGAAACCCCCTTAAAGTTATCGTACCGGATGGATTTATCCAACTCAAAAACGGCCTCTACCAGAAAAAAATCCACGTAGGTGCGAATGCGTTTGCCCCCCATCGTCATGGCCGACGAGGGCAACTGGCGCTCCAGTTGCTCCCGGTAACTGCGCAGTTCCCACGATACGCCATTCTTAATATCGCTGTCTTTGAAAATAAAAGCCAACGCTGCATCCCTGCTGGCGCCACCTGTCCGTAGCGCGTTTGCGAGGTCTTCTTTTTGCATAGAAATGTTTGTTCCCCGATGATAAAAGTGGGTTTGCACCCCAGAAAGTAAATAGGCAAAGGCATTTTTTTAACATTTGCAAAAAATGGCCTCCATATTGCGCGTAAAAGTAGTGCCAATTTTACGTTCCGGCATTTTTCCTTTTAAAGCTGTTTACCCAGTTTTGCAGCAGCAGCAATCCATATTCCGTCAAAATGGATTCGGGGTGAAATTGCACGCCGGTTAGTGGCAGCGTTGGATGGGTTAAAGCCATAATTTCTCCCGTTGCCGTCCGGGCGATACAATCCAGCGGTGTGCCGTCCAGCGATTCCAGCAACAAAGAATGGTAGCGCATGACGGTAAACGAGGTGGGTATGCCGGTGAAAAGTGGGTGTTCGCTGTGTTGAATCACGCTGGTCTTACCGTGCATGGGCAGGGCGGCCTTGATCAGGGGTGCGCCGAAAAATTCACCGATCGCCTGATGCCCCAGGCAAATGCCGAGTATCGGCAGGCGCTGGTGCCAACGTGCAATGACCGACATCATCAAACCGGCATCGACAGGGCGTTTAGGGCCCGGAGAAAGTACGATGCCGTCGAAGGAGGATCGCTCCAGGTCGTCGAGTTCGAATACATCATTGCGCAGCACGGTACATTCAACGCCGGTCTGCAACAGATAATCGTACAAATTATAGGTAAATGAATCGTAATTGTCGAGCAACAGGATGCGCATGGGAGGTCAATCTTCTATACCGTTGCCCTCGTTATTGGGTGGCTGGGTCACCGGCCGGGGCGCGTCGGGGTCGGGCTCAATCCCTTTTCCGTCATCCGGCAATTCATAGACCCGGGGTTTGGTAGCCGTTTTTTCGACGCCGTAACTTTGCACATTGTTCATCCATTTCAGGGCGGTGCCCCACACGTCTTCCGTAAAAGGCTGAAATCGCGCCGCCATACTCTTGGCAGTGGAAGGCAAATCTTTTAAAATAGGATAGGTTTTTGATTCTCTGATGGTTACCTCATTCAAAAACTGCACTTTAACGGCGAACCAGATCAGGACGCTATAAATCAAAATCGCCATACTGCCCAGCACCGCGCCACCGGCTAGTTGGTTGATCACGCCCAGGTACAAGGTGCGGAAAACGCCTTCCATGCCCCGCGCTGCCGTGCGCAAAATGAACATAATAAAAATAATATTCACGATGAACGCTGCCAGGAAAAGCGATGGATTGGCAGTATTAAAGAGCCGTTCCATAATGTTCGTCGTCGTAGGCGTCATTTTAAAAGCCAGTACCACGCCAAAGACATACCCCAGCACGTTGAAGATCGTACTGATGATGCCGCGGTTATAGCCCTGCCAGAATCCGTAAGCGAAAACGGCAATGAAAATGATGTCGATAGGCATGCAAAAGACCTTGGGGGCTAGTGAATTGGTTTTTAAGGCTTTAGCAACGATAATGTAACCACAAAGATAAGCCTTTTGTTGAGAAATAAGTCTAATTTTACGCTTCAAAACTATCAACCAATGACTTATTTAAGATTTCCGGGACTGCTGCTTGTCTTGTCTTGCGTCCTGCAACCTGCACTTGCACAAACGATTGCAGCTCCTCCCACAACGCTGCTAATCGGCCGTTGGGAAGTGCTCACGTATTCGGAACAAGGCATACAGGTCGACAAAAAACAACCGGCGGTGCCGCAGGCCGTCGCGGTATACCGGCATATCGGCGAAGATCGCGCGCGGATATGGTATGGGTACGATCCGTACGACGATCCCCAAAGTCGCCGCCGTACCCGCGCTTTCGAGCACTGGGCAGAACGTGATAGCATGGTGGAAGTGGCCCGCATTGCCCAGGCCATTGCAACGCCTTATTTCGCGGTATTTTTTGCGGATAGTACGCTGGCACTTTACAACAAGGACGCTGCAACCAGTGCCATCACGTTTCCCCAAGCGCGGCATTACGTTTTTTCAGCCGCTACGATGAGTATAGATCTGCTACCAGGCCAGCCGGATTACCTGAAACACGAGGTTCAGATTCTGTTATTGACCGAAACGCGCCTGAAATTATTCCTGCCTGAAACCGCCGAAGTGGTCGAATTAGTGAAAACAATGTTCACACTTCCCTAAATTTGACAAAATGTCGCAAATCAGATAGATTCGCTAATTTCTTCGACAACTTTGCGTTGAGGTGACTGTTAATCTGATATTAAAAACCTATTTTTAGGGCAAAATAGTTGGACTATGCTGCGAACGTTTATTTGTATACTGTTGGTCGGCTGCGCGCTGGCGGTTTCGGCACAAGGCTTTAAACCGCCTGTTACCGGTGTGGGGGTCATTTATAATAAGGAAACAACCTTTAATCTGCGCGTTTCTACCAACCGCGGTTTAGCACCCGGCATGGAATTTGGCAAATTGCGCACGTACTACCGCACGACTTATTTTCATATCAGCCTCGGCGAGTTGCGCCATACCAAGGAGCAGCGGCAGAGTCCAAGTCCTTCGGTGAGCCGTTCGTTCCGCTCTTTCGTCTTTGGCAAACAAAACAACCTGTACGCCATTCGTGGCGCATGGGGTGCGAAGCGGTATTACTCGGAAAAAGCACGGCAAAAAGGCGTAGCAGTGGGCATTAGTTATGCAGCCGGTCCGACACTGGGTTTATTAAAACCTTATTACCTGGCGGTACGCCAGCAAGGCAACAATCCGGGCGAGAGTCGGGTGGAATATGAAAAGTATTCGGATGAAAATGCCGGTGTTTTTCTGGACAATACCCGTATTCTGGGTGCCGCGCCTTTTACCCGTGGTATTACCGATCTGGGTGTCCTGCCCGGCGTCAATGCATCCATCGCCTTTCACATGGACTGGGGCGCCTTCGACGAGTTTGTAAAAGCCCTGGAAATTGGCTTGATGGTCGACGCCTTCGTAAAAAAAGCGCCGATCCTGGTTTCTCCGGAGAACAATCAGGTATTCTTCAATTTCTTCATAAATTTGCAGCTCGGAAAAAGAAGATAGATCGATGATTGACTTACCAATAGTACAAGCCGGAAGTGAGGCACGGCCAAAACGCCCCGACTGGCTGAAAGTACGCTTACCGATGGGCGAGAATTACCGCAATGTGCGCAGCATTGTGGATGAATA
>JBBRDQ010000291.1:0-4910 GCA_038203695.1 Chitinophagales bacterium
GTCGACCGACCTTTGTGCCGCCATTGATCCGGCCAGGCAAAGCAAAAAAAGTAAAAAATGTAGTTTCTTGTGTATCATACGATGGGCATTTTCTGGTTTGAAGCCACAAAGGAACGGTACATGAGTGAGGCAGGACTTAAAACGAACTTAACCAAACCTTAGAATCTAGTAAGATTTTGCTTAAAAAACGCTGTAAAAACTGGTTTTTCAGGTTGTTCAATTTTTACCGTTTGTTATGCAAAAACTCCCGACATTCGGGCCGCCTAATCCCGGTAAGGTGCCGGGTATAAGCAACTGAAATTTTTGTATAATTAATACACAATCAACCGCCTACGAGTACATGAGTCAACCGAAACCAGCCAATAAAATTGATATCTACTCGCGCACCATCATTGCGCTGGTGATCGGTATCCTGCTGGGTTCGTTGCTGGCTATGTTCGGTTTGGATGCGTTGGAACAATATATCCGGGCTATCTTAATCGGGTTTGTAGCCACGATTGTGCTTTTATCTGCGCTGGCATTTATACTGATCCAGCACAAGGAGAGGGTACTGAAACGCTTGTTTGGCGTGACGGATACCGATCTGGGCGAAGTGAAAACGCGGGGGATTTCGCTGTTTGAAAATGCCTGGAATAAAGACTACGACTCGGCTAAGCAGGATTTTAATATCCTGTTCAACAAGTTGTTCGCCTGGTATTCCTGGATGAATTTCCGCCGCTGGATAGTGACAATCTTCCAGACGCTCTTTATTAGTTTTGGCGGTGTACTGGGCACCGTGCTGCTGTACAACCAAAACAAGTTGCTGATCCAGCAAAATCAACTGCTGACCAGCCAGAATATCCGCCTCGATCAACAAACCTACCTACAGGAAGCCGATCGCCGCAGCTCGCTGATTTTTTTGATGGGCAACCTGCTCGATGCGATCGACAATGAATTGCAGGCCGACCGCGGACAACCCGGCGTACGCGATCTGTCGCCGCAACTGGTGGGCCGGGTGATCGCCCTGAGCGCCAGTTTGCGGCCCTACCGCTACCTGGAAAGGGATTCGTTGGTGGCCCGCGAACTGAGCCCCGAACGCGGTCAGTTGCTGCTGTCGATCACCAATAGTCAACTGGATAACAGCACGTTGCGCCAGATTTTCAGTTCAGCCGATTTCTCTTTCGCCGATCTGAGCGGGGCAGTTTTTGCCAGCGAATACCTGGCCGGTATCAACCTACAGGAAGCCGATCTGAGCGGCGCCAATTTCTTTCACGCCGAATTAACTGGTGCTGATCTGAACCGCGCCGATCTATCCGAAGCCATCTTGTCCGAAGCCACGCTGCGCAAAGCCAACCTCAGCAATACCGATCTGCGCCAGTCCGTGCTGGAGCACAACGATCTGCGCGGTGCGTCGCTGTATGGTGTAAATCTGCAGGGGGTCGATCTTACTACAGCCGATCTGCGCGGCGCGTATCTCGGAGAAGCCTTGCTCGACAGCGCCTATATTTCCCGGGCCCAGTGGATGAACAACATGCAAAATTCGCGCAAGGACTCGATCATCGGGGGGGCCTATGTGGATAAAAATTACCGCATCGATTCCATTCAGGTGGACAGTGGGGTATTTGAGTATATGTTATTGAAAATCAAATAGTAATATGCCTGTTTGCGCACAATACCAGATCGGCATCTGTACATCTTATGAAAAAAATTCTTGTTGCCAACCGGGGTGAAATAGCGCTCCGCATCATGCGTACCGCCCGCCGGATGGGTATCCAGACCGTAGCGGTCTATTCTGAAGTCGACCGCAATGCGCCGCACGTGCGTTTTGCCGATGAGGCTGTTTGTCTCGGTCCTGCGCCTTCTGCCCAGAGTTATTTGCGCAGCGATAAAATACTGGAAACCGCCCTGGCGCTGGGCGTCGATGGCATTCATCCGGGGTACGGATTTTTAAGTGAAAATGCCGTTTTTGCGCAAAAAGTCGCCGATGCGGGCATTACATTTATTGGTCCCAAACCGCATAGCATTGAAATGATGGGCAGCAAACTGGCCGCCAAGGAAGCCGCCAAGAAATTTGGCGTGCCCATGGTACCGGGTGTTGAGGAAGCCATTACGGACGTAGCGATGGCCAAAGCGATCGGTCGCCGTGTCGGTTATCCCATCCTGATCAAAGCCTCGGCGGGCGGCGGCGGTAAGGGCATGCGTATCGTGGAGCGCGAAGAAGATACCCAGGAACAGATGGAACGCGCTATTTCCGAGGCAATCTCGGCGTTTGGCGACGGCTCGGTTTTTATTGAAAAATACGTCACCTCGCCGCGGCATATCGAGATCCAGGTGCTCGGCGATACCCAGGGAAATATCGTCTATCTGTTTGAGCGCGAATGTTCTATCCAACGCCGCCACCAGAAAGTGGTGGAAGAAGCGCCGAGTGCAATCCTGACGCCGGAACTGCGCCGGGCCATGGGCGAAGCCGCCGTGCGCGTCGCCAAAGCCTGCGATTATGTCGGGGCGGGTACGGTCGAATTTCTGGTCGACGATCAGCGCAGTTTTTATTTCCTGGAAATGAACACCCGGCTGCAGGTGGAGCACCCGGTCACCGAAATGATCACCGGACTGGATCTGGTGGAATTGCAGATCCGCGTGGCGCGGGGTGAGCAGTTGCCTTTTGCGCAGGAAGACCTGACCATCAACGGCCATGCGCTCGAATTACGCGTATACGCGGAAGATCCGCTTAATAACTTTTTGCCGTCGGTCGGTACGCTGAGTCGCTATCGCCTGCCGCACGGTCCGGGCATCCGGGTCGACGGCGGTTACACCGAGGGCATGGAGGTCCCGATCTATTACGATCCGATGCTGGCCAAATTAGTGGTTCACGCGGCTACCCGTGCCGAAGCCATCCAGCGGATGAAGGAAGCCATCGCTGCGTATGAAGTGGAAGGCGTGGCGACTACCTTGCCGTTTGGTCGTTTTGTGCTGGATCACCCCGCATTTGTCTCTGGTGATTTCGATACGCATTTTGTGCAGCAGTATTTCACGCCGGCTATCCTGATCGACAGCCAAAAAGTCGAAGCGGAAGTGGCGGCCAAACTAGCGCTGCGACTGCATCTGGCCCATAAAAAATTGCTGGTGGTACCGCAAGGGCGGCCGCGAAAGATAGAGATAGGGTAGGGTGTGCGCAACAAAGTCATATTTTTACAAACGGCCTGGTTTGCTGTCCTTTTGCCGTTTTTATCGTGATAAAATACAAACCCTGTGCGAGGCCATTCAGCTCAATCGCCTGGCTTGCATCTTTTATTCGACCCGTAGAAATAACCATGCCCAGCGGATTGCTGAGCGCATATTGGTACTCGCCGGCAGGTTCTCCCTGTGTGCCGACATATATAAACCTGTTTGCTGGATTCGGATAAATGGCAAAACTTTCTTCCGGCAGGAGGTGCTCCACGGAGGTAAAGGCACAATCGAGCTCCACCGGTACGGGAGCACCAGTGATACAACCCAGACTGCCGAAACTGCCATCGCCCCATCCCAACAGCGTACCGTCCTCTTTCAAGCCCAGAGAATGGGAAGTACCGGCGCTGGCTGCTTTCCAGTCGTACGAATTGCCGATCTGCGTCGGCGTCGTAACAGGATTGGCTGTTCCATTGCCCAATTGATAGGTTCCATTATAGCCCCATCCCCACAATGAGCCGTCTGTTTTCAGGGCGAATGAATAACTGTCTCCAGCACTGATGCTTGCCCAATCGGTGGATGGCGATATTTGCACCGGTACATTTCTACTGAATGCGTTGGTGCCATCACCCACCGCATAATTCTGATTAATGCCCCAGGCCCATAACGTGCCGTCATTTTTGATGGCTACTGCATGCGACACACCGGCACTAATGCTTTTCCAGTCCTTCGCTGTACCTACCTGGACCGGAAAATTTTTGGACACATAACTGCCGTCTCCATATTGTCCGACATCATTGCGTCCCCAGGCCCATAAGGTAGAGTCATTTTTAATAGCCAGGCTAAATTGATCGCCGGACTGCACGTCTCTCCATTTCGAGGTTCCGCCGATTTTAGTAGGAATTTTTTGCCCAATACTGGTCCCATTTCCGACCGCACCATAATTGTTATCTCCCCATCCCCATAAGGTAGAGTCGGTTTTTATGGCAAATATCTGAAAATAGCCGGCCGAGACTTTGATCCAGTTATGCAGCGCGTCTACCTGGACCGGCATTGGTACATCATTGTAGAGGCTGTCCGGGTTTACCGGATGTTGTCGACCCCAGATCCACAAGGTACTGTCCTTTTGTATCCCTACTGAAACCTGATACCCTGCGGCAACCGATGCCCACTTATTGGAAGTGCCGGTTTGATAAATAGCACCCTCCGGTTGATTATCCCGGCCTAACTGATGATAGTCGTTCTGTCCGCAAGACCAAAGCGTCCCGTTTTCCTGCAGTACGAGGGTGTAATTGTATCCGGCACGGATGGTTTCCCAGGACTGGCCATGTGCAGGAAGGGTGAATAAGCAAAAAAAGAGGGCTGCCGGTACGGAGCATAGCGCTGCAAATCGATTTTTCATGTGGATGCGTTTGTGTAGTAACTTTATCGGACTGCTTTGTGCGTAATACCGCGTTCGCCTGAATAATACAGGTGGATAACCTATTTTAGGGATATGCGATTCCGATTACAAGCAAAAATTGTGCCCATACATCATGCTACTTTTTCCAAACGCAGGGTATTCTGGACCAATGGCGTTGGGTCAGTGTGCAGTGTGCGAACGTTTGGATGGTTCAACTTTCCCACCGTCCACTTGATTTTCACGAACCACTGTTCTATACCGTGAAATTGATAATCATAAAATACAAAGGCATTCCAACCGTAATATTGAATGGAAAAGTAACGCCTAAGGCCATTGGGATATAAAGTCCGGGGTCGGCTTTGGG
>JBBRDQ010000292.1:0-4874 GCA_038203695.1 Chitinophagales bacterium
AGCTATACCTTTACGTTTTCACCGGCTAGTCGGTATCTCTATGGCTTCAAAACCGATGCGTCGGTAGAGGGCATTATCGTGCGCTATGATTTGCAAGCGCCCGATATCCTGGCTTCCGTGCAGGAGATTACACCGCCTACTTCCTTCTCATTCAATGGTTTAATGCAACTTGGGCCCGACGGGAACATTTATTTCAACGAGCAAAATGAAGACGGCGTGATTGAGTTGAAGCAGTCGATTGGCGTTATTCGCTGCCCCGATGCGCCGGCACCGGAAGTCCAGCGCAGTTTATTGCTGTTTGATACCGATCCGACAAACTCGCTGGCGCTCTTTACTTCGCTGCCCAATTTCGCCGATTATATTTTTGCCATTCCGCCCACTTCGGATACACTCAATGCAGCATTTTGTGGTACCGCCGGCACGATGCTTTCTCCACCCAGCCAATGGATCAGTTACCAATGGAGCACGGGTGACACGACCGCAAAGATTCAGGTGACTACCGCCGGTTTGTATACCGTACAGGTCAGTAATGCCTGCGGTACGCAAACCTATACGTTCAAAGTAACCACAGGATTTACCGACTTTAGGTTAGAAACCCCAGTGATTGCCGATTCCTGTGCGATCCTTCCGGTCACGCTGCGTGCCCGTTATTCCGGTACTGGCACCGTATTGTGGTCGGATGGCAGCACCGCCGACACGCTGCTAGTGACTGCTTATGGCACTTATTCCGCTACATTTTCCAATGGCTGCACAGCATCTGATACCATCACGCTGCAAGAGCCGGCCAAAGATTGCTGCACCTTGCAAAAACCCAATGTTTTTACGCCCAATCTCGACGGCGTGAACGATACCTTTTCACCGCTTTTACCGGGTTGTAAGGTAGTTTTTGCTGAATTAATGGTGTATTCGCGCTGGGGTGAACTGATGTTCCAAAGCGAAAAAAATACCGATACCTGGGATGGTTCCACGGTAAATGGCACGAATGCGCAAGCTGATGTGTACGTATATACCTTTCGCTATCAGTTGGAAGGCGAGGTGGAACGCGTGGAAAAAGGGGATGTGACGTTGATTAGATAAGCGGGAATGGATAAAATCAACTGTCAACTTGAAGTACGCTGCTCCAAATAGGCTTTCAGCGAAGTATTGATAATCTCACTCCAGCCCTGTTCAAAATTGCTTTTCGTCAGGTCATGGTTTTCACGCGGAAACGATTCCAGGCCGGAATGTGTAAGTCTTAAGATTGTTTTATCACCTTGGTCAAATAACTCGAAAGTGACGAATGAATTGCCGGCGTAGCCATCATATTGCCAATTTGAGGGAATCGTAATTTCAAATCCGCCCGTATCAATGATTTTTGGTGCGTTGGGATTGGTTGATGGACACCCGATTAAGGTGGTAAGGAATGTTATTGAAAAAATATTTTCATGGTATATATTATTGAAAGTGAGGTTTTTGTGTCAACCCCGCTGGAGAAGGAGTACGCTTGTCGATACATCGTATAAATATAACGAACACGGCGACTTCCCATTTTCCCTGCCCCCATTCTCCCGATAATTTCGTTTTTTTGCCCTCAAAAAAATTCGGATGCGTTATTTTTTGTTTGCCCTCTTGTTCCTGCCCCTCGTTGCGACTGCCCAGATTGAAGATGCTGATCTTATTTTTCGGGAGTTATATGGCGTCGACGGTACCTGGTTTATGCCGACCGACCGCGGCGACCGCCTCGAAATCTGGAAGGTGGTCGATGATTCGACCATTACCGGTAAAGCGGTGCGAATTAAAATAGAAAGCGGCGACACCGCGCTGCTGGAAACCCTGCGCCTGGAATTGCGCGGACAGGTCATCACTTACTATGCGGCGGTGCGCAACCAGAACGGGGGTAAAGCCATTCCTTTCGAACTAACCCAGGCCGACGATGAAGGGTACCTTTTTGAAAACCCCGATCACGGCGACCCTAATAAAATCCGCTACCGGCTGCTCGGCAACCGCGAGATGCAGGTAACTGCGGAAGGCATGCGCAATGGCCGGCCGGTGACCCAGGAATATGTATTTGAACGTGAATTCACGGCGTCGGCCATCGAATTCAGGGTGCGGATCGGTGCCAACTACCACAGTCTGCGCAGTACCGGTAATTTCCGTACCGTCGATCCGATCCAATTTCAAGCCAAACCCGGCTGGGAGATCGGCACCACCGCCGCTTTCAAAGGGCGCGGTGGTTTTATTACCCTCAATTTTGACTTGAGCCTCGCCGGCAAGTTTGCGGCTGCCAAGTCGGAGTTTCAGGGCGACACCGTATACTATGTACGGGATGTGACCTACAATAATACTTGGTTGGTGCTGGGCGTCACGCCGGAGATTACCTTCCGCCGCGATGGTCGGTTTTCGGTATTTGCCGGACCGTATATCGCCCGGCTGCTGGTTAGTCGCGCGAAAGGCACACAAACGCCGAGTGGCGACAACAAACTGTTCGATGCCAACAACGATTTCAATAAAACCGATTTTGGCCTGGTGGCCGGCCTGCAATACAAACTGAACTTCGGTAAAAAAGACCTGGGCGGCATCATTGGCGTGCGCGGCAACCTGGGGCTGCGCAATCTGGACAACCTGTACGATCGCGGCTGTATCAACACCAATTTTTGCAACGGGCAAATATTCCTTTCCGGCGCTACCGTATACTACAGTGTGAACTTGTTGAAAATATAAGCCGGCAAAAAAGTATCGCTTTTTTTGTTTCCAGCTTGGAAAATTAGTCATTGTCAGCGTATCTTTGCGTTCGCTTTTGGAAAAGGGTCCACGATTGGGCAATATTTCCATTGATTTTGAACGAGTTACGTAAATTTTTAGTAAAATAAGGTATGCCTACCATTAATCAACTTGTCCGCAACAGCCGCGAAAAAGTCGAGTACAAGAGCAAAAGCCGTGCGTTGAACGCTTGCCCACAGCGCCGTGGCGTATGTACCCGTGTATATACCACCACGCCGAAGAAGCCAAACTCCGCGCTGCGTAAAGTTGCTAAAGTGCGCATGACCAACGGTCTTGAGGTAATCTGCTACATTCCGGGTGAAGGCCACAACCTGCAGGAGCACTCCATCGTGTTGGTACGGGGTGGTCGTGTAAAAGACCTTCCGGGTGTACGTTACACGATTGTACGCGGTGCGCTGGATACAGCGGGTGTGAACAATCGCAAGAAAAGCCGTTCGAAATACGGTTCGAAGCGTCCGAAGAAATAGGATCTTTTTTAAGTTATGAGTTATGAGTTATGAGTTGTCCAACTCGTGCTTATCGGCTCATAACCCATAACTCATAATTCATAACTATTACAAATGCGTAAGCACAAACCGAAACCTCGAGTATTGGCCGCCGATCCGCGTTATAACGACACGATGGTAACACGTTTCGTCAATAACCTGATGTGGGACGGCAAGAAGAGTGTTGCGTTCAGTCTTTTCTACGGTGCCTTAGACATCGTGAAAACCCGCACCAACGAGGACGAGTTGCAAGTCTGGAAAAAGGCTTTAAACAACGTCATGCCACAAGTGGAAGTACGTAGCCGCCGGGTTGGTGGTTCTACATTCCAAATCCCGACCGAACTTCCGGCTAACCGGAAAATTTCGATTGGTATCAAATGGATGGTTAAATATGCCCGTGCCCGTAGCGGTAAAGGTATGGCCGAGAAACTGGCCGCCGAGATCATCGCTGCAAGCAAAGGGGAAGGCAGTTCTGTAAAGAAGCGGGAAGACGTGCACAAGATGGCGGAAGCTAACCGTGCATTCGCTCACTTCCGCGCACGCTAAGCCGAACGAAAAAACGACTGGAAAATACCGTCGAAACCATCTGGCCCTTCGCTCGCGAATGTTCAGGTATGTTTCGACGGTATTGGCTTTTTAAGCAGCAGGGTTTTGTGAAACACGTTTTCATTTCCCCAAACTTTTAAAATGCCAAATGCCATTTTTTCAAAATAACCATTAGCCAACATACATTTTTCAGATCGACAACCATACTTTGTTTTGATTGCTCGCCTGAGAACGGTACCGAAAGACCACATTCATAAATTCACTCATTCACTTAATACAACAAGTCATGGCAACGGACCTCCGGTTTACCCGAAATATCGGGATTGCCGCGCACATTGATGCTGGTAAAACAACCTTTACCGAGCGCGCCCTTTATTACACTGGCGTAACCCACAAAATCGGCGAGGTGCACGAAGGTGCTGCTACGATGGACTGGATGGAACAGGAGCAGGAGCGTGGTATCACCATCACTTCCGCCGCTACCAGATGCCACTGGTCGGTAGAAGACCAAATGTTTGACTTCAATATCATCGATACACCCGGTCACGTGGACTTTACGGTGGAAGTAAACCGCTCGCTGCGTGTATTGGATGGTTTGGTGTTCCTGTTTTCTTCGGTCGACGGTGTAGAACCACAGTCGGAGACAAACTGGCGTCTGGCAGATAACTATAAAGTACCCCGTATCGGGTTTGCCAATAAAATGGACCGCTCTGGCGCAGATTTCTTTATGGTCGTCAATGACATGAAAACCAAGTTGGGCGCGAATGCTGTACCCTTGCAGGTGCCGATCGGTGCGGAAGAGCATTTCCGCGGTGTAGTGGATCTGGTAAGCAACAAAGCCATTATCTGGAACGATAAGGACCAGGGCATGACCTACGACGAGATCCCCATTCCGGAAGATCTGAAAGAAACCGTACTTGAATACCGCCAGAAACTGGTGGAAGAAGTCGCTTCCTACGATGATAACCTGATGGAGAAATTCTTCGACGATCCGGATTCTATCACCGTTGATGAAATGCGTGCCGCTATTCGCGCTGCCGTATGCGACATGAAAATGACGCCGGTTATGTGTGGTTCGGCTTT
>JBBRDQ010000293.1:0-4850 GCA_038203695.1 Chitinophagales bacterium
GTGCCTTTGGCATAATAACCACCGTAGCGGCTGCCGCTGCTAAAGGTGAAAAGACGCTGTGGTTTGGTCTCAAACTGCGTCCCTCAGGAATTCCAAATATGCTGCGAACCCGCAGGCACCTGAATGCCGGTTAGGTTGGTCGGGTCAAACGGCGTCAGCAATTTAGTATAGTTATTTCCCGTCCAGAGCGTCACCAGCGTGCGGTCGCGGAAAATGATATTGTAGATCAGCGCTGTTTCATTTTCAATGATATTGGCAAATTGCGTCGCGTACCCGAAGCCCTGTAAATTGATCGTGTGTGATAAAATCCAGCCACGTCCGGGGAAGAAATTATAACCGACATTCCAGTTCGTTTTATAGTAACCGCGCCGGGGCGCAAAACCCACCTCCGGGTTATAATTATCACCCACGTATTCCTGTTGCAGGCCCCAGTTTAGTTTGCGGTTGTTGTAACGCAGGTCCGCATAGGCGACATAATCGTCGGTCGAATGGTCGGCATTGAAGGATTTAAAATAGAGGAATTTACCGCGCCACACTTCATTGCGCGAGGCCAGGTTGTATTCCAGACCGGCATTTCGATTGGCGATGCGTTTGCCGTGTACGGCTTCATCGACGTGGATGTTTTCCTTATTGATCAAAAAACCGGTGATATTGGAACGGCTAAACATGCGGCGCTGCACGGTGAGTACGCCGAAGTTTTGCGCGGGCAAACCAAGTGCATCGTCCGAACCGGTTTGCACATCCAGCAAGCCGATCCGCCAGTCCTTGTTAATGCGACCGCTCAGGCGGGCACCCGAACGGATCGGCACATTCAGCCCGATGCGCCAGGAGAAAAATGGCCGCACTGCGCCGTACCCCAGGCCATTGAACAAGTCGCTGTTTTCGAGAAAAAACTGGCGTCGTTCGGGGAAAAACAGTTCGAAGCGATCGAGATTGGTTTGCTGGCGGTCTACCTCCACCTGAGAAAAATCAGGATTGACGGTAAAATCCAGGTTTATCGAAGAGGTGACTGCCACTTTTGCGTCGCCGCCGACGGCCAATCGAGTGCTCGGTTTGGTATCGGCCTGATAGTCTTTACTGGCACCCGCCAGCACATACGGAATCAGGGAAATATTCGGGCCCGTACCGGGAGGCGGCGCATCCCATTGCAGCACGCCGGTATACGCAAGTGAAGCGGTTGGAAACTGACGCGGCACGGGTGCCCAGACCGATTTTTCGGTGGAAGTGAGGTCGTTCCGACTGAAATTAATCCCCCAGCGGGTAATCCCTTTTTTGAAACGCAGGGTTTTAAAAGGGATTGCCGCTTCAAAAATCCAGCGGTCCGGGTAGCGTTTTACGGCAGAAAACCACTTATTGTCCCAGTTCAGGTTGGCCGATCCGCCGTCGAATTGCTGGCCGTCCCACTCGGCACCGGCGGCATTGGCGCCGAAGGTGAAACCGTTGGTCTGGTCGTCGAACGGATCGAGAAAAAAGATAAAATTGTCGTTTTTGCCAAAATTCCAGTCGCGCCGCAGCGACTCTACCATGATGGGCGATTGCTGAAAATTGACGGCGGAGATATAGATAAAACGGTCGTCGTAGGCCATACGGACTTCCGTTCGCAGTTTGGCAAAAGACGTATCCATGGGCAATACCATGAAAAAATCAGTCGCTACGCCGGTGGTAGTCCACGCCGTTTCGTCGATGGCGCCGTCGATCACAATGGGCGAAGTGGTACGCGTAATGGCGTACTGATAGTTTTCATTTTTCTTTTGGGCAACGGCCAGGGCGAAACAACCGATCGAGCAGAGGAAGCAGAGTACTTGTTTTTTCACGAGTAAGGAAGATTTTAGCCGGCAAATATAGGGTTTGTGGGATTATTTCATTGAAGGGCTTGGGCAGGACACCAACGGGGGCTTATAGTGCCGTTCATTTTGCCGGGCGGGTGGATTTTAGGTCGGAAACACAAATTTCAGTCGCCTATTTTCTTCTCAAATTTTCAAACAATAAATGCCGTTTTTTGCGCAACTAAAAGTGTAAATCTGGGAACTTGGCATTACAAATGGCCGCAAATGGCCCGTTTTGATTTGAAAATAAAAAATCGTCCTTTCCATCCCCCAAACCCCGATCTGCTTTTGTACCTTTGCGTCCCGTAACAAGTAAAACATACTATGACCAAATACATCTTTGTTACGGGCGGTGTCACCTCTTCGCTCGGAAAAGGAATTCTTTGTGCTTCGCTGGCCAAATTGCTTCAGGCGCGCGGCTTTGCAGTCACCATTCAAAAATTCGATCCCTACATCAATGTTGACCCCGGCACACTCAATCCGTATGAACACGGTGAGTGTTACGTCACCGATGATGGCGCAGAGACCGACCTCGATCTGGGTCACTACGAACGTTTTCTCAATACGCCTACTTCCCAGGCCAACAATGTAACCACAGGTCGCATTTACCAGACAGTTATTAATAAAGAGCGTGAAGGCGCTTATTTGGGCAAAACTGTCCAGATCATTCCGCACATCACCGACGAAATCAAACGCCGGATGTTACTGCTGGGTCAAACCGGCAAATACGACCTGGTCATCACGGAACTAGGCGGCACCGTGGGCGATATCGAGTCGCTTCCGTACGTCGAGTCCGTACGCCAGTTGCGCTGGGAACTGGGCCGCGACAACTGTCTGGTGATTCACCTCACGCTCATGCCGTTCCTGAATGCCGCCAAAGAACTGAAGACCAAACCGACGCAACACTCGGTGAAGGAACTGCTGTCGCTGGGCGTACAACCCGACATTCTCGCCTGCCGCAGCGAACACCCACTCAGTCCGGATATCCGCCGCAAACTGGCGCAGTTTTGTAATGTGGAGACTGGCTCCGTGATTGAGGCACTGGACGCCGACTCTATTTACGACGTGCCGTTGATGCTGTTGAAAGAACGCCTGGATGCCGTGGTGATTTCCAAACTACACCTGCGCGATACTAAAGAGCCGAATCTGACCAGTTGGAAGGCATTTTTAGGGAAATTAAAAAACCCGTTGCACGAAGTCAAGATTGGCTTGATCGGTAAATACAATGAATTACCCGACGCGTATAAGTCTATTTACGAATCGTTTATCCACGCCGGCGCAATGAATGAATGCAAAGTGCGCGTAGTGCCGGTGCATGCCGAAGACCTGGAAGGCAATTACAAGGATATCAGTAAATTTCTGTCAAATCTAAACGGTATTCTGGTAGCGCCGGGTTTTGGCGAGCGCGGTATCGACGGCAAACTATCCGCTATCCGCTACGCCCGCGAACAAAACATTCCGTTCTTCGGTATCTGCCTGGGTATGCAAACGGCCTGCGTCGAATTTGCCCGCAATGTATTGCACCTGGAAGGTGCGGCCAGTACGGAGGTAAATCCCGACACGCCGCATCCGGTTATTGCCATGATGACCGATCAGAAAACCATCACCCAGAAAGGCGGCACGATGCGGCTGGGTGCGTACGCCTGTGAATTGAAGAAAAAAAGCCGGGCGTACCAGGCTTACGGCCATGCCATGATCAGCGAGCGCCATCGCCACCGCTGGGAATTTAACAACATGTACCTGGAGCAATTCGAAAAAGCCGGCATGATCGCCACCGGGTTCAACCCCGAGTCTAAACTGGTGGAAATCCTGGAATTAAAAGACCATAAATGGTTTGTAGGAGTGCAGTTTCACCCGGAATTGAAAAGTACCGTAGAGAATCCACACCCTTTATTTGTGCAGTTCGTGAAGGCTTGTATCGGGTAATTTTCCTGTTCATCCATAAAAATAACGTGGCGGTTTCGCAAATCAAACTTTCTTTGCATACCTGAAATAATTTGCAAAACCGCCACATCTACTAGCCATTATGGAATTCTTCTTTGCCACCCTGTTTTCGCTTTTTTCGATCGTGGACCCGCCGGGCGCGATACCGGTTTATGTCGCCCTGACTGCCGACCGACCCCGGCCGGAGCGCAACCGCATCGCGTTGCATACCAGTCTTTATTTTATGCTGATCCTGGTCAGTTTCTTCCTGGCGGGCACGTATATCCTGAGTTTTTTCGGACTGACCATCCATGCCTTTCGCATTGCCGGCGGGATCGCGTTGTTGAGCAACGGCTTCGGCTTGATGGCGGGTAAATTTACCCGGCAACGCGGTTACGACAAGGATGTCGAGAGACAATCGCAGGAACGCAACGACATCGCGTTTTCGCCGATGGCTATGCCGATGTTGTCGGGACCGGGGTCTATTTCCTACCTCATTACCCAGTTCAAGCAACACCCCTCGTTCAATGAGCGCTCGATCATTGTAGCCGCCATCGTAGCGGTCACCGCATTGGTGTGGGGCTCCTTACGGGTAGCGCCGTTTTTATTTCGCGTATTTGGTACCGGGGGACTGAATGCCATTGCCCGGATTATGGGTTTTATTGTTATTGCCATCGGGGTGCAATTTATCGTGGATGGTGTGGTACATTTGGTGCTGGAAATGAGATAAATTCAACCATGAAGCAAAACGATCTGCTCGAACAGGCACAGGCAAAACTGGCGAAAGCCCGTGTTTCGCTGGATATAGACGATTATGATCGCAAGATGCTGGGAAAATACGCTGCCAAAGGCGCTATTTTCGTCAGCAATCAACTACTTTCGGGACTGGATGAGTGGATTCTGGCAGCCTTGTTGAGTCCATTGTACAGCAAAGTCAAAATCCTGCATCCTTACCCTACGCCACCGCCGAAAGCCCTGCGGGACATTGCGATCCGGCCGCAGCGCCGCGAAATAGTGGACCGCTTTTTCCGGCTCAACTTTGCCCAAAAAACGGCTAAATACGTCCAGAAAGGCCAAGCGGTAGCCCTTTCCCTGAATTTT
>JBBRDQ010000294.1:0-4782 GCA_038203695.1 Chitinophagales bacterium
CAGGATGCTCGTTTTTTAACTTTGTAACATCTTCTTTTTGCATGCCCAAATTTAGTTGATTTTGTGAGTTGATATCAACTCCAAGTTTGTCAACTCAATCCGGGCATGTCCAAACCATTAACCATTAACCATTAATCATTATACATTAACCATTAAATCTTCACCAATTTCACCGTCTGCACGCCGCTTGGACCGTCTAACCGTAAAAAGTACATCCCTGGCGCAAGTTCCGGCAGAGAAAGTTCCGTACTTAGAGTTGCGCTAGCAGATAAAGGCTGACAATCAATCGATTGTACCAGTCTTCCGGCGAAGTCAAAGAGTTGCAGGGTAGCGGAAGCGGCTTTAGCCAGGTTTACCCGAATGCTGATTTTATCGGTAAATGGATTCGGAAATGCCACCATTTTATCAACCGACGATGCAGTCGTAAGCGTGCGGTCTTCCGTCGGGAAACTGCTGCGCATAAATAACCCGTCACACAAAGTATTGGTTGTCAATAAAATAGTGTTTGTTCCAGTGGGTGAAATCACTGTGCCGTTGAGCACTTGTACCGAAGAGCCGGCATTGAACATACCGTGTGCATTGCCGTTCATGGCGACATCCCCTAAAAAAGCAATATTGCCAATCAGAATGTCATCCTGTGCGCCTATGGCTACTTCGCCACTCAATGTCACGCCGGCAATGATGCGATTATCCGGGGTCAGGCGATCTTGCAAAAAAGTGGTCGCGTCGATGGTATTTTGCATCCGCGCCCGTTGTCCGGCCGTGAAATTATTGTAACACGCCGCAAAGTAACTCATGATATTCTGGGTCGGCGGATTGTACGAAAAATCGCTGCCCGAACAGTTGATCGTCTGCGTTCCGGTAAATGTACAGCCCGTTCTAAAGCCCTGCGAACCCGAAAAGTCGGCGGGTGTATCGCAGATCAGGTCGCCGGTAGTGCCACAGTCGGTCCCATCGGGGCACTCCGTCCCGTTAGCCGTTTCGAAGGTGTGCAGCAAACCCAGACAGTGTCCCATTTCGTGTTCAAAATTGAACGACGCGTTGGCCGCAACCGAACATTTGGTGGATGGAATACTGTACGCATTGCCGCCCGAACTGTCAAATCCGTTTTTATGGATGTACATATCTATAGCGTCGGTATGTGGATTTACGGCATGCAATGCCCCAATCTGACTGCCCGTGAAAGAGGTATTCCAAGTGCTGTTATCGATAAAATCGCGTCCGACCAGCGTAAAACAGATATTATGGGGGCGGTAAAAACCGGCCATACGGTCTAGGTTTATTTTTAACGTGGCATCGTCCATGGCTGCATTCGTGCCGTCGTCATCGCGCAGGATATGGATGAAGACCTGCACGACGTAGGGATTGGCCAGCAGGTTTTCGGCGCGTTGATTGGCCCGCTTGTCGAATCGCAGCGCCACGAGTGGCGTCGGCGTGGTGCAGGCCGTGTAGTTTTGCGCCTGCGCCGACGAAACGGACAGCAAGGCCAAAAAGAGAATGAAAAATTGGTGTCTCATGTGGAAGTTTTAAGTGGGTGAAACGAAAAAAGGGAGCGATGCCTTACTTTTTAAGGTTTTCAACCTGCACTTTCAACTGCTCGATCTCCTTGTGCTGCTGAATGAGGTACAGCGTCATTTCTTCCACTTTTTCCAGCAGTGCTTTGTTCATCGCGGCGACGTCGATACCACCTTTTTCGACTTCCTGTGCCGATGGCACGTTGGGCAGGTGCTGGTTTTCCTGGATGTATTGCGCTACTTCGGCGATCGTCTTCAATGGATAATCCGGCGCAAACACGTAGTCGGGCCAGGCACCCGGTGCAGCGACGCGTACTTCGCGGGCTGCGATGCCGCCATCGACCATCAGTTCATAATTCTGGGTGTTGCCGAGGTACGAAAAACTGCCGGTGCCGATAGCCACGCGACTGTTAACGCGCAGGTCGCCATTGATGGTCGCTCCCGAACCTACGCTGAGCGTGCCGAGCAGGGTCGAATTGTTGCCGACGGTCAGGTTGTTCGCTACCGCCAGATTTTGATTGGCATTGACGGTTCCTTGAATCGTCGCATTTTGATTAACCGTGAGATTTTGTCCGATCGTAGCATTGGTGCCGACCGATAAAGTCGTGGCGATCGCAGCGTTGCCGGCGGAAAACTGTCCGGTTACCCCGGCATTTTGGCCTACCTGTAGGTTGCGGCCGATGCCGAAATCCTGCGCAATCGTACCGTTGCGGCCCACACTCAGGTCGCGGCCAATCGTGGCATCGCGGCCTACGCCGAGGTCATTTAATACGTTTAAGTCGCTGACTGTCAATGCACCGGTGATTTCCAGATCGCTTTCTACCCGCACGTCCTGGGTAAAGTTGTTGGCCTGGTTGATGATGAGTTTGTCGCCGTTGTCGTTCAGGGCGATTTTGCCATTGGTACCGATACGCAGGTTTTGGCGAATACGGCCGTCGTTTTGTACGTCCAGCCCAAAGTTGGGTGCCGAAGTGCCTACGCCGATATTGCCGTTGTTGAGGATGACCATGCGGTCGGGCAGGCCGGGACCGGTTTTAAAAGCGAAGTTAGACGGCACGACATTGAAGCCGGGCGCTTCCGACACGAATGCCCGGATTTCAGCGCCGCTCACATACTTGCCGCTGGCCGTCCAGCCTCTCCAGCGAATAAAGCCCAGGGTGTCGTTCAGCACGACCGGGACTTTTAAAGGCGTAGAACTGGCGCTGTTGTAACGCAGGAGCAGCATTTCAGGTTTGGTGCCGGCGGCCGATTGTGCGTGTACCTGGGCGGTGAGGGTTGCAAAGAGGCAAAGGGTAAGCAGGGTTTGGAATTTGGTTTTCATGCGTGTGCAAAAAAGTTAAATGTGAAAAAGATGGGGGTGAAAATTGTTATTTGCCTGACAGGTGGGATGAATGAGAAAAAGGTAAATTCGGCCGTTAAAAAGTGCACATTAATTATTGTACGGTGAAAGCATTCCACCCGTGCGCACCGCCCGCCGATAAAAATAAGACTTCCTGGCCGGCCCCTATTTGCAGAATTAAAAGGTATTCGTAATTTACACGCCTATTACTTTATAGCGTGCTGCAAGAGCCTCATTTACTAAAGCCTGTCGGAAACCGGTTGGCAATTCGCTACAAAAACTACTTATAAAATTATAGTAAGCGGCCATCGGCCCGATCTGGCATGTCAGCCTGTAAAGGTACATGTCTACGTAGTATGCCCCGACGCGTGGTACTGCCGCCGGATTACAAAAAAACACACTGCTTTTGCCTGTTACCAGCCCGAGTGGCTGTTGTATATCTCTGTCTGCCAATCAATTGCGCGCGATGTCCCACCTCGCGCTTTGCTAACTAATCTTTTAACTTTTCAATCTTTCTACCGATGCGATTAAAACTGTTTATCCTGTTTGGTCTGATGACCGCCCTGCTCCGCGCTCAAAACGGCGTGGCTATCTCTGTTTCCGGAGCTACGTCCGTCTGCCCCAACCAACTGTACCAGTACAACATCCAGATCGTCAGTAGCAACGTGTGTTACATCGAAGTAGGGAGCACCGGCGGCCACCGGGTCGCCTGCGGCACTGCGCACAATCTTTCCGACACCAGCCCGACCTCTGATTTCGGTTCTTTCATGACGCCTAATTATCCGAACCCGTTTAACATCTACGAGTACAAGTCCGTGTGTATGCACTGGGTCTCTTCTGGCCCCAAATCGCTTTGTTTTACGGCCTATAATTGTAGCGGTGCCATCCTCAGCAACTTTTGCATCACGGTCAACAACAATGCTCCAACCATGATCGTGCAAGGCAATACCAATGTGTGTAACGGACAGTACGCTTATTTTACCGCGCCCTGCGGCCTCAGCAACTACGCTTGGTCGGTAGTGCCCGACAATTTTGAAACCTATTCGCTGTCTGGCGGCGGCTGTGTAGCGAACATCGGCAACCTGACCAACAATAGTTGGCACCTCGTACAGGTACAGGCCGTGGATTGCTGGGGTACTACCCAGTACGGCTCCAAGAGCTTCTGGACTGTTTCCTGTGCGCGCGACCCTAAAAATGAAGTAGTAACGGAGCGGGAAGAGTCCGATAATACGGCAGAAAACAACGATACCGGCATTAAAGTGTACCCCAATCCGGCCGATCAAGGCGCGCAGGTAACCGTACTGACGGAAAATGTGCCCGTCATGATCCAGTTCTATCAGTTGTACAGTGTAGCGGGTAAATTGCTGAAAAATGGCAATGTGCCCGATTCCGCCAACATGTTTGATCTGGAAATGCCGGAAACCCCGGGCGTTTACCTGTTAATTTTGACCGATGCCAACCATCGGCAGACGCAGCATAAAGTGGTGGTTACGCAATAGCCTTTACTTTGATTGATGAATGCCGATTGAGGATTGTCGATTGTTGAGGTGGCTGGATGCGCTTGAGATTGCGCACGGATGCAAAAATGTACACACGGCTATCTTGTCTACCGCCGCTGCCAAGCACCTGATGGTTGCCAGACAAGTTTGAAAATGCCAGGCATGCGCCTTTACTTCAAAAATCAACAATCCTCAATCGGCATTCGTCAATCAATTAAAATGGCTGCCAAACAAGTCTGAAAATGCCAGGCACGCATCATCTAAATCCAAACCCAAAACCTATTCCTTCACTCTCCCTTAGGCACCACTTCCGTCTGCTCCCCGAAAAAATGCGCGAACTTGGCCATCTGCTCGGCCAGATCCTTGTTCTGGGTTGCCTTCAGGTACGTCTGCGACATGGATTTAAGCGTCTGGTAGAAAAAACGGTCCA
>JBBRDQ010000295.1:0-4727 GCA_038203695.1 Chitinophagales bacterium
GGCGCGGATGGACTCTTCCACATCCATGCTCACCTGGTTGCGGTATAACATAGCGGTGGGTTTCATGAGGGTTTCGCCCAGCGACATGACCGGGAATTCGACCGGGAAACCGCCTTGCTCCAGGATGCCACGTTATACAAATTCCGCCAACACCCGGAAATTGGAATAACAAGGCGTTAATTCAGACCAGGTATTACAAATGCCGATAATCGGCTTGCCTTCGAGTTCATCGTGCGGGATACCCTGCTTTTTAAACCAGGCGCGGTAGATAAATCCGTCTTTGCCGGTACGCGAAAACCAATCTGCACTTCTTAATTTTTGCGCGGGCTGCTGCATGTTATTTAGTTGTGTAGATGATTTTTGAAAAATGGCGGGAAATTCCCGGACAAAATACCACTCCAGGCTTGGCACTAATTGTTTGCCAAATAAGCCTGGCAGGGCGAAAGTAAATTGTTTTTCGGATCGTACGCATAATCGAAGCATCTTGTGGCCTTAGAAAAAACCCAATTTTGCCCTTCCACCCACCATTTAATTTGAATTAGATTTACTTTTGCTTAAAATCTGTTTTCAAACCACCTAACCGGTTCCAATCTTACAAATATGACCCGATTTCTTTTTTGTCTTGCCCTGCTAGTTGCTGCATTTTCCGCAAATGCCCAGGTGAGGCTACAAGGCTCCGTCGCTAATATCCCACTTGCCGGTGCCCGTCAGATGGCGCTTGAAATTTGGAACATCGATCGATGGGTGCCGAGCACTATGGTATCGCTGAGCGCAGACAATACGTTCGACTTACAACTGGACGCGCCGCCGGCTGGCCAGTACCGGCTGCGGATCGCCAGCGAGGCTAAAATATGGAGTGATTTTATCATTGCCGACGCTGCGATGGCCGATCCTGTTTTACCGTTCCAACTTGATTATAATGGCATGACGGGCGGTCCGGCCCGGATCGTCGGCTCTCCTGCTAACACGTTGTATTTCAACCTCATGGATGCACAACGGCAACTCAATGATACGACAGTGGTGCGTTCGCCGGCCCAGGTGACGGCAGCGCAGGGTACATTGAATGGCCGCTGTATGGAGGTAATAACACAACATCCTACAACGCTGATCGCCGATATTGCCGCCTTGCTGTACACGCCCCGGCAGGCCGATTACCCGGGCAATGCGGCCATCTCGAAAATGACCGCCAACGAATTTGTCAAAGCCCATGCCCTCGAGAAAATTCCGTTCAACCATGAAAATATTCTGTACCACACGGCACTGGTCAAACACCTGAATCGCTATTTTAACTATTTCGAACGCGGCCTGACGGGCAATAAAGAATACATCGACGGGGTGATGGCCCGCCGCAACGGCAATGACATTGTCGATGCTTTTCTGTTTAAATACCTGTTAGACAAGATGATGGATTATAAACAGGATGACGGACTGAGTTATCTGCTGAAGTGGTATGCGCCGGATTGTACCGATGAAAATCCATTGCCCAACAGTACCCAGAACCTGCTGGAAGCCCTGAAAACCTGTGCGCCGGGCAAGATTGCGCCCAACCTTGTTTTGCCTGCGCTGAGCGGACAAATGGCTGATCTGAACCTGGTATGTTCCAACAACAAACTCACCTTTATGCTTTTCTGGCGCAGCACTTGTTCGCACTGTAAGGAGTTCGAGCCGGAACTGGAAAAACTCTATGCAAAATACCATCCGCTCGGCCTGGAGGTATATGCCCTTTCTACCGACAAATTGGAAGACGACTGGCGCAAAGATTTGCAAAACCATGCTACACCCTGGGTCAACGTGTTTATTCCACAAGAGCAGCGGCGCGCCATCGGTCGCACGTTTCCGTCGCCGAGTACACCTACGCTGATCGCGCTGGACAAAGACCGGCGGGTGATCAGCCGGTTGTTATCGCGGGCAAATCTGGACGTTTACCTGGACGAGCATCTGGTGAAATACAAGAGCCAGTAAATTTGGGGGTGCGATAAGGTTTATTATCCGAACTTTAGTCCGCCGGAAGGTCCGGCACCCGAAAGCCGGACGGCACGACTAAAAGCGGCTCCGGTTCGACTGCCGTCGCCGGTTGCTGTTTCTTGTAATAAGCCACAAAAAGGAACAACCTCAACCCGATAAAATATTTTTTGGCATCAAAAATCTAGTGCAGAATCACGAGTTTTTGTATTGCAACTGGCTTACCATTTTGCCACAGACAAACAAAGTACAGACCTGGAGCCGGCATTTTTTCCGCTAACAGGGTGTGTCCCTCCGTAGGCGCGATCGGTTGACGAATCAGTATTTTACCAGTCAGATCGGTTACCGTTAGTTCGTACGAGCCGTTGCCGGGCAATAAATAATTCACCTGCGGCACCGCATCTTTGGCTGGATTTGGCGAGATGGAAAATGTGCCTTCAAACGCCGGATCAAGCACGCTGGAAGTTTGGGCAGTGAAAACAATATTGGCAAAATTCTCCAGTAATAGTACCGATTCGCCGGTCGTGCCGTGCATGATCAGCCCACCGGAAACATCGATATTTTTTAAAACCGGTGCGTAGTTGGCATTGAGGTGAATGATTTTCAATTCCGGACTGGCCTGTTCCGCAGTGGTCGATAGCGTCTGGCTTTTGAGGTTTGTATCTCCGAGCGAATGTACTTCAAAAATTTGCGAAAAATTCGTCCCGGCCACGCCTTCGACCGCCGTAAAACGGTATCCGGGCGCCCAGCCCCAGTGCATCGAGGGATTTTGTGGCGCAAGCGGATCGTCTGCCGGATAAGTCGTGGGATCGAGGTGGTTTGCCTGCTTTTCCACGCCTACCGCAAAGGTGATAGCCTCCACACTTTGGACATTCGGCATTTGCCCGAGGCTGTAGAGCGAGTCCAGTGCCGGGCGTACCAACAAATGCACTCCTGTAGCGGGCGTAATCTGTCCGCCATCGTGGGTGATCTTTAGGTCAGAAATGTAATACTCGAAGCGGGTATATTTCAATTGGTACGGACCGGATGGGTGGTCTATAACCTGGTTCAGCGAGAAGACAGCATTGTTCAGCCGTTGTGTGAGCAGTAGTTTTACTTCGTTTTGGCCATGGACCGTGGCAAAAGCCGTAAAAAAGAGCAAGAGTAAAGCGATTTTTTTCATAAAATGATGTATTGCGTGATAAACCTGGAAAAGTAATTTTGCGCATAACAAGTCGGCTAAAAAGGCCTTCGCGCTTGTTTATTTGCAGAAAAACACCAAATGCAGCCTCAAAGGTAAACTAAAACGCGGTTGCTGCCAGCACAAAGCCGACTCCTGAAGTATACTCCGCCCCAGTTCGACCCATATTTGCGCAAAGCGGGCGAGAAAGTCCCTTTCTACTTCCCGTTGTTCCAGTTCGGGCCATTTGCTGGCGGCAATTGCATGTTTTCTTCTTGGCATGACTTTTTCTGCCATAAACGTATCCATCAGAAAATGATCACCAGTGCCCGCAGTTCTGATTTTATAACCGGCTTAATGGAACAACATGAAAAGATGGATGCAGATAACGTACTGAAAAGTGCCTTGTCACACACCCTAAAACTAAGTGAAATATCCGCCGACGATTTTGATGCGGTATTCTATCCTGGTGGTCACGGCCCGCTTTGGGATTTGACAAATGACAAAGATTCGATTAAATTAATCGAAGCATTTTGGAAAAGTAAGAAACCAGTTGCGTCGGTCTGTCATGCTCCTTCCGTATTATTGAATGTAAAAGATGAAAATGGACAAGCGCTGGTAAAAGGAAAGCACGTAACGGGCTTCACCAATACCGAAGAAGCAGCGGTACAATTAACTGATATCGTGCCTTTTTTATTAGAAGATGAATTGAAAGATAAAGGCGGTGTTTACTCCAAAAAAGCCGATTGGGCCTCGTATGTGGTAACGGACGGTTTGTTAATAACGGGGCAAAATCCCGCTTCATCCAAGGCGGCGGCGGAGCAGTTGTTGACGTTGTTAAAAAAGTGAATAAGGGCGAACTCCTTCTTTGGTATAAGGCAGTTTAGTTGCACTAATGCGCATTCCTTTTAAGACAAGATAACTTCATGCTGTGGTGTAGTGCAGTCGCTACTGGCAAAACGCCAGTTCCAATGCGCTTGCATAGGAGCGGTGTTCAACCTGCCTATTTCCAAAATCACCCTGGTAGAAGACCTGCTGATGGTGGGTATGTCGGGGGCGATATTACTGACCATGGTCCGGTAAATTTTCCGTAAATTTAAAACAACATAAAAGAGCAAAATATGCAAAGGCACGAGCATCATCCATCTACCCCAACCGTTGCTGCCGGGCACAGCCATACGACCCATACCATGCCGGACGGTATGGTTATGTCAGGTGCTGCGCATAGCATGCACAGCGGCCACCATCACGCCGATATGATCGCCGACTTCGGCCGCCGCTTTTGGGTGGTATTGGTGCTCACTTTGCCAGTCATGGCGCTTTCTCCAATGATCCAGCATTGGTTGGGCGTAGCCTGGATTTTTCCAGGTTCGGGCTGGCTGCTTTTTGGCCTTTCGACGGTGGTATATGGGTATGGTGGATGGCCGTTCCTGAAGGGACTTTGGTTGGAACTAAGCGTCCGGAATCCCGGCATGATGACCCTGGTCGGCATCGCTATTTCCGTGGCTTACCTGTATAGCGTGGCCATTACTTTCGGGCTGACCGGAATGGACTTTTACTGGGAGTTGGCTACGCTGATCCTGGTTATGCTGCTTGGCCATTGGAT
>JBBRDQ010000296.1:0-4725 GCA_038203695.1 Chitinophagales bacterium
GTGACCAGTTTATTCGGACTGTTAAACGTTTCCAGCGTATCGATTTCCAGCAGATAACGAATTTCAGCGGCATTGGTATTCAGCGTGGAAGCGCGTAGCGTAACGGCTGATTTGCGCACAATGCCGTAAGGCGCAGGATAAATGGGCTGTATGTCGTCCGAATAGAAATAAACATCGGCGCCGACCTGCCCCGTTGCATCGGTCAGGGCATTATTCTGCTCCGCCGCTGCCGCAGGCAACTCGGCGATTTGATTGGCCGGATCGACGGTAATGAAGAAACGGTTCAATCCGACCCGGCTGCCCGCCACCGGCAGCGTATATTCCAAGGCGGCGTTATTGGGCGGCGCGGGAATAGTGTCGGTCAAACGGGCTAGTACCGTCGTATTGTCCGGCAGGCGTTGTTCGATTTTCAAAGCGAGCGCACCACCGGTATTTTCCCCGATATTGGCCACATCGAATTTCAATTTGAACGTATTTTGTTCCAGTCCGATAGGGTTCGGATCGAAAGTAAGGGTTTGATTATTAACCAGATAGTCCGGTCCGGTGGAGACGTTCAGGTGGATGGCCGGATCGCCTTGCAGAAAATTCTGGTGTAATACGGCGATGAGGTTGCTGCTGCCGGTCTGTTTTAAATCGCCGATGGTGTGACGCAGCGCTGTGCCAATACTTTTACCATAGTCAGGTCCGCCTAAGCGCGCGTAGTACTGTTTGCCATAGCTGTACAAAGCATCGACATAACTGTAATTGACCGAAGCGACATACGCAATAGCGCCGCGCTGTTTGGCCAGCACGAAGTCCTCGCCGATGCCCGGTTGCGAATTGGAGCAGATGCCCGAAAAGCAGCCCAAGATCAGCATGAACGGGTAACGCCCCTGGTTATCATAGACTTGCGGCGTACCGATGTCGAAGTCTACCGCGTTGGCCGCAGAGTGACCGAAGATGGACCAGATTGAAACGCCACCATTCACCAGATTGAGGATTTGCTCGTAACTCGACAGTTGGATCGGGTCATTGGAGGTTTTATAAAACGTACTGACCTCGGCACCGAAACGATTGTTCTGAATCGTATTGCCCAGGTCATTGATGTGATTGCGGATCAGGGCGGTTTCGCCGGGCATACCGCCGCTGTTGTGCAACACCCGTTTCATCCATGCCTTGTCCGGGATGGTCTGGTCGGCTTGCAGCAATATTTGTTCGTGTTCCTTTACTTTTTCCAGGTAATCGCGGATCTGTGCGGGTTTCACGACGGCCAGACGGCCCACGGCCACAATCGGCTCCGTCACGCGGTTGCCGTGCATGGCAAATAAAATATCAGAGCCGGGTATGCCGAAAGTCGGTACAAAAAACAGCGAATCGAGGAACGTATTTTGCTGGATGGGGGTCCGGAAATTATTCATCTGGTACGGTTTCCCGATAATGAACAGATGTTCCAACTGCGGCCATTGTTTTTTGGCGTAATGCAAAAAGTTACGGACCGATATGGCGTGAAAGCGCACGCCATACGCGAATTGCTCGTACAATTCATTGACATCGACCACGGCGACTTTATGATTGCCACCCTCCGGCGTGCGGCGATAGGCGGCGTAATCGGCTACATAATCGGCGGTTCCGTTAGTAGCATCCTTGCGCAGCACGGGTGTGGTAAGGATGATGTAGTCGGCTTGTTCCGGCCGGTAATCGCGAAACTGAACCGATTGCAACTGGTTCACAATATTAATGCCGGCACTTGGTGCCGCCATGAAAATACGTCGCTCGGCCGTACTGGCGTCGGGTAATTTTATCTTGACCTGGTTGCCGAAAACGGTGGTTTCCAGGCGTATTTTTTGGGTGAGGTCATACAGGATAGGCGCGCCTTGTGCGGTATTAAACGCTTGAATTTCAAGGTATTGGTTACCTGCTGTCAGGTCGAAGGTGGCAGTATTGGCATTTTCAAAATCGAACTGCCGCGGGTAGCGAATTACGATGGATGCGGCCCCGTTGCGATCGCCGATGGTCGATTGTATTTTTACCGCTGTGGTCGGCGTGAGCAGACTCAGATCAACCGGGAAAGCGTGTTCAATCAACTTGAAATTGTAAAATTCATCCTCGGCAAACAGCATATCATTGACGAGGACCTGCTGGTGGTGATCGCCCAGATTACAGGCGTAGCGCACTGTGGTCATCGCCTGCGGACCGGCGGTGTAGATTTTCGGAATGGGCAGATTGGCAACAAGGGAGGTAGAGCCCAACGAAGTATATCCAACTCCGTCAAACCAGGAGTAAGTAGTTTCCTCGCCGATCTTCTTTTTAAATATGCCGTCCGTGTATATTTTTTGGGCCGTAAACCAGCAGTAGTCCGCCTTGGGCGGCAGGTTAGCCAGGTCGTTGACTGCGGTACTGTAGCGCAGGGGCTGCGTGGCCGATTCAGCCACCAGATAATAAACCGTTGTATCGGTAAAGAGACTGTAAACCGGATTGATTTGCTCTTTTGCCGGATCATCAAACAAATAGCGGTCGACCTGGCCGCGATTCTTCTCCCCAAAAAACTCGACAAAATCGGCACCGCCCAACAGCCCTTGCGTGGTGGTATAGATCGGTTCCTGTTGTCCGTAGCGGTACAGGCGCAGTTGGCCGGCCGGAATATTGCCCAGACCCGCAGCGCTCAAAGTAGTGGCCGGGACCCGATAGATGCCATCTTCGGCGACTTTGATTTTATAGTACGTTTGCGCAAAATTTATCCATTCATTGCCGTATAGTGTGTCAGTTCCGTTCCACATTTGGGCATGGGCAGCGCAACCGAGACAGAAGGAAAGGCTGAGTAGCAGTAGTTTTTTCATAGCCGATAATCGGATGGGTATGTTTTAGCCGACAAAACTACACCTTTGCTGTACTTAATCTTGTTACGTCCAGGTCAATTTTGCGAAAACAGCCGACATTAGCCGATATTTCTGCTGCAGATTGGCAGCGTCACACCGATGCCGGACTGGGTTGGGTACGTAAAAGCATTGCTGCAACCGGCAGCCCGGGTTCTTCTCATAGTTATTCGCCAATATTCGGCTGGGCCAAAGCCTATCCCGAAACGACCGGATACCTAGCGGAGACGTTGTTGGTCTACGCCCGATTACAACGGGATGACACCTTGCGCGATCTGGCTTTTGATTGCCTCGACTGGCTGTGCACGTTACAATTATCCAGCGGCGCATTTCCGGGTTTATTAGTTGGAAATACCACCCCCAGTGTGTTCAATACCGGGCAGATTTTATTCGGCCTGGCCAGCGGGATTGATGCACAAGGTCTACACACAGCAACTTATCGATCGGCGCTGGAGCGGGCCGTTACATGGCTGCTGGAGGTGCTGGAAACAGATGGCAGTTGGCAAACGGCCGCTTTTGTGCCGGGGTTTGTGCCGTCTTATTACACCCGGGCCATCCAGGGCGTGCTGCGGGCCAATACCATTTTGCAGTCGCCGGAGATTGCCACAAAAATGGTGCGGGCGCTGGATTTTTATGCGCAGCGGTTCCGGCCGAATTTTGCGGTCAGTGATTGGGGCTTTCAACTCGGGCGGCCCGCATTTACGCATACGATCGCTTATACACTGGAAGGTTTTCTGGAAAGTGGCTGGCACCTGCATAAGCCGCAAATCGTCGAACGAGCGAGCCAGGCGATGCAGGTGCTACAAAGTGATTACGCGCAGCGGGGCCGATTGGCCGGTCGTTATGATGCGGCGTGGCAGGGCGATTATTCGTTTGAATGCCCGACCGGTCTGGCGCAATTCAGTTGTATTGCCGGCCGTTTGGGTGAAATAACCGGCGATCCGGTTTTGCAGCGATTTTCGACGGACCTTTTGACGCGCGTACTCACCTTTCAAAAATTCAGCCATAATAAAAACGTACACGGCGCATTACCCGGCTCCGTGCCGTGCTGGAAAAATTATCTGCCGTTGCGGTATCCCAACTGGGGGGTGAAGTTTTTACTGGATGCCCTGGCGGCTTATAAAAAACAAATGCCCGGCGCACATGCCTGAAAACACGACCCCGGGCGTTTGTTTTGCAATTGTCTTTTCGAAAAGCGGGCGTAACGTTTGTGTGGATTAGACGCCGGAAATATCAATGATAATGACATCGCCAAAGTGCGTAATTAAGGCGGTTGTGATGCCCTTAGGCGAGGTGGGGTGTGCAGTGCAGCGATTATTTTTCATGAGATGACAATGTTTGATTATGCTTAAATAACAGATCAAAGGTGAGACCTTCGACCGTGGAAGCCCCAGACACATTTACATGATTTTTCACATATACATCCGATCTTATTTTTCGATATTTAAATTATAAATCGCTGATATTCAAAATTTTATTTATCTACAAATATATTAAAATGTCTAATTGCAATCAATTTTAACATAAAAGAATACGGTATCAATCCCTCGGAAACGAGGTGTTGCTGCCGTCTTTTACAAAAACGAGGCGGTTTTCGGAGTCCTACCTGGCTGCAATCTGATGTTTTGATACGCCTGTATTGGCAATCTGATTATTCATGGTACTCAATGCCATCTCCCACAAGTGTTCATACGGAATAATCTCAATTTCGTAAGCCTGGTACGATATGTCCAGCGGTTGTTTCTTCAATTGCGTAATGTATTTGTCTGCCTTCCGGATCACGGCCTCCCGGTGGAATGCTGCGCCGGGTATCTGCAACAGTGCTTTGATAAAACAATTGCTGCGATAGGTCTCGTTATGTTTCAGGTAACGG
>JBBRDQ010000297.1:0-4705 GCA_038203695.1 Chitinophagales bacterium
GGAAAGGTTTATCTCTTGGATGATGTGGAGCCGCAGACTATCAAGGGATTATGAAGTAAATCTGGAGTCAAGTGAGGCTTGGATTATGATCTATGGAATCAGAAACACATTACACTATTTTTAAATTTTTTATAGGCTCTAAATGCGCAGATGCCCCATATCTTTACAGTATAGGTTGTTGAAAAATTAAGGCCGGAAATATTAACTGAATTGGTAAATGTACTAGCGGTATAGACGGTAATATTGCTGTTTGTCTCTATAAGCTCTACATCATAACCACTGCTACCGGCAACCGTATTCCAGGCAAATGAAAGCGAGGATGAAGTAATACCTGTTGTAACCAGGTTTTGTGGGGCTGGCAGGTTGCAGGAAAAAGGAAAAATCTCTGTCTTCAAAACAGGTTCTGTCCAAAAAGGTCTGCTGGGCTCAGCCTGCAAATCGACAAGGCTAAATAAATATAAGATGAAAAAAAAGCATGTACGCATAGTCTGAAGTTTTAAAGCTATGATCCTGAAAGTTGAATCCGCCGTTTATACAGCAAAGATGAGGTTTTTTATTTCAGTTTTTTGTAACACTTTTGTTCCTTGATTTACACTTAGCCGAAACCATGGAAGATTCAGAATTGGTAAATGCCTTCAAAACACTGTCAGCCAAAGAATTAGAGCATTTTTCGATATTTCTGTCCACCAGCCCACATGCCGCCAAAGGAAGATATCGGCAGGAGGTACAGAATTTATTTAACCTGTTATATGAGTATATTATTTCAGGTGATTCGACGTCTTTGGAGACTGTAAAAGTCTTTAAGCAGGTATTTTCTGCCGATAAACCTGTTGTACCCGAGCATTTGGTGCGCGTCCGTTTTGAACTCAACCAGATTCTCCGTACTTTTTTGGTAATCGAACACTATCTCCGGGAAGAGAATAGTACTTCGGTACAATTGGACTATGCTCAAGTACTCAAATCTAGAGAGCTAATCTCAAAATCTACACAGATCCTTAATCAGACTCTTTCCAAACTTAAAGAGGAACCGATTAAAACAGTGGAACAATATGGGCTTCTATTTCAAGCTGCTCATCTAGTATATAATGGCGCTGCTAAACAAAGTAGATGGAAGGATGACTTAAAAATTATAGAGACTCTCGGATATCTAGACCAGTATTATAGTTTACATAAACTCAATTTGCTAAATCATTATTTACTAATAAGTAGAATATCTAGGCTCAATCCCGGTCATACAAAAGATATTAACCCAAATGCCGTTTTATTCCCTGATATTCAAATAAAAGATGATCCAAACATATTTATAGCATATAAAATTTATTTATTGCTTTCGGAAGTACAACCTAATAAAGCAGGATTTGATGACTTGATGCAGTTGCTTACAATATATGAACCCCAATTGAACGCATCAAGTGTTCAATCATATTTTAGTTATCTACGAAATTATTGCTCTATGTTAATAAAACATGGTCACTATGACCTATGGCCCGTCTTGCATCATATCCACATCGATAATTTAAAAAAAGGTTATTTTCTCCACAATGGCAAAATCCCCTCGGGAGCTTGCCATAATATTGCTAACACTGCTCTACGTGCAAAAAATATAACCTGGGCCTTGACCTTTATAGAACAGTACAAAGATAAAGTGTTACAATCAGAGCAAGCAGATGAAATATTTCGATTAAATATGGCCAATTATTCATTTCATACAGCACAATTTGAGGAAGCACTGGATTACTTACCGCCGGCGTCCAACGACCTGGAAATGCATTTAAATGGTCGCCGCCTCGAACTTAAAATTTACTACGAATTGCAATCCGATCTCCTTACTTACAAACTCGACGCTTTTAAAATGTACATCAGTCGCGCTTCCAAAAAATTATTATCGGACGAGACCCGGGATTTCCACGCGAATTTTGTCAACCTGCTACTGCAACTTTCGCAAATACCTCCTGGCGATATTGCGAAGGCAACCCGCGTTTTAGAGCGTATCCAACATAAAAGCCGGGTTGGAGAGAAAGAATGGCTGCTGGAAAAGGCGAAAAAAGCCGGTAAGAAGTAAATCGCTGCTTCTAACAGTTACAAAACTGGCACCACTCTTTGGCGCCAAAAGTGGCTAACAAGCCCTAAACGCAACAAAATAACGCGTTTAGGGCTTTTTTCATGTTGTGAATCGCCGCAAAAATCCGTTATTGAACGTGGAAGGTGTACACCCCCATCTTTGGGGTACCGCTACAAATCAATGGTAGTTGTAGTCGGTGTTATCGTGCATTCATCAACTAAACAATTACATTTCATGTCACACCGCACAACATTCTTCCTATTGGGGTTCATTTTAATGCTTTCCTCCGCATGTACCAACATAAAAATGGACGTTTTTCCTAAAAACAAGCCGGTTTTATATGAAGAACAAATTATTGGTAGAAATTACCAAACCCGAAATTATACAATGGCTACCATACAGGACTGCGTCATAATACCACCAGCAAAAAATACGCATTCGCGTTCCCAAAAAACAGTGGATGAACAAGACCATAGTGCAAACCAAGAGCGAGATTAAAGCGCAAGTATAGAAAACATCTTGCGCAATATTATGAGGAAACGAGCCGGTTTATCTCCCCAACGCCCGATACACAATCCCCTGCAACTTTGGCCGGTAATCGCCATTGATCAACTTGTTATTTTCCATACTCGGGTACGTGCGGTTAGATAGAAAAATAAAGATCAGGTGCTGATCCGGATCGGCCCATACACCGATGCCGGTAAATCCGGTGTGACCAAACGTATTGGGTCCCGCCAATGCGCTCAGGTTCTGGGTAGCCGCCGGATCGAGTTCTTTCATATCGAAACCGATCCCACGCCGGGTGCTGCCCGGATGCCGGGTAGTGAACTGGCGCACCGTAGCGGGTTTGAGATAGGTATGTCCACCATAACTGCCTTCATTAAGCAACATCTGGAATATTTTAGCCAGGTCATTGGCGTTGCTGAAGAGTCCGGCGTGGCCACTGACACCGCCCAGCATGGCCGCCGCCATATCGTGGACATAGCCCTGCAAACGTTGCTGGCGGAAATAATGATCTTCCTCCGTGGGTACGCTCAGGGAAGTCCAGCCGCGTTGCCAGGGCCGGAATGTGGTGGTGGATAAACCCAGCAGCCGGTAAAACTGCTGATCAGCAAACACGTCAAGCGGCTGTTTGTCAACATTTTGCATCGCCCGGGCAGTGAGGATCAAATCCAGATCAGAGTATTTGTAAGACTTGTTGGGGCGCAGGTCCGATTGAAAAATGGTCTGCCACATCGTATCGAGCCAGGTGTCCTGCATAAACAGGTTGGCCGCTACCGGCACGGTGAAACCAGGTTCGGCAGCCGTGCGATAGATCTTCGGCGAAGGCAATTTATCTGCGGTCAGGGTTTGCAGGTAAAACGGGATCCAGGGCTGTAAACCCGCCTGATGCACCATCAATTCGCGGATGGTAATACGCTTTTTATTGGTGGCTTTGAGTTCGGGGATGTACTGACTGGCGGTCGAATCAAGGTTGATCTGGCCGTTTTCCACCAGTTTCATCAGGGCAATGGTGCTGGCAGCCACTTTGGTCACCGAGGCCAAATCGTAGCGATTATCGAGGGTGACCGGCGTGGCTTGCTCGAAGGTCTGGTAACCGTACGCCTTGTTCCACACCACGGTGTTGTCTTTCACGACCAGTATCTGGCAACCCGGCGCTGCACCGGTACTGATAATTTCCTGCACTAACCCGTCCATTAAAGCGAGCGTATCGGCATTCATCCCTACGGAAGCGGGCAGATTGTAGCCAAGGCGTTTTTGGGGAAATACTTTTTCAATCCCCTGCGCGTATTTGGCTGCCGGACTGGCCGTCACCGGCAAAAATCCTCGAATGTCGCTGGCACCAAACCAGGCTTGGGCAGCCGCCTGTTGCACCATTGGATCTTCTGTAAACGCTTCCAGCAGTATCGGACAATCATCAAAAAAACGCAGGCTGTAGGGATTGCCAAACATGGTGAGGCCAACGGTCGTAACTTTATTGAGTTGGGCGAGCAAGGCCAGTTGGCTATCCGTTACGCCGTAATTATTGGCCGCCTGCGAGCGCGTGCTGTGTACGCTCACCAGCACCACATCAAACTGGCGCAGCGTATCGAGTAAAGCCCGCACCTGGAGTGAATCGATCGTTTTGCCAGCGTTAAAATGCGCAATCGGCGCATACAGGCTACACGCTGTTTGAAAGGGCGTACGCGACGTGTCCCCCAGCGCCAGCGAGGCGAACCGGTGTTGGTCCAGCTGCGGAAAACCGACCAGATTGGGTTGATCGCGCACGAGGGTAAGCGCGTCGGCGATAAGGCGGCGTTTCAGGAGCAATGCCTCGGGTGGATTCAGATCACGGCGGATATTGGCGACTTCTACCCGTTGCGGCCTGGTCAGGCCGAGGCGGTATTTAGCGCGCAATACCCGTTTCACATGGGCATAGACCAGCGGGCGACTCAGGCTGCTGTCGGCCAGCGCGGCCTTGATGGTTTGAATGCCCAGCCCTATATTAGCCGGCAATAAAATGATGTCATTACCGGCGCGCAGGGCTTCCAGATCGGCGATGCCGGGTGGGTAATACTTGGCCACGGCTTTCATTTCCATACCATCGGTAAAGATAAGTCCCTGAAAATCAAGTTTATTGCGCAGCAGGTCGGTCGTAATCGG
>JBBRDQ010000298.1:0-4691 GCA_038203695.1 Chitinophagales bacterium
CTGCTATTAAAATCCGGTCTCTATGTCTGTATGCACGTAAACCCTCAAATCGGTGGATTCACCCGCACCGTCAGGGTCCGGTTGCTGTTGTAATTTTCGATCGTAAAACGACCGACACCGCGTGGGAAAACCCGGAACTGATGCTGGGTTTGGTCGAGAAAATTCCCGGCGGGTGATTTCCAGGGGAAATTTTCCCAGGCCTGGGTCGCGCATCCAAAACCTTTCATACACTGTATTTCCGAAGGTCGTCCGCTTAAAGGGCGCAGCGTCATGGTAAATTTTACCAGCGACCCGGTGTCGCTTAAAAACTCCAGCCGTACGATTTTGATACTGTCATTGGCTAATACTTTCGCTTCGCTCCAGGACACGCTGATAGAATCTTTGGTGGAAATAGGGGTGCTTCGCGAAGCCGCAAAATTAGCGCAGGCAAACGTTTCGAGCCCCGTGGCCGGCCGGGTCAGCATAATGATATCGTCGGTAATAATGGATGCGGGCGTTTTGCCCTCACAACTGGCAATGATAATTACGAAGACAATTAACAGACTGCTGCAAACAATGGGGAAGCGTATTTTTTTTAACATTTTTCTGGATAATAAATGAGATGGCACAAAGATAAACGGCGGTGCGTTACTTTCGCACAAACTAATCAATTACCCCGCACCTGCTTATTCGCAACCCGATGTTAGATTCCGCACTTGTTGAAACATTAACGCACCTGCGGGAAACAGAAATCCCACGTCTTGACAAATTTATCGCTTCTCCCTTTTTCAACGACGGTGCCTATGCACGGGATGTCCAGGCACTCTGGAATTTTCTACATCGCGCTGCGCCGGGTTTTTCCCAGGCCGACCTGACCGTAGAAAATGCGTATGCTGACCTGTATCCGGGAAAGGTTTTTGTGAAGGGGAAAATAGAGGTGTTGATGAGTAAATTGCATCAACTGGTCAAGCAATTCGCCGGTTACCATACCAACACTTCTTTCAATCATCCCGAATCCCTCAAACTCGCCACTTTTTACCTGGACCGCGGCCTGACGCATCGTGCGGAACCACTGCTCAAAAAACTCCGCGAAACATACGATGCACAAAACATCCATGATTTTCCCTATTGGGCTACGGTGTTTGAACTGGAATGGCAAACCCATCGCCTGGATACGCTTCAGCAGAACAACCACAATTATGAAAGCCTGAGTGCCAGTATGCACGCGTTGCACCACGGTTATCTGGTACTGATGCTGCAATCATTGAATAATATCCTATTCTCCAGTCGAAAATCGCGGGTGGATACTGCGCTGGCTACGCAGATAGCCGAGGGAATCCCGGCAGCGGCAGCCATTGCCAATCTGTCCGCTGAGCCGATGTTGCGGCTGTTGTACCGCGGTTTCCAAATGGTACGCAATCCCGAAGTTTTTGACCAGCCTGCGCTCCACGCATTGCTCGCGGAACTGGAAAAATACGCGGATTCATTTTCGCCCGAGGCGTTGCGCACGTTGCACACGTATCTGCGCAACCATTGTACCTGGCAGTTCAATCACGGGGAAAGCGGCTATGCGTCTTTGTTATTGAAATTGTATAAAATCGGACTGGAAAAGCAGTTTTTGCTTGAAAAAGGCCATATTCAAGCCTCCGCGATGCTTAATATGGTGCAGAGCGGACTGGTCAATAAAGACTTTGACTGGGTAAAAACCGTGCTTGTACAGTTAAAAGACCGCATCATCGGCGTGCCGAATCCAGGGGAGTTTTACAATTATATTCTGGCGAATTACCATTACCATTTGGGCGAACATGACCGGGCGTTGACCCTGTTGCAGGAAAGTTCAGACAATTTATTCAGCGGTTTAATGGCTCGGAAACTGGAGATCAAAATTTATTACGAAACCGATTCCGAACTCCTGTTTCCCAAAATGGATAATTTCAAATTATTCATCTTTCGACAGAGTAAGAAAAATCTCACCAAAAACGTGTTTCAGATGAACAATGCCTTTATCGATGTCCTTAAACAGATCGTCGCCACCGCAGGACACACTGGCCGTATGCCAAAAATCCGGCAAAAACTGACGGAAACTACGTTGATCGCTGAACGGGAATGGTTGCTCGAACAGTTAAATCGCTTACAAAAGCGTTAAAATAGGCGCTTTGCCCGGTATTCATTTTTTAAAATATGCGGGTTATTTGGCATATAGTATCTATCTTTGACGTATTCCTGACGTAATCACTGCTGCTACGACCGTGTATTTAATTGGATATGACATTGGATCTTCAACGATCAAAGTCGCGCTGGTAGATGCCGACACGCGGGCTACGCTTGGCGTAGTGCATTACCCGGATCAGCAGGAAATGGATATTTTGTCGCGGCAGAGCGGCTGGGCGGAGCAGCAACCGGAAGTGTGGTGGCAGGATTTGTGTGTCGCCACCAAACGCTTATTGACCCAAACCGGTGTCTCGCCCGCTGCAATCAAGGGCATCGGAATTTCGTACCAAATGCACGGGCTCGTGCTGCTGGATAAAGAGCAGCAGGTGTTGCGGCCCGCCATTATCTGGTGCGACAGCCGGGCGGTTGCCATCGGACAAACGGCCATTCAGGAAATGGGTGCCGCGTTTTGCATGGAAAACCTGCTCAACTCTCCCGGTAATTTCACCGCATCCAAACTCAAATGGGTCAAGGACAACGAACCGGAAATTTATAACCGCATTCATAAGATACTCTTGCCCGGCGACTTTATCGCCATGCGCCTGACCGGCGAAGCGGCCACGACCATCACCGGACTTTCGGAAGGAATTTTCTGGAATTTTAAAGAACGCCGCATCGCCCACGAGGTACTGGACTACTACGAACTGGACGGAAGTATGCTGGCGCGCATCGTGCCTACCTTCAGCATACAGGGCGCCGTCACTAAAGAAGCAGCGGAGATGACGGGTCTCGCGATGGGTACAACAGTGACCTATCGTGCTGGCGACCAGCCCAATAATGCACTGACCCTCAATGTTTTAAAGCCTGGGGAAGTGGCAGCCACCAGCGGCACCTCCGGCGTCGTGTATGGCATTGTGGACAAACTGCTCCACGATCCACGCTCCCGGGTGAACGGGTTTGCCCACGTCAACTATGAACGCAACTTCGACCGTATCGGCATGCTGCTTTGCCTCAATGGCGCGGGGATTCAATACAGCTGGCTGAAACACCAGGTGGGCTTGAGCGGTCGTTCGTATGGCGATATGTCGCGTATGGCCTCGACGGTACCCGTCGGTTCCGACGGTCTTTGTGTACTGCCTTTCGGCAACGGTTCCGAACGCATGCTGGAAGACCGCGAACTGGATGCCCAGATCTCCGGGCTGCAATTCAACCGCCACACCCGCGCGCACCTGTTTCGCGCTGCGCTCGAAGGGGTGGCATTTTCGTTTGTGTACGGCATCAATATTCTCAAGGAAATGGGGCTCGGCGTGGATGTAATCCGCGTCGGCAACGATAATATGTTTCAGTCGCGCATTTTTTCGATGACGATCGCCACTTTGCTCGGCAATCACATCGAAGTGGTGGAAACCACCGGCGCCGTCGGTGCCGCCCGCGCGGCCGGCGTGGCGGCCGGTATTTACCACACGGTGGAAGCGGCATTTGGCGATACCAAACCCAGTGTTATTTTTGAGCCGCGCCTCAATTTTGCCCAATGCACCCTCGCTTACAATCAATGGACTTCCTGTCTGGATCGCGCCCTATTGGAAAATCCCGACTCGGGCCGCCGCAATATTGCCGCTACGCGTGCCAGTAATGTGCGCTTGGAACGCGAACTGACTGAAAAGACGCAGTCGCTCTCGGCGCTGACCTTTCAAAAAGCCGAACAAGATGAGTTGCTGGCGGAGGTAAAAGACAGTTTGCTCACGCTGGTCAAAAACAATCCGTCCCTGAAAAAAGAAGCGGCTAAAATCGTCCAGCGAATCGATCAGACTATCCAGCAGACCGAGAACTGGCATGCCTTCGAAGGCTATTTCGATGGCTTGAACAATGACTTTTTCAAACGCATCAAAGCGGATTATCCGGATCTGTCGCCGCAGGAACTGAAGATGTGTGTATACTTGAAAATGAATCTTTCCACCAAGGAAATCGCGCAACACCTGCATATTTCGGGACGCGGGGTAGAGACGCGACGGTACCGACTGCGGCGTAAACTGGGCGTTGGAGCGGCGGTCAATCTGGCGGCGTGGCTGGCGCGGTTTTAACCGACAAGGTGCTGAGATTGCCTTGTACAAAAGCCTGTAGGCCGGTTAAAGTCAAGCATAATATTATTAACGCGAATATTGGGTTAAGATAAATGCTTGATTGCCAAGGCTAGTGACGGGGTGACTTAAAGTAACCCCGTCACTAAGCAACTGATTGTCAACCACTTCCTAATCCCAACCCAATATTCGCATTATTAATTTATTCATAGTGGTATTTGTCATCAGTACATTGAAATGCACATAAATGTACGCTTTAAAGGTTTTTTTAACCAGTTGCTCCAGCAGCCAATCCCGCTCCGCCACGGCCGTGATCTGTATAATCTCCTCGCGCAAAACGGCTACTTCCTGCCGTTTCGACAGATTTGTTTTCATAATTTTCTGCACCAAAATCACGGTGTTCAAATAGTTTTCGCGGTGGTAACTGATCATCTTTTTGCGATCCAGAAAAATGCGGAACGCCTGTAAATGGGATTCTAAAAG
>JBBRDQ010000299.1:0-4600 GCA_038203695.1 Chitinophagales bacterium
GTAATTCCGGAAGTAGAAATGCACCTGGAACACAGTACCGAATGGGCACTGACGATCTTTACCACGGCCATGGCCTTGCTGGTAATCGTCGCGTCTTACTTTATTTACGGCAAAAAATCGAATCTGCCGGTGGCCGATGCCGCACAGTCGAGTCTGACGCGGGTCATCGCCCACAAGTTTTACGTCGACGAAATATACGATTTCCTGTTTGTGCGCCCGATTGAAAAACTCTCCAAAATATTCCATTACTACGTGGATATCTGGGGAATCGACGGCGGCGTGAATGCAGTCGGCGGCGGATTTCAGACTTTGGGTGGATTCCTGCGGCGTTTGCAAAACGGCAATATCGAATTTTATCTGATTGGTATGGTGGTGGGTGCGTTGTTGCTGTTGTGGACTTTATTAGTGTGATAATTACGGTACTTTGAAGATTTGAGGCGGCGGGTATTTGCTGGAATTGATCGAATACGCAGCTGCTTCGCGCTCAAATCCTCCAAATAAAGCGTTCGCGCTTGCTTGAAACTGCCATGAAAACAACCGATTCGTTCCTTGATAAATTACCAGGGATTGCCGTTCCGGCAGTGGTAGCGCTCGCGGTACTGTGGGTCGCCATTGCCTCGACCAATATTTATCAGGGTTGGGGCGGAGATTACGCGGGGTATGTGGGTCAGGCGCGCAGTGTAGTGGAAGGAAGATCGCTGGCAGCAAGCAATTATCTGTATAATCCGGCGGTACCTTCTTTGGCACCACCGGCTTATCCGATGGGTTTCCCGCTGGTCTTGAGTCCGCTGTACGCCCTGTTTGGCAATAACATGCTGGTCTTTTGCCGGTTTGTATCGGTGACGTGGTGGTTGGTCGGCGTAGCGTTGTTCTTTTTCCTGCGCCGGCGATTCTCGTGGTCTATTGCGTTGGTTACCAGTCTGTTGCTTCTATTCAATCCGTATGTATTCGATTGGAAAAAAGCCATGTTGCCGGATTATCTATTTACGGTGATCTTGTTGGGTGGCGCATACTGGTACATTTATAAGGATAAAAATCTGCTGCGCAACGCCTTGATTTGTGGATTTTTGGTAGGCTGGGCGTGGTTGATGCGGGCGAACGGCGTGGTTTTATTGCTGGCAATCGGGGTGGATATGGGCGGGACGCTGATTGCCAACTGGAAAAAAGAAGGACTGCCTAAAAATAGTTTGAAATACGGGGCAATTGTGCTGGGAATGGCCGTTGGATTGCAATTGGTCGTGCATAACCTACTCTTCCACATGCCGCCGGGCGGTTCGTATTTTGATCAGGTGAAAGAAATTTCGGTAGGTATCGTACGGCAAAATCTGGATGAAATACTGCGCTGTTTGCTGCTGTTTTTCCAGTTGGAACCGAAAATGACCTATTACGATATTGTGAATAAGGATATAGCGGTACAGATCGGCGGAGCGATGGCCTTGGGTGCGGCTGTCTGGGGATTGATTACGGCAAAAGGACCGGAATACCGGTTTTTGCGCTGGTTTTTGGGGTTGTTTATGGCCGTGTTGCTGGTGTGGCCGAGTGTGCAGAATTTCCGGTATATGTTTCCGATGTACCCGGTTTTGCTGCTTTTTGCAGTGGCGGCGATCGATCATATGATGTCAGTCGGACGAGCGCGGACGATGTTGAAATGGGCGATCATTCCGCTGTTGTTATTTGGTGCATACGACCAGATCGACGAAATTATTTATGTCAAGGTACAAGTGGAGGAGAACGGCGCACCGGAGTACACCAATAACCAGGAAGCCTATCAGTATGTGCGCGAACATATGCCGGCAGATGCGCGGTTTGCCTACCACCACCCGCTTATTTTCGGGTTGTATGCCGACCGGAAAGCGATGCACTGGAGTGATTCGGACAATGCGGATAAAATACTGGAGGAATTGAAACAATACAACGTGCAGTATTTGCTGGTCAATGGCTGGCTGCTCGAACACGATAATACCTTGCAAAAATTTCTTTCCGCAAAGAAAGACACCTTGAATGAACTTTGGCACAATGAACGAAACACCTTGTACCAATTGAAATAGGAACAACCAACTCGAATTTACAACATAAAAAAAGACGGATGTCTCTTTTACTTATCATAATCCCCATTGTGTCGGCCATTTTTCTGCTGCTGGCACGACCAGCCGGCGCACGAACCCTAGCGATGGTGGCTACACTGGCCAATGCAGTCGTGACGGCCCTGGCGGCAACCGGTTATTTAGGCGATGTGACTTTCCAGCAAGCCTGGGTGCCCGCTGCGGGTATTTCATTCAGCCTGGGCATGGATGGCATCAGCGCACTGCTGGTCGTACTGACCAATCTATTGTCCCCGCTGATCGTATGGAGCAGTTACGGCAAATCCTATGGCGTCGAAAGTCGCTATTACGGACTGGTATTGTTGATGATAGCGGCCCTGAATGGCGTGTTTCTGGCCCAGGACGGGTTGTTGTTCTATATTTTCTACGAACTCGCGCTCATTCCGATCTACTTCATCTGCGCCATCTGGGGTGGTCAGGATCGCATCCGCGTAACGCTGAAGTTCTTCATTTACACGTTCATCGGCTCCTTGTTTATGCTGTTGTCACTGTTGTACATCTACCTGCAAACGCCCGGCACACACTCTTTTGCCTGGACCGATCTGCTGGCCGTACAACTCGCCCCGGGCGCTGCCTGGTGGGTGATGCTGGGATTTTTCCTCGCCTTTGCGGTAAAAATGCCGATTTTCCCCTTTCATACCTGGCAGCCGGACACCTACACGACCGCTCCTACCGGCGGCACTATGCTGCTTTCCGGTATCATGCTGAAAATGGGTATTTACGGGGTGATCCGCTGGATGATACCACTGGCACCGGAAGCATTTTCGACCTGGACGCCGACCTTCATGACCTTGTCGGTCATCGGCATTGTCTACGCCAGCATTATTGCAGTGAAACAAAGCGATCTGAAACGTTTGATCGCCTATTCCTCGATTGCCCACGTCGGGTTAATCGCGGCCGGGGTTTTGGCCTGGAATAAAGCGGGTTTGCAGGGAAGCATGCTCCAGATGTTGAATCACGGCATCAACGTAGTCGGTTTATTCTTTGTCGTAGATGTGATCGAACGCCGCTTGGGCACGCGTTCACTCTCGGATATGGGCGGTATCGCCAAGTCCGCCCCGAAGTTTGCGACCTTATTTATGATTATTATGCTGGGTGCTGTAGCTGTCCCACTTACCAACGGTTTTACCGGGGAGTTTCTGTTGCTCAACGGCATTTGGAATTACAATGTGTGGATGGGCGCGGTCGCCGGTCTGACCATTATTTTTGGGGCAGTTTATATGTTGCGGGCGTACGGTTTGGCCATGTTTGGCGAAGCCAATGCAGAAACAGCGCGTTTTGCCGATGTCGATACCCGCGAGTGGGTGATTCTGGGCATTATCGCCGGACTGGTGATCGTGCTGGGTTTCTTCCCGCAAGTCGTTCTGAATCTGACGGACAGCAGCGTAGATGCGATTTTGCGAACGGTCCAACAGTGATTAATGGTTAATGGTTAACCGCCCACCCGCATTAATCATTAACCATTATACATTAATCATTAATCATTACACCTTGAAACTTGGCTTGCTTTTTTTGATTCTTCTGGTTTTACTAACGGTAACACAAATGGATTGTCAAACAGGTGTAGGCGTAGATACGATAGACCGGGTGGCGGTAGCACGCGATTCGATCGGGAATAACCTGATGGGTTCTTTGCTGAAAATGGGGACGAAACCGGGTGATCAGGTGTTTTTACGGGCTTTTAAGCAGGAGAAACAACTGGAAGTATGGATAAAAAAGGACAGTACGTTTGCGTTGTTTCGGATCTATCCAATTTGTGTGGTGCCTGGAAAGCCGGGCCCCAAACGCCTGGAAGGTGATTTACAAGTACCGGAAGGCGTGTACAATATCGACCGGTTCAATCCCAAAAGCAACTATCATTTGTCGCTGCGGGTGAATTATCCAAATGCGGCGGATGTACACTGGGCGGATCGGGAGAAGCCGGGCGGCGAGATTTACATTCACGGCCATTGCGCTTCGGTAGGCTGTCTGCCGATCCAGGATGCGCGGATTGAGGAGGTGTATTTACTGACGCTGGATGCGCGCAACGCAGGGCAGCAGGAGATTGCGGTGCATATTTTTCCGTGCCGGATGACCGATGAGAATCTGCGCATTTTGTATATTGCACATCCTGAAAACCGTGCATTTTGGCGCAATTTGCGGCCAATTTTTGACTTTTTTGAAACAACGCATACGCTTCCAGCGATAACAGTGACGAGCGATGGAAGGTATGTAATTGAATAGTGAATTATCTGGTTATCATCTTTTAGTGTCGGGGTGACTCCGAAGTCACCCCGACAGTACCAAATGCCAGGTTTAATCAATTTAAAAGCATTCAGCCAACTTACATGAAGGCATTACTTATACTCTTTATCACGGCGATCATCGTCCTTTTCACGGGGCTGGGCAACCGCCGTTTGCTGCAACCGATCGCGTTGATCGGCGCAATACTCGCCTTGATTGCCACCGCGCTGGACCTGTTGATCGGCGATACGACCGGGCTGAACGACCACTACCCT
>JBBRDQ010000300.1:0-4549 GCA_038203695.1 Chitinophagales bacterium
ACAGCATGGAAGTCAAAATATTCATACAACAGCATCGCAACGCCTTTGACCTGGCGTTGCCAGATGCACATTGCTGGCAGGGTGTGGTACGGGTACTCAATCGCCTGCCCCATGCCGATGCGCTGGAGCGGACGGTATTGCTCGACCGGCTGCTGTTAGATACGCAAATGCCTTCCGATCAGGTGTGGGCGGGTATTTGTGCCGGACTGGAAAATTGCGAGCCCAGTACCCCGGACCCGTTGGAGCAGTTTATCAGCACAAACCGGATACAATTTGATGCGGCGGAGCCTGATTTGAACGTGTGGCGCAAAATTACCGGCGTGGTGGATGAAGCGGCACCCAACATTGCGAAACGCCTGGAAATTACGCATAATAAACCGGCCCAACGCCGTTTCAGTGCCTATTTCCTGCGGGCTGCGGCGGCTATTGCTTTGTTGATTACGGGGATGGGTGCTGGATTTTGGTATGCCCAATCCAGTCGTCCTTCGGAAATGGCGATGAGCGAAGTGTCGTCCGAATACGCGGAACTGGAGCACTATTACCAGCGCGATATCGCGGCCAAGCAGCAGCGGCTGGCCAATTTTACCGGCAGTATTCAAGCCGGCGTGACCGACGATATGGCCGATATGGACCGGGTAATGGCGGAATTGCGGCTTGAAATGGTTCATTTGCCCCCTGGCAACCGCGAAGAAGTGGTGCGGGCCATGATTGAAAATTACAAAACGAAAGCAAAAATTTTAGAACGGGTGTTACAGCGTCTGGAGCAGCACACACCCAAAACCAACCAACAGGAACAACAGCATGACAGCAAAACCAAGAATATCTGACCCAACCAGCCTGCGCATGGCCGTCGTTTTCGGCCTGCTGCTATTGTCTGGTATATCCGCTGCGGCCAAAAATCCCCCTTGCCGGGAGTTTTCCAAGACGATCAACCGCGAATTTGGCACGTTAGCCAATGGAATGGCGGCTTTTTACAACAAACACGGCGCTGTAAACGTAAAAACCTGGGCTAATAATTCGGTGAAAATCGATATCAGCATCCTGGTCGACGCCGACAACGAACACGATGCCGAACGGGTGTTCAAACGGATCAATGTCAATTTCACCAATACGCCCGGTTACATTAAAGCCGAAACTTTTATCGATGGCTCGAATGGCTGGTGGAGCGATGACAGTGGCAACGACTATAAAATCAATTACGATGTCTGGATGCCGGCTTCTAATTCACTCGACCTGAAAAACCGCTATGGCAACGCCTTCGTGGCTTCGCTGAAAGGTAAATTGATGGCGGAAATCAAATTCGGCGACCTGCGCACCGAAGCACTCGCCGGCGATGCCGATGTGAATATCGGCTATGGAAAAGCCTCGATCAGTAAGGTAGTGAACCTGTACGGATCGGTGAGTTACGGCGGTCTGGATATTTCCGAAGTCCGTGATGTACAATTAGATACCAAGTATTCCGAACTGCACATTGAAAAAGCCAACAGCATACGACTCACATCTAAGTATGACAACCGGCTGGATTTTGGCTGGGTAGATGACCTGCGTTTGCAAACAAAATACGCCGACGTGCATGTGGAAGGTGCCCGCCAGGTTTTTATAACGGCACAGTTTTCGGATGTTCGCATCGACAATGTCGCTGAACTGGTCGATGCCAATTTGCTCTACGGCAGCATGGAGCTGGTTTCGCTGAAACGCGGATTTCAGTCCGTCAATTTTGAAGGGAAATACGCGGATTGCGAAATTCACGCCGACCGCGGCACCCCCTACCGGTTCGATGTGCAAGGCTCTTTTGCCGATATGGATTTCCCGGATGATGCCGTCTTTAAAGTGCGCGAAGAGCGCGGTAATACTAAGAAAATGGAAGGGTATGTAGGTGAAGGCAATGCCAAAGGCCTGATTAAAGCGCGCATGACTTATGGCGGACTTGCACTAAAAATAGAATAGGATGTTATTTTCCGGCGTTTTATAACGGTAACTGGTTTATTTTTGCGCCATGTATGCATACTTAAAAGGGGAAATAGCCTTCCGCAGCCCGGCTTATATTGTCATGGAAGTCCAGGGCGTAGGTTATCACGTGAATATTCCGGTCAGCACGTACACGGCCATTCAGGGGCTGGATCGCACCATTATCTATACGCATTTGCTCATCCGCGAAGATGCGCACACGCTGTTCGGTTTTGCGACGCTGACCGAGCGCAGTTTGTTTGTACAGTTGATCGGGGTGACCGGCGTAGGTGCCACCACCGCCCAGCTCATTTTGTCGGCCATGAACGTCGATGAAATCCGCTCGGCAATTATCGGAGAACAAGCGCATGTGTTGCAAAAAGTCAAAGGCATCGGCGCTAAAACGGCCAAACAGATCATTCTCGATCTCAAGGCCAAACTCACCAAAGACGCGCCTGATATGCCGGTGTTGCTACCTGCGGCCGACAATATGGCCCGGGAAGAAGCCCTGTCGGCGCTCGTTTCGCTGGGCTTTGTCCGGATTACGGTGCAAAAAGCGCTGAACTTAGTCATGAAAGACAATCCCACTGCGCATAAAGTGGAGGATTTGATAAAATTGGCACTAAAAGCACTCGGATAGCCAAACGCAATTGCTAGTTGTAGGATAGACTGCCGTATTTTTGCAGTCATCCCACAACCTGTCTTTTCGCGTTTAAAATCTTTGACATGCGTGCTTGCTTTATGCTGCTCTGGTTATCGGTCTGTTCGATCGCCCTTTCCGCCCAAACAAATATCTCCTTTCGCTCGAAGGTAACTTTCCCCAATCAGAACCTCGCCAATCTGTGGGGCTATGTAAAAGACGGCCGCGAATACGCGCTGGTGGGCGGACAATCCGGTTTGAATATTGTCGAGGTCACCAATCCGGACAACCCGGTGCAGATTGTACTTATACCTGGACCTCCGCCGCCAAATACCAGTTGGAAAGAAATAAAAACGTACTCGCATTATGCGTATGTCGTTTCGGAGGCTGGTTTTGGGGTGCAAATCATCGACCTAAATGCCTTGCCAAGTACAAATTTAAGCGATTACACCTACAGCAGTTATTTCGGCAACGGCGCTATTGCCGGGTTGCTGACGAGAGCCCATGCGCTGCACATCGATGAGACCAAAGGGTATTTGTACGTGTTCGGTAGCAACCTTAGCAATAATTCCAACGGCGGTAAAGCCTTGTGGTTCAACCTCAATATTAACCCGGCTAGCCCGGTATATGCCGGCAAGCTTGATTCGCTTGGTTATGTTCATGACGGTTATGTGGATAATGATATGTTGTATTCCGGCCATATTTACGATGGTTTTTTTGCCGTCGTAAATGTGGCAAATAAGAGTAATCCCATGGTTTTGGGTACGCAGACCACTCCCAATGCATTTACCCACAACACCTGGCTTTCGGGCACTACGCTGTTTACCACCGACGAAACCAGTAATTCATTTCTGGCAGCGTACGATGTTAGCAGTCCAACTGACATCACCTTGCTGGATAAAATACAAAGCAATCCCGGATCCAACTCCATTGTGCACAACACCTATGCCCTGAATGATTACGCAATTTCTTCCTGGTATAAAGATGGAATCACCATTGTCGATGCGGCCCGGCCTTCCAATCTGGTCCAAGTCGGTGAATACGACACCTATCCTGGCCAGGGTGGAAGCGGGTACGATGGCTGCTGGGGGGTATATCCTTACTTGCCTTCCGGCAATATCATTGCTTCCAATATCAGCGCGCAGGGCAACGAAGATGGGGAGTTATTCGTGCTTACGCCCACCTACGTCCGTGGGTGTTATCTGGAAGGGATCGTTGTGGACGCCGTTACCCACCAGCCGATCGTGGGGGCGAATGTGCGAATTCTCTCCACGACTACATCAGACAACAGCGTCTTTGGCGGCACCTATAAAATGGGGCAACTGGCCGACGGAACCTTTACCGTGCAAGCCATGAAAAGCGGATATAATGTATATACGAGTACGGTAACTTTAACCAATGGTGTGCTCACCCAACTCGATATCCCGCTGGTGCCGCTTTTTCTACCGGTAGAACTGGTGCGTTTTGACGCGAAATCCGCAGGCCGCACGGCTTTATTATCCTGGCAAACCGCCCAAGAAAATAACAATGCCGGTTTTCAAATACAACACAGTACGAATGGACTCGACTGGGCCGATGCCGGTTTTGTCGCCGCTAAAACAGCCGGTGCAGCCGGTAATACCTACGATTTTAACCTAAGGAATCTACCCTCCGGTACGCACTTTTTCCGCCTGCAGCAGCTGGATATTGATGGGAGAAATACGCTGAGCGACGTGCGTGCGATACGGATAGAAGGGCGTGCGCTCTCTGCCACTATTCAACCGACCCTGACCCATACCGGCACCACCCTTACCTGTACTACCGAGCACCCAACGACCCTACAAATCACCGTTACGGACGAAACAGGCCGATCGACCGGACGCAGCTGGTCGCTGGAAGTAGAAGACACCACCACTTTGCCGATTTCAACCGATGGCCTCTCTCCCGGCGTTTATTTTGTCCGGGTCACCAGTTCCCAAATAA
>JBBRDQ010000301.1:0-4537 GCA_038203695.1 Chitinophagales bacterium
CTGGGGATCGAAGTGCCAAAAAAACTGGACGCTGCACTGAACCAGAGTATTCCAGCCGATGGCGATCCGGATGCATTTCAGCCGGTTACAGTGAAACCGGCCTTGCAAAGTTCTGCGGCACTAAGCATGGCCAATACAGTAAAAAATACCATTAAAACCCGGAATATCGCTATCCTTGCCGCAGATGGCGTAGATGAAGTATCGCTGCATACCATGCAAAAAGCGATTGAAGCGGCTGGCGGCATGTGCAAGATTGTGGCACCGCACGGTGGATTCGTCACTGCGTCTGGTGGAACCCGCATCAAGGTCGATCAAACTTTGCTGACGACGGCGTCGGTGCTGTTCGATGCAGTTTATGTACCCGACGGACCAAAAAGTGTAGCCGCACTGCAACACGAAATAGCGGCGGTGCAGTTTGTGCAGGAGACCTATAAACACTGCAAACCACTGGGTGCCGATGGTGCAGGTGCGGCGCTGCTGAATGAGGTCAAAATGCCGGGCGCTAAAAAGTCGGACAGTGGCGTACTGATCAATCCTACAACTTCCGATTTTGTCGATGCCGTAGCCCAGCACCGCTTCTGGGAGCGCGAGCAACCGGTTTAAAGCTAAAAAATGCAGTTACAATGCTGCTTGTCAATATCTTAAACGATTAACCATTTTCTAAAAACGCACACTATGAACAACATTTTCAGAGGCCTCATCGCAGGCTACGGCGCTAAAAAATTAGGTGGAGGTTGCTTTGGCACAATCCTGGTATTTATCATTATCTGGGTAGCGCTCGGATATTGTGGCCAACAGCCTCCGCATTGAGCAGCGGAAAAATGATACACTTGAACGGGTGTTTATTACACGGCGCATAGTTGCCCGGTGTAATAAATGCCCGTTTCAATATAGCCAAAGAATAGGAGCAGGGCGTTCAAAAATCGCTTGAATCCCTGCTCCTGGTGCATATAAACCGACTAAAAATTATCAATTGATTTGGGCAACTAATTCCTTGCGATTAGAAACCCAAGTATCGTCCAGGAAATCGACAATGCCTGTATCGAGGTGGTGTTTGGCACCGATGATGGCGATTTCTCCCTTTTCCACCATTTGCTCCAGAATGTAACTGCGGCTGTCGATGCAACTGAGGATAACCGCAAAGAGCCACTGGCCGTCGCGGGTTTCATTGGCCTGCTGGAGCAGGTTGCGGTTGATTTTCAGGTTATTAATAAAAACGCTGACTCCCTTCTTTTAGAAATTCCAGGGCTTGAGAGGGGGTTATGGATGCCTGTACGGTGGCCTGATGTGCTTTCATGACTTTTAAATTCAATTTAGGAGCTTTGATATTCGGTTTGGTTGTATGATATATGACTCGAAGATTCCATTTTATACTCGTCCTTAAATCCGGTGAGTGTCACGATGATATTTTTATCTTTCGAACCGATCTCGAGAAAATCGCGGATTAGTTCCAATACGTCATGGTCAATGTAAAAGGCGTCAGAAGCATCAATGATAATGCTGCTGTTTTCAGGTAAATCGGTGAGGGTTTGCTTGATGGCGGCCTTGTTTAAAAAGGATACTTCCTGTGCCAGTGTTAAGGTAATGGCGTCGCCTTTATGATAAGACTCTTTCTGAAAAAAATAGGCCAGTTTAAGGTTGGCGCGCAGGATGTAGAATACGCTGACCACCAGACCAATCGCGACACCTTTCAATAAATCGGTAAACACCACTGCCAGGGCAGTAATGACGAAAGGGATAAACTGGTATTTGCCGTTTTTCCACATGTGTTTGAATACGGTTGGGCTGGCGAGTTTGTAACCGATCATCAGCAGGATCGCTGCCAGACAGGCCAACGGAATTTTATTCAAGATGGCCGGTATGCTGAGTACCGCAATCAACAGAAAAACACCGTGCGCAATCGCCGCCGTTTTGGTGCGTGCACCGGAATTAATATTCGCGGAGGTTCTGACGATTACCGAGGTCATAGGAATACCGCCGATCATTCCGCTCAGGATATTGCCGGCACCCTGTGCAAACAGTTCCGCATTGGTATTGGTGTAGCGTTTCAGCGGATCTAGTTTATCGGAGGCTTCGATGCACAACAGCGTTTCGATGCTGGCTACTACAGCGATCGTCAACGCGACGATCCACACCTGCGGGTTGGTGATTGCCGCAAAATTGGGCATAGAAAACTGACCGATAAAATCATCCAGTGATTTTGGCACCGGCAAATTCACCAGGTGTTCCTGCGCAATCGCCAGGTTGGAACCCGATGCCTGGAAGGCCTCGTTCATAATTACCCCGGTAATAACGGCCACCAGCGCGCCCGGCACCACTTTCAGGTTTTTCAAAAAAGCCACTTTGTTGAAGGCGATTAAAATACCCAGCGACACCAGTGTGATGAGAATAGCGCCCAGGTGCGAATAGTTAATCGCGTCGATCAGTGACGAAAACGTGTTGTGCCCGGCCCCTTTTTCAATAAAGAAAAAATCGCCTTCATTGTCCATATCGTATCCAATTGCGTGGGGCAACTGCTTGAGTATGATGATAATACCGATCGCCGTGAGCATCCCTTCAATGACATTCGACGGAAAGTAGTTCGAGATCGTTCCGGCTTTGGCCAGCCCGAGCAACAGCTGGAGCGCGCCGGCCAGTACCACAGCGAGCAAGAAAGTGTCATAAGCGCCCAGGCTACTGATTGCCGTCAATATAATGGCCGTAAGCCCGGCCGCAGGTCCCGATACACTCAATTGGGACTTGCTCAATATACCCACGATAATGCCACCAATCACCCCGGAGATAATGCCTGCAAACAAGGGTGCGCCGCTCGCCAGGGCAATACCCAGACAAAGTGGCAATGCTACCAATGAAACGACAAGTCCAGACAGAATATCCGTTTTGAAATACGCTGATTTTTTTTCCATTATTGATTTGAATTAGGGCATCTCACGACGGATTTCCGCGTGCAGGAACTGCCGGCAATGCGCTCGCCCGATGGCTTCGCGCAAATGAAAAGTAAGTAGAAAATGGGTGTGGGAAACGCATGCGTTTTACCGGTCGCATCAATTTACACCGTGTGGCGTACTGGAAATAGACCAATACGCCTCAAACAATTCGAATGTTTGAATTGGCGGGGTAAAAAATCCGGTATGGAAGCGGTGGAAATTATGCTTTGGGAGGTAATTCCGGCACGGACGCGCAAAATTCAGCGAAGGGTTGGCCGTCGTAGCAGATCAGGGCATTTTGTACCTTTCTTTCCAGGACGAAAGTGCTTACAGCGCAGGTGGAAAAGTAATGAGAAGCAGCAAAGGATCCTTTTTCCTTCTCTTTTTTGGTTTTGCCATCTTCATCACCGCCATCTTCTTTGCTGAGTTCTGTCCATTCATAACCATCTCCTCCGCGCAATTGCTCCAACAATGGGAGCATCACGTTCAACATCATAATGATGAGGAAAAAAAAGGAAAAGGTAAGCTTCATATTCTATTGTATCTGTCTTACAGATGCGCAAAGTTAACACCTGAACAGCGATTTGTAAAAGAAAGTTGTTGGCTGTCTGCGGTTTTTTGTGGCACCAGCGCCAGGTAGTTCATTTTGTCAACATCCTGACATTTGCAGGATTGTTGTTATGAATTACTATTTTTTGAGGAAATTTGCACTTCCCCAGTATTTAAACTTCCCAATTGAAGCATGCACATCTAGGTGAAAACCGATGCGTCATGGTCGCTTCTGCACACCTTTTCTTTAATCCGGTTTAAATGCTTACTGAAAAATTTGCTTCATGCTCACTTCAAACTTTCGCTTCGGCTTTTTGGGCTTTTGCCTGCTTTTTTTGACAAATAATGTTTTGGGTCAAACCGTGCTTTGGCAGGATATTGCCGAGCGCGATATTGTGGCCAAGGCCGCAGACCGGCTGGTCATTCCCAATAAATACCGCACGCTGCGGCTTGATTTTCAACAACTTAAGAGTACGCTTGCCAGTGCTCCACAGGAGCAAAGCATTTTTGACGGCGGGCTGGGTATGCCGCTTGATTTTCCCTTTCCCGACGGCAGTATGGTGCGTTTTCGGGTGTGGGAGGCGTCGGTGATGGCACCGGAATTGATGGCCAAATTTCCCGATATTCATTCGTATGCCGGTATCGGTGTCGATCAAAAAAATCTGTACATCCGCTTCGATGTGTCTCCGGCCGGCCTGCACGCGATGGTGCTGGGCAATGAAGAAAGCAGTGTTTTTATCGATCCATACGCCCAGGGGAATACTGCAGACTATACGTGTCACCTTAAGAAAGATTTCAGGGACAGAAATCTGGATGGGTTCGTCTGTCATGTAATGGATATGGATTCACTGATTGCGCCGGGCAATGGTGTGCAGGACCGGGCGGGTACTTGCGGCAATTTGCGGTCCTACCGCCTGGCGCTGGCTTGTACCGGCGAATACGCTGCTGTGTTTGGCGGTACGGTGCCCGGCGCTATGCAGGCGATGAATACCAGCGTAAACCGTGTAAGCGGCGTTTATGAACTGGAAATGAATGCCAGATTAGTGCTGGTAGCCAATAAT
>JBBRDQ010000302.1:0-4499 GCA_038203695.1 Chitinophagales bacterium
TGCTTTTAATTTTGCCCAAGCGGCGTGGGTTGTAATTTTTGTGTTATTGTTATTTTGTCACAAACATGGCCCGCCGCTAAAACACCCCTGTGTACGGGGCGGCACTTTTATATACATTAACTGGCAATTTAATTGACCGCCACAGCAGCCACCGGACGCGGCGTATGAATATATTGAATTTCCACAGTTTGTAGCGTGGTAATATCGTCCGTGTGCAAATTTTCCCCCATAATGAAGCGATAGGTGCCCGACATAGTGAAGACTTGCTGATTTTCTTCAATGCCGTACGTATAGGGGTCGGCTTTAAAACGAGCAGTCGGAATCGATAATCTGGTCAGTTTGGCAAATTGTTCGCTGGTCACAAATGGGCGCAATTTACCCTGCGCAGCCGCCGCAGGAAAGATGACATAAAAAAACTTTCCGGCCGGATTTACAACACCCATAAAAGTAGGGTTCGGCGCTGAAAAACGCAGTTCAACGCTTTCATCTTTGTAAACGGGGCCGGTTACATCGGTCCAGATGGCTACGGGACTCGCTACGTACGCGGCGGCTGGAATTGAATTGGCAGATTTAGGAGCGATTTCACCAGTATGATTGAAGTGCATTGCTCCGGTGCAGAGCAGGCTAACTGCGGGAATTGCAAGGATTAAGCGCATAACAAAAGCATTGATTTGGTTAACTGTAATCGGTGTATAAACGGCTCGACAGTTGGTTCGCAGCGCCGGAGTTGCTTGGTTTGTTTTTTAACTGACAAATCCAATTATTCGTTTCATCTTAACTGTTAAAATTTCGTGCCAAATATTGCGATTGCCAATATTAAGCAGATAAAATTTTGTTAAACCGGTTTCCAAATTACAAACCTATACACGATGCCACAAACAAAAAGAGGGCACCTCGCGGCACCCTCTTCCTGCTGTTGATCGCCTCAGAGGCAATCGCGGGCTCGAAGCCCATATTCATTCTGTGTGTGTTGCTAAACTAGTCCAGTGACTGGCTGGCGCTGTTGGCGCTGTTGACGAGCGACTGGTATTCCTGTGGTGTAAGATTATCCAGGCAGAAGTTGATTGGATTGATCGGGTTCCCTTTATAGTGTACTTCGTAGTGCAAGTGCGGGGCCGTCGAAAGACCGGTATCACCAACTTCACCAATTTTTTGTCCTTTTTTGATATGCTCGCCCTGGCGGATTACAATTTTGCTCATGTGGCCATACAGGGTCTCATAACCGTAACCGTGACGAATTTTTACACAGTTTCCGTAGCCATTGTGCCAACCGGTCTCTACCACTATACCGTCGCCTGAAGACTGGATGGCGGTGCCGACGCGGGCAGGAAAGTCAAGCCCGGCGTGAAACTTTTTAACTTTATAAACCGGGTGAATCCGGTAGCCAAAACCCGACAGCGTTCCAATACTTTTTTGCAATTTATCTTCCCGTACCGGTTTTACGCTCGGCATCGACGCCAGCATATTCTGCTGGTTGTTGGCGAGTTGCTGGAGTGTATCCAGCGATTTGCTTTGCAGGGCTAACTGCCGGCTCAACAATTCAATGCCATTTAGAGTAGTACCGATTTCTTCGGCACCATATTTAAAAGCGGATAATTCAGGATGGGCTTCGTGCCCACCGATACCGCCATTCCATACATCTTCATCCACCGGGTTCATGCCAAAAACGGCGCGGTGTACATTGGCGTCGCGATCCTGGATATTGCCGAGGACTTTGGACATTACTTCTACCTGGCCGTTGAGTTGGCCGTATTTATATTCCATTTGTTCGATTTCGCGCACTAATTCTTTTTCGCGTGGCGAAGGGAAAATGGCATAGAGAACTGCGAGTAAGGCAAACGAGGTGACTAATACGACGGAGAAAAAACCGAAGGCCTGCCAGATTTTAGTTTTAAAAGGTACTACAACCTTTTCGTACGTAAGCGTTTGAATGTTGTAAACGAATTTTTCTTTCCTGCCCATGCTGTTTTAATTTACCAAGCAAATCAATGTTTGCAACTTGTAAAAGTTGCTTTTCCGAAAGTTTGACCGCGGACGAAATCTGGATTAAATTACTACACGTATATAACGCTCGTATAGTCTGTTCGGAAGCATTGCGTCGTTCGCGGATGATCCTCTTGGCATGTGAATCGAATAGAATCGGTGTTTGATTTGGTATTTGGGAAGCACAAAAGTAGCAAAGCATTAAAATCTGACAAAGTTTTTATGTTAAAATTACACGTTGCCCCATTTTAGCACCTAAAAAGGGGCTATTTGCTGCACTTTTAACTTTTGTCTGGATTTATTTAGCGTACAAAAATTTGTAAAACGGGTAATTTGCAAAAGCAATACCCTAAATCGTACCATCGCTCAGGCTTCGGCCAGGTCCAGAATCATAATTTTTTGCCAGATTTTGCCTGACATACCCTGCGCCAGGAGTTCCACATCATTTACGGCATCCAGTACTACCGCGTCATCCATGTTCTGCGCAAACAGAGCGGCAATTTTGGCATTGAGCGAGAGCATTTCCGAGCAGTAATCCAGGTAGCGCGTCAGTTGCGCCCGCGAAAGCGACCGCTCCGGCGACGCGTCGGTTTCCGTAAACTCCGACAGTACGTGGGCCGGATCTTTGGTGAGTTGGTGCATGTCTACCACGTGCGCGATGCTGCGCAACTTGTGTAAAGCCCCCAGTGCCGAACGGCGCTTCAATCGCGCTTCCAGACCGATCAGTGAAAAAAGGGCCAGTCCCAGAAAAATGAGTTCGTTGATGGCCGATTCGGTGGCCTGCAACAAATCGGGTACGCCATCGGCTTTGAAAGAAAAATGATTGACCAGTTGGACCAGCGCCCAGGCCACCAGCGCCACTAATAGCCCGCCAGCACCCAGCGCAGCAGCCCGCACTGGCCAGATCGGCGGCCCGAGGCGATGCGACAAGGCATGCAGTTCGTGGGCCAGCGTGCGAAATTCCCGGCACACCTTTAGCAATCCAGATTCCGGAAAACGTTCGCCGATTCGGTACTCCAGCCGCTCAATGGTTTTCAGGATCATCTCCGCGTTGAGTTGGGTGTAGCGCCCTTCGGTGGAAAGCGGCTTGCTCATAAAGGGCAAAAAATGGTGTAAAAAATTAGCCACAGATTATTTTTTAGCGCAAGAAACGATGTTTAATGCCTTGCTAAATAGCGGCGCTTTAAATAATTTTTAAGATACCGCGCCGCAGCCACTCATTTGTTTTCAGGATCGACACCATCGAAAGCGCATCGGTAATTTCACCGCGCATCACCATTTCTACCACTTCCGTAAACGGCAAACGGCGCACATGCAGCTGCTCGGTATCTTCCGGTTGCGATTTTCCAAAAGTGAGATCCTGGGCGATATAAGCGACGCCGTATTCGTCCGTCACGGAATTGGAAAGGTGCATTTCCAGCAGCGGCGTCCAGTGTTTGGCGGTAATGCCGGTTTCTTCCAGTAGTTCGCGCTGTGCGGCTGTGCGTGGCGACGTGCCATGCAAACCCCCGCCTTCCGGAATTTCCCATGAATATTGTTCAAGGGTGTAACGATACTGTCCGACCAGCCACGTATGTCCTTCTTTATCGAGTGGAATAACCCCGATAGCGACATTTTTAAAATGCACCACGCCATATATACCCGGCCCGCCCGCTGGATTCAGTACTTCCCGGTGGGTAATGCGGATCCACGGATTGTCGTAGACTTCTTTTGTGGTCAGTGTGGTCCAGGGATTGGTTTGTTCCTCCGGTAATTTATTCATAATCAGTTAGTTATAAAGCAGATGAAAAATAACTCATAACTCATAACTTATTAAACGTATCCCTTCGCTTTATACGCTACCCAGCCGACCCATTCTTTCAACAGATAATCCCATTTCATCAACGCCTTCCAGTCTGGCTCCAGCCAATGCAACGGATTGCCCAAGGCTTGTTCTTCAAAAAAATCTGTTCCAAAAATGTCGCAGGGCAAGCCAGCGCGATCGTAACAACCCTTGGCGCGACGTAAATGCCAGGCAGACGTGATGAGCAGACAACGGGCGTTGGGCACCAGACTATCGGTGATTTGTTTAGAAAATACCGCGTTCTCCCATGTATTGCGCGAGCGGTCTTCTACCCAGATCGAAGTGTCCGGTATGCCAAGTGCCAATAGATATTCCCGGACGATGGTTGCCTCCTTGCGTTCGCTGCCCATCAGTCGGCCCGAACCCCCGCTGAGCAAAATGTGTTTGATCTTCCCGGTTTGATAGAGCGCTAATGTGCCCGTCAGGCGATTTACGGCCCGGCTAAAGGATTGTACCCCTGGTGGACTTACCACCGAATTGTCGGTATAACCACCTAGTAAAATACCGACGTCATACGGCTGCGTAATCGTCGCCGGACTGATTGTGCCGATCTCCCAGGCACCGGCTAACTGGTTGATAATCCATGAATTCGTGAAAAAGAGCAACATGCTAATCAAGACCGTAGCGCCGCGTTTTTTACGCCGCGCGTTTTTGGTCAATAACACATACACTC
>JBBRDQ010000303.1:0-4494 GCA_038203695.1 Chitinophagales bacterium
ACTGGTCGGTCCGACCCAAACCTATCAGGTGCAAACCAGCCCGAGTGGGCAATTTAATCTCACGTGTGTGGAAAGCGGTGCTTACACCGTAGTAGCCGGCCAGTGGGGTTATTTGCCCGGCACGGCTACGGTAAGCGCGAATGGAAACGTGACCGTGCAGATCGGCCGTGGTTATTACGACGATTTCTTGCTGGATTTGGGCTGGACGAACAGTTCCAACGCATCCTCGGGCGACTGGATCCGCGACGAACCCGTCGGCACGTTTAATAACAACGAATACGCGAATCCGGACCAAGACGTCTTGTTTGACGACAACGATAAATGTTATACTACCGGCAATGAAGGTGGCGGTGCCGGCAGCGACGATATCGACAATGGCAGCGTGACGCTCACTACGCCGGAAATGAAACTGGCTGATTATCAGGACGGTATCCTCTCTTTCTGGTACTGGTTTTACAACGGCGGCGGCAATGGCGGCACGCCAAACGACAAACTGGTCGTAGAAGCGCTCAGCAACGGACAAACGGTACCCGTGTTTACCCAAACTGTATCGCAAAGTGGCTGGCGGTTTTCGGGTGATATCCACCTGAAAGATTTTGTAGCCATGTCGGATAATGTACAGGTACAATTTGTGGCTGCGGACGATGCGCCGGGCCACGTGGTGGAAGCGGGGGTAGATGTATTCCAGGTGATCCCAACCGGTTTTACCAGTGTACAACCCGATCTGGTCAACGATGCCAAACTACTACTCTCGCCCAACCCGAGTGCGACCGAATTTGCGGTACGTTATAGTTGGCCAGTGGATGAAAATGTCGTCCTGGAAGTACGGAACCTGCTCGGACAAATAGTAACCACTCAGGTACTGGGCGCCAACAACGGTATTGTGCAGGTGGGAGCAGCCTGGCCACAAGGCGTATATTTGCTTTCTTTGCACAGCGCAACCCGCCAGGGCATCGCCGTAAAAGCGGTGAAACAATAAGCGATAGTCCGCAGAACTGGCGTGAAATTCTAAGCCGGGCAGATGTAAAAGGAATTTTTACATTTGCCCGGCTTTTGTATGCAACAAACCAGCTAAAAATTAATCGCGATGTCGGAATCCACCAACCGCCCTGTAAAACTGCTCAATGCTGCTGTCATCGTGGCGGCACTGGGTTATTTTGTCGACATTTACGACCTGTTGTTATTTGGTTTTGTGCGCAAAAAAAGCCTGATGGGCCTCGGTTTTAGCAGCGATCAGGCGTATACACTCGGGCTTTCGCTGCAAAACTGGCAAATGGGCGGCATGCTGATCGGCGGCGTACTATGGGGTGTACTGGGCGACAAACGCGGCCGGGTTTCGGTGTTGTATTTTTCGATTGCCCTGTACTCCATCGCCAACTTGTTGAACGGATTTGCGCATGGGTATGCCGATTATGCGCTGTATCGGTTTATTGCCGGCATTGGACTGGCTGGAGAGTTGGGCACCGGCATTACGCTGGTTGCAGAAATATTACCGAAAGGCAAACGCGGACTCGGTACCATGCTGGTCGCCACGATCGGTTTATCGGGCGCATTACTGGCCTGGGTGGTCAATTATTATTTCACCTGGCAGCAGTGTTACTTTATTGGTGGCAGCCTGGGCATTTTATTGCTGGTTTTCCGGATCAGTGTCGCAGAATCGGGTATTTTCCGGAATGCACAAGCGCAAACCCACGTGAGCCGGGGCAATTTCCTGGCACTGTTTACAAATTGGGACCGGTTTGTACGTTTTCTACGTTGTGTATTTATTGGCACCACCACCTGGTTTGTCGTGGGCGTACTGGTGTTCTTTTCCGATAAATTCGGCGAAGTCAAAAACCTGCCGGGTATCTCCCCGGCCAATGCCATTGCGATTTGCTACAGCGGATTGATCGTGGGCGATATCGTGTCGGGTTTATTGAGCCAATTCCTGCGCAGTCGTCGCAAGGTAATGGCCATTTTCCTGGTATTAAATGCGCTTAGTGTTACCTATTATTTGGCCGGCAGTTTTGCCACGGCCAATGCTTTCTATTTTTCCCATTTTCTGCTGGGCTTTTCGGTCGGTTTCTGGGTCATTTTTGTGACCATCGGGGCGGAGCAGTTTGGCACTAATTTACGCGCTACAGTCGCCACTTCGGTGCCCAATTTTGCCAGAGGCATGCAGGTTCCTATCAATTATTCCTTTGCTTATCTGCAAGGCGCTGCCGTGCTGGGCAGTATTATTTCCGCTGCCTGGGTGGTGGGAGCCGTATGCCTGGGCATCGCGTTTCTGGCGCTGATCGGCATGCGCGAGACGTTTGATGCGGATCTGGATTATATGGAGGTGTGAGGATGCGGGTAGGCCCCCGGAGCAGATGCACATCCGCAAATACACACTTTCCTTCAACTGATTCGCACGCCATTTTCGACAAGCCGCTCGGGCTGGAGCAACACCACGCCGCCGTCCTGGTGCATGCCTAGCACCAATACTTCCGAGAAAAAGTGAGCGATCTGACGCGGCGGAAAATTCACCACTGCCACTACTTGCCGGCCTACCAGTACTTCCGGTGAATAAAAATCCGTAATCTGTGCGCTGCTTTTCCGGATGCCGATGGTTGCGCCGAAATCAACTTCCAATTGATAAGCCGGTTTGCGCGCCTGCACAAACGGAACAGCGGATATAATTGTACCGATTCGCAAATCGACGGTTAAAAAATCTTCGAAGGAAATTTGATCCATGTTACCATTGAATTATTTTGAGTCAAAAAGTCGGCAATATTAGGGTTTAGTGTATAGTTTCGCAGCGAAATCTTGCCAATGCAATTCTTACCTTACTAACAAAACGACAATGGCTCAACTTGACAATTATCTGCCGTGCGAGGCGTACACGGTCGCACCCGCCAGTGAAAAGTACGCTGGCTTCAATACCTGGTACGATGCTGACAACACGCACTACTATTTTGCGGTAACTACTAATACAGGTCGGGTGGTGTTGCGATCTGAAGGTTATACCACCGAGGCAGCCCGCGACAATGGCATTGAATCCGTACAGAAAAACCGCGATCTGGAAGCGCGCTATGCAGTGATTCAGGATGAAACCGATGAGCAATGGTACGTTATTCTAAAAGCCGGCAATCATCAGGAAATCGCCCGTTCGTGTGCATATACTAATGAATCGGCGGCGCAAGATGGCATAAAAGCCTGTTTCAGCACCTTTACTGAACGAAATATCTCCCATAAAATAATTGATAATTACCTGCCCTGCGAAGCGTACACTGCCGCGCCGGCCAGCGATAAATTCCCCGGTTTTAATGCCTGGTATGACATTGACAATGCCCACCACTATTTTGCAGTTACGACCAACAAAGGTCGCGTTGTGTTGCGCTCTGAAGGTTATACCACCGAGGCTGCACGCGACAACGGCATCCAGTCTGTCCTGCAAAACCGCGACCTGGAAGCACGATATACGGTGATCCAGGACGAAACCGACGGACTGTGGTACGTTATTCTGAAAGCCGGCAACCATCAGGAAATCGCCCGTTCGTGTGCATACACCAGTGAATCGGCAGCGCAAGACGGCATAAAAGCCTGTTTCAGCACCTACGCGGAACGCAGTGCCGCCCGGTCGGTAATCGAAGACTATCTGCCTTGCACAACCTATGCCGGACAAACGGCTACTGCCTATCCTGATTTTACGGCTTTCACCGAAGTGGACAGCAACCTGCACTTTTTTGCCATGGTCGATCCGAAAGGGACTGTTTTATTGCGCAGCGAGGGGTACACCACCGAATCGGCGCGTAACAATGGTATCGAGTCGGTTCTCAAAAACCGCCATATCGAAGCGCGTTACAAAGTGATGCAGGACGACGCGGGCGACTGGGTCGTGAGTCTGCGCGCCGGCAACAACCAGGAAATCGCCCGTTCCTGCCCGCAACAGAATGAAGCGGCCGCATTAGGCATGTTGCCATTTTATCTGGGCGCGTCCGCCGACGGACGTATCGCCGAAACGCTCGCGGCTATGATCGAAGATTACCTGCCTTGCGAAGCGTACGGTAGCCAAGCGGTCAGCACCTTCGAAGGATTTACCGCATTTCAGGCAGAAACATCGGGGTTGCATTATTTCGCTATGGTGGATCACAATAACCATGTCATATTGAAAAGTGAAGGTTATACCACGGCCACCAGTCGTGATCATGGCATCGAAGCAGTAATCCGCAACCGTGATATTGAAAACCACTGGAGCCAGCAGAAAGACGACCACGGTTATTATATGAGCCTGAAAGCCGGCAATCACCAAGAAATTGCCCGTACCTGCCACTTCGAATCGGAAGGTGCTTTGTTAGGCTGGTGGATGCCGTTTACCAGTGCACTGGCGTTCGGCCGTTTGGATGCGGAAAAATCGCCGGTCGCTTTGCCAATAGAAACCCTTTCAAATGATGGGCCTGGCGCAGCCGCACTTACTGCTGCCGCTTTACTGGTGCCTGACCCGCAACCGATTATACTGGCAAAAAAAGAAGC
>JBBRDQ010000304.1:0-4493 GCA_038203695.1 Chitinophagales bacterium
ATAGGTGATGTCCCATATATTATGGTTCATCGTAGAATATTCAGTGTATTTTACATTAGCCTGCACTTTTTTCAAAGCGTCGACCATGCTGCGCGCATAACGCGGGTACACAGCATCGTCGAGTGCGCCCTGAAAGACCCACAGTGGAATGTTTTTGATTTTTGCCGCCTGTTTTACGTCTCCACCGCCACACAACGGCATACCGGCCGCAAACAGATCTGGCCGACGCGTCAGCATATCGAATGTGCCGAAACCGCCCATACTCAATCCGGTGATATACACGCGTTTGCGATCGATATCCGGGTGGTCTTTCAGCATTTTTTCGATGAGTTCCAGCACCATGCGCTCCGGAATGGCGGGCTCGGGTAAAAACGCTGGTTGCCAGTCTGCATCCACGCCACCCCAGGTTTGGTCGGGCGGACATTGTGGTACCAGCAGGTAACAAGGGTGCTTTTCACGCACACTCTTTTCGCAGAAAGCATGGACGCCGTTGCGCATTTGTTCGGTGTTGAACAGACCGCGTTCGCCGGAGCCGTGCAGGAAAATCACCAGCGGGTATCTTATTACCACTTTATTCATACCTGATTTCGCCGGTTCCATCCACTGGTAGGGCAGTTTATGCTGCGCCGTATCGACGTACATGTCGCGCCGGAAAAAACTTTGGTTGTCCACCGGAATTTCCGGGTTGAAAGCGATCGGGGTAGGCGCTGCAATAGTGGGGTCGGGCACTTTATCGATCCAGCCACCGGTAAACCCGGCGCGTTTAAGCCCGGCGATGATGTATGGATTTTTTTGCATCAACTTCCAGATCAGTCCGGAGCGATGGTTTTCGATCATCAGCACAATCGGTCCCTGGTCGATGCCCAGGTAGTCTTTATCGACCCAGATCGGATAACCCGGCTGGGCTTTGGGCGATTTTGCGAGGTCGGTAAAGGTCTCATTATACCCGTCGAAAAAACCGTACGGACCGATCGGCCAGCGTTTCCACATGGCTTCCATGGCGGGCATGCAAACTTCCGGCGCGAAGGGCGTGGAACTAAGCGCGGCAGTCGGGGCGATCGTGCCGTCGTCTTCCTGGTAATCGATGGCGGCACCGCGGGCCCCATAACCGGGACAGAACACTTGTCTGCCATTGTGCAACATCGTTGCATCGGGGCCGTCGCCGGCGGTGAGACCCCATATATTTTCGCCGTAACCCTTGAATTGGAAGGGATTATCGATGCAATACTGGCGGTTGGCCAGGGTGGCACGGCGGCTGTTTTCGAAATAGTCGATCCCCATTTTTTTCATGTAAGGATCTTGAATGCCTTTAAAATCGATCCAGCAATGGCTGTACTGGTGACCGAACAGCGGGCCAAAATTGACCATGTCCTGTCCTTTAAAAGTGGCGCGGTAATACGGCTTGCACCAGGATTCCCAGATGGCAGTTGGTACCGGGTGGGTGGGCGAACCGAGCGCCATGATATTGAGGATCATTGCCTCGTCGTAGCCGCTCCAGTCGCTGCTCAAAAATCCGTCGCGCTCGGGGAACCAGCCCATGCTCAGGCGGTTGTGTTCGTTGATAAACCAGTCGAATTCTACGCGGCGGAAGAGGAAATCAGCCGTCTCGCGGATGTTTTTTTCAATGGGATCATTCTGATCGAAGTAAGACATACAGGACAGGATGCCGGCCATCAGCAGACCGGTGTCGATACTGGATAGTTCCACGGTTTTGAAACGCAGCGCGTCCTGGGTATTGAGAAAGTGATAAAACCAGCCTTTGTAACCGGCTGTGCCCGCGGCGGCTGTGCCCTGTGGTAATTTTTTGAGTACTTCGAGGGTTTTCAGCACGCGCTCGGCGGCTTGTTGCCGGGTGATCCAGTGGCGTTCTGCACCGACCAGATACGCGGACAGCCCGAAACCGGTGGCGGCGATACTGGAGAAATCGTTGGAAGGATAGCGGTCGGGAACCTGAAAATTGGTCGGGTGGGCGAGTTCCCAGAAATACATGAAATGCCGGCGTTCCAGTTCATCCAGGTTGAAAGGCGGTTTTTTTTCGCTCGCGGCTGGTGCCGCCGGGGTTTGCGGATAGAGGGTATGTAAGGTTAAAGAGAAAAGAAGAAGGAAGACGTAGCGCATACTTTTGGTGCGAAAAAGTGGAGGAGGGTGTCTAACGAACGGCGCAAGAATCGTGTAAAAAACGACCGTGGGGCAAAGTCTTGGACGGTTGGAAATGCATATCAATGCACCCCCAACCGTCTATCAAGACCTTGTATGCTACTTTATCCGGAGGAATGCGTCCATAGAAATGTTTTCAATTGGAAACGCGCTCCAGGAAAAGTCTACTGTTTCACAAATTTTGCATTCCCTACTAAAACGCCTTGTTTGCTAAATCCATTGATCGTGTAAACACCCGCCGGCAATTGCGAAATGCCGATTTCGGTCCGCGTATCATTGGCTGTATTGATCGTCGAAATGCGTTGTCCATACACGTTAAAGACTTCCAGGCGAGCTACGTCTTCGAAGTTTTCAACCCGGATATATTCGCTGGCCGGATTGGGCGATATGCGCAGTTGCTGCACATTGCCTGGCGTAAATACACCGACGGTCGTACAAGCGCCGGCGCCAATTACGATATCGTCGAAATAGGTAGTTACATCCGAACCGGCACCTACAGAGGTAATATCTACCAGTACGGTCAGACGGTCGTAAGTTGCGTTATCGGCTACGGTGGCAAAGTTGAAAGTCAGTTCTTCCCATTCATTCACTTTGGTGTTGTCCAGGGTGATTTCAACGGGTGGGAAAGCATTGCCGAACACTTCGACTTTCATCGTGAATTTGCCGATGTGATCCATCAGCACTTTCGTTTTGATCGTTTTAACCGATTTAAAGTCAATATTCGCATCCAGTTGTGCGAAAGCACCGGAGAAAATCCCCGCATTGCCAGCCTGTACGTATTTAAGGACTTTCGAACTGGTATTGATGGTGGCCGGAAGCGGATTGGCTACTACCTGCAAAGTTTGTCCGTCGTACGTACCGTTATTGAAGTACGTGAAATTGCCCACGGTAGTCGTCTGCGTTTCATTGTCGCCGATGCAACCGTTGTAACCGGCACGGCGCCAGCGGATATTGTCCACGTAGTAGGTGCCACCGCCAGTTGCGCTGGCTTCATTAATGAAAAGGACCAGTTGATTACCGGCAGTACCCACCGCACCGCTGAAGTCAATGCTAAATGTGTACCATTTGTTTTTCTCCGGCAGGGTGTCGCGGCGTTCTATATTTGCGCCGTTGCCCTGGATTTTAAACAACACTGGAACGTTGTCGAACGGTGCGTAAACCTGCACCTGTAGTTGGTTGTACAACGACAAATCAGGTGCCGCTGCGAATTCGTAACCAATACCTTCGTAACCGGTACCTGCGCCGGCCGGGTCTTTGTACTCACCGACTTTCAGCGACGGGTTGTTGGTCTGGTTTGGGTTGTTCACCACTTTCAGATCGGCCGCGCCATAGAAAATCGAGGTATGGTTGCGTTGGCATTCGAAATCGTCAATAATTTGCGGGATGGCAACTACACCTAAGCACGGATTGACCGAAGTGGCCACCTGGCGCAGGTTGTCGATGCACCAGGATTGACCGGCAGCAGCCGTACCTGCATTGAAAATCAGGCGAATTTCCTGGAAGTCCGTGATGGCGTCAAATGCCGAAAAGTCGAACGACAAGGTTTCCCACGCACCAGGCGTCGTAATGGTCGCTACCGCTTCCTTGTTACCCTGGGTGGCGGAACTCAACTGGAACGTAACGGTGCCGCCGCCGGCAGGACTGAGTACGTCCAGGTTGAACTGCGACAAGGTGCTCAGGTCGAATGCCGCAGGTGCAAAGGCTTGCAGGGTCGAAAATGGCGAAGCACCTTTCGAATAGCAACCTACTTCCGTGGAACTGTTGACCGTATTTGGCGTAGTGTTAGCGGTAGGGGCTGAGAAGTTGCCGTGCAGGGGATTGTTCTGGTCAAGGGGCTGCCAGCCGAGGTGTACGCCACCCTGGAAATCTTCCAATGGCGGAACCACTGCGGATGCCTTGAGTTTGATGTCGTCAATGTAGTAGACATCTCCCGGAGCGCCATTTTGGCCGGCATTGAAGAAAATGACCAGTTTTTTATGGCCTTTGTCAACTTGGTCGCTGAAATCAACGGAGTACTCGACCCATTTGTTGATCTCGGTAACCGGCACGGCCACTTCTTTGTTGCCCACGCCGCCTTCGATTTTCAGCAGCAAATTGCCCGCTTTTGGTGCCCATAGTTTCAAACTGAACTGGTTGCGTACGGACAGATTGATCGCATTTTCATAGTCGATGACTAAAGCAGCGTATTCAGTGCCGTTACCGGCTACATCCGCATAACGGCCTACGCGTGGCGAGTTGTTGTCCACGCTTGGGGCTGGATTGAGTATTACGCTCAAACTGTCCAGATCACCGGCGTACGTTGCATTGCGATTGCAATCGAAGTCGTCGATTACGTC
>JBBRDQ010000305.1:0-4473 GCA_038203695.1 Chitinophagales bacterium
GGTTTAAAAAATAGGCGAATTCCTTATTTTAATTTTTGCTGCAAATACGAACAACTCACCGGCGAGGTAAAATTTTTGCCTTTGATCGCATCATAATACGGATTCGCCTTGGGCACAAAGGGATCGTCCCAGTTTTTGCGCGTGCGGGTAAAGGCGAAATATTGCTGATGGCGCTCACAGACACCTGCCATATACGCAGCCGCAATACCCAGGTCGTTGTCTGGATGTAGTTTCGCGGCTTTTTCATACCAATCTTTAGCCAGGGTGCAGCGGTAGTACACCTCATTAAACGGCGTAGATGGCTGCAAAGTAGCAGCCGTGGAAGTTGCTTTTTTGCAGGCAAAAGGCAGGCAAAGCGGCAAAAGCAGACAAAATAACAAATACCTACGTTGCTTTTTGCGGGCAAATCCGGCGAAAGCAACCGTCATGAATCCAAAAAGACTCCAGGTGGACAGCATCTTCCAGGGCTGACGATGGTCCGGGAGCATGCCGGTTTCACGTCCATCCAAATACTCCAGCGTACCGGTACTTTTTCCCACATCCATCATCAGCCACCAGTCGCTGCCGTAATACGTCATGTTGTAATAACCGTTGCCCAGCAAAAAATACGCTTCCTGTTGTTTAGCCGGATCGGTCGTTTTCTTCAGGTCGATCAGTTTTTCCAGCAAGGTTCTTTTGTTGAATTTGCCCGTTGTATCGGGTTGGGAAAGCGGCACATCTGTTATCCCGATACCGACGCTGAAAGGATTGATCTTGAAATAGATATGATCGTAATCGACGATCGTACCCCGGCGTGGCCAGTAGGTATCCGGCACGTCTTTCAGGGCGAGTAAAGCATTGTCCAACTGATCTTTGCGCGTGTACCACATCGCCTTGAATTCGCGGATTTTATGCACCTCCCAACTTGCAGGCTGCCCATCGGCGGGTTCCATGGATTGCGTTTTTTCATTCCACGCTAGTTCGGTAGTGTAGCGATACGGTGTTTCGGCAAACCAGCGCTCAAAATCCGTCTGCGGTCGCTCCGCCATTTGGATGGCGCGGTCGAAGTCGGCCGGTTGGCCGATGGCCAGCAATTTATCGAATAACACACTGGCATTCATATACCCCATGCCTTCCGAATAAGAGCTGGTCAGGCCCAGCAAAAAAGCGCCTTTAGCAGTTTCCTGGTGCTGAATAAATACTTCAGACAGCAACAGGGCTAGTTTTTGTTCCAATGCGACCGGCGTTTCAAAGGCATCTGGATTTTTACGGATGGCCTTAAAAAGCCCCGGGATTTTGTTTTCGGTGGCGGGGGCAATTTGTTTAGATACGCCGATTTCCGCCAGTATCGCGATAATCTGCAACTGGGTTTGCTGATTGTTCGGCGCATTCGCTACTTGCTGGCCTTGTTGCGCCAGTTCGCCCGCTTTTCCAAAATCCTTGTCGAGATAGGCGAGGTGTGCGCCCGACAAGTACCAGAACGCGGCATCGGTGCGCTTACCGTCCTGGATCACCTGCTGCACAAAATTGCGGCAGGCATGCAGGTGTTCCAGATCGGATTTCAGTAAAGCGACGGTATCAATTTTGGGTGAATCATCGCCATGCGGTATTTCAATGCGGGAAGATGCACCGTAGAGTGCCGGGCTCAGCAACCAGTTTTCCAGTTTATTGACCTCGCGGGCCATAAGTTTGGAAAGTTCCGGTGTGGTCGGATCGAACGCATAGACTTTTTGCAAAGCCGCCAAAGCAGGGCCGGGTTCGCGCGTAGCCGGGAGGAGCGTTAAAATGGCTTTCTCGCGACCAGTGACAGCGGCATTGACAGAGGCATTCAGCGCTTTGCTGTTGAAACTGTGCCATACCCAGATTCGTTCGTAAAAACCGGCATCCCAGGCGCGGGCAAGCCAGACATTGGCCTGTACAGAATCGGGCTCCATTTCTGCATATTGATAAATAGCGGCCGCATTCAGCCAGTCTTTCGTCGGATTTTTACGGAAATAAGTATCAAAAAGGGCTTTTGCCTCGGGTTGCTGATCGGCATAGCGGTACAATTTCATCAATAAATAAGCGGCGCGACGCGTGAGGGCAGTTTCTTCCGCATGTTTTTGTAAAATAGATTGCCCCTGCTGAATCGGTATTTTCAGGTCAATTCCTGCTTTTTTCTCGTTCCAGTCATCGCCTGTAAATATTTTCTCACAGGTTTTGGCAAAATTCAGGTATTGCAAATAGCGCGCATGATTGGGTGTACGCAGCGACTGCATGAAACGATTACTTTTCGCGTATTTTTTATTAAAATAGTCGTCCGGCGAAGTGTAATAAAGAATTTGATGAATGTCCTTTTTCGCAGTATTATCGCCCAGCATCCCTTGCCAGGCGAGGTCGTTTTCCGCCTGGTACGTCGTATCCGGTAGCAGGCCGTTGTCGTAATAGCGGTTTACTGTGTACGTAAAAGGCAACAGCGCACGCTGATTGGAAATACTGGGGTCGAGCAGCCAGAACCGCTCGTAATCCGAGTCATAGTCCATGCAATTCCACAAAAAGGGCGCAAGCAGCGCACTAACCGCCAGGCTAATGATTATTTTGTAGGAGTTTAACCAGATTTTCATGCTTGTAGTGTTGTAAATTTTGCAAGTTCAGGTCGAAAAAAACGAGGTGACAGGTGTCGTTGGACAGCAACGGTTTGGCCATGTCCCACACGCTGGCAAGGACGTCGCTTGGCGCATCTTCCAGGCGGATCCAATCGCCGCGTCGAAAGTACGTGTCCAGGCAACTTGTGTCGGTATTTACCGTAAAAACATTTTTTTCCGCCCGGGTTAGAAAAGAACTTTCCCGCGCCGTACCGATATCCATATCGTGTAAAAAGCCCTGAAAATCACGGCCCCTGAAATGCAGTCCCCAGTGAAACAGCGGCAGTGCGGCATCGAGCGGCAGGGGATACGGTGCTTGTACATTCCCCAGGTAATCCCGGGCGGTTTTGACATCGATGATGGAGTTTTTCACCGTCGCTTTAGCCGGATTATCAAAATTGTACAACATCAGCAGGCCACGATCGACGGGTGGAACGCCGGTTTTAGTCCGGTATTTGACCTGGTGCAGGCGGATGGTAGCACTCAGGTCTACTGTACGATTGCCGTATATACGCGTTATTTCCAGGTTGATCTGGCGCAAAAAATGAAAATAAGCCGCGCGAGTAGTCGCCGTCCAGTCGCAATCTATCTGAATCTCAGGAATGTCACGGCCAGCCGGTGTTTGGTTCTGGATGTACTGAAGGATGCGTCGTGCCAACGCATCTGTTTCTGCGTCCGGACATTTGGCAAACACCTGGTTTACGATAAAAAACACCGGTACAACGGCGATTGTATCGGGCAAATGGTCCCAATGCAAATCCGTAGCGGATACGGGAACCGCACCTTTCCCTTCGCGCCAGTCGATGTCGGCATACTTGATGTACATGCGAGACGTGTGCCACTGTTGAAGGATTTGTTGCTCCGGTTCGCTCGGATCGAAAGTGGTTTTCCAGGCGTAAAAAGCCGGAAGTATTACTTTTGAAGACGGCGGAGCAGACTGGCAGGAAGTAAAAAAGATGCAGGCAAAAAGACTGTATAACCGCATGAGAGGAGGATGGATACAAGATGATCAGCGTCGGTGGCTAAGATATTGTGCGACCGTTTGGGCAAAAGCCGTGAGTCCTTCGCTTTCCCCGGCAGGCATAAAGTTATTGCGCGCCAACAGCCGGACGGACGCGGTATTTTCCGGATGGACATACGCCTTTATTAAATCGACTTGCAGGGTTTCAAAGCCAAATTGTACGGCTGCTACAAATGCTTCCTGCATATAACCTTTCCCCTGATGATCGGGATGGAGGGAGTAACCGATTTCCATACGGGCGTTTTCGGGTGAAAAATCCCAAAGACAGATCGTGCCGATGAGGAGCGGGTCGCTTTTGCGTGCGATCGCCCAGTATGCACTGATACCATTGGCAATGTTAGTCTCTATTTTTGCGATAAAATCCAGCGCATCCTGGCGTGTTTGAGCGGGGGTGATGTCTATGTATTGCAAGATCCGCGGGTCGGAACGCTGGATAAGAATTTCCGGCGCATCGTACGGAGTGAGTTGCCGAAGATGCAGGCGTTCAGTGGTGAGATCGGAGAAAAGGTGTGATAGATTCAAGTTTCAAATGCAACAGAATTTAGGTTTCACAGAAGCGAAAAAAGGACAAAAAAAGAGGAATAACTGGACTACTTTTGGGTTGCAAAACATCAAAATATGCCACAGTTATCGCCGGATCAAAGGTACACAATCGAGCCGTTAAAAAACCTACAACATAGTGTGACGGAGGTTTCGGCGTACACTGGAATTTTGCCCTGCACGATCAGTCGGGAGTTATCTCGCAACAGCGTGCAGGGTCGGTATAGTGCTATCTCCGCTTTGGCTCACCTAAAAATGCCGCCGAAGGCGGCTGTATAGTTACTTTAGCAGTATTTTCAACCCCTTATT
>JBBRDQ010000306.1:0-4430 GCA_038203695.1 Chitinophagales bacterium
TATGTTTTTACGTGGTAGGCGAATTGTGGGCGTCTCGTAAGCAAATGTTGGATCGTTTCCTGAAATTAGATTTTTCAACTTATTTGACACTTATGAGACAGCCACGGAAATATCACTGCTTCCGCACCGGCTTCACCGGCCTCGTCGAATCTTCGGGAAGCGGCAACACTGCATCGGGCGGCGGCAAGGCCGGTGGTATAGCGCGATACGGTTCCGGGCCGTTGTCATCGGCGGGACGGGCGTATTGGTAGCGGCGTTCGGGTGGCGCGAGGCGTTGCCGGTTCATGGTTTGCAGCACCGAGAAAAACAGCACAAAAATAATGACCCAGCCCAGCCATTCAGGCGGATAAAACGTGGGGGGCGGTGCGAAACTGGTGGGTTCCGCCGTCGGCGCATCGGCCAGACCACTGCCGAGTTGCCGGTTTCCGGGACTGGCTTTAAAGGTTTCGCCCAGGCGTTCCGGGCGCATGCGGGCGTAGGCTTCCTCGCTGAGGTTCGTTTGTATTTTTTTAATCAGCGGAATCAGTTCCTCGGTCATATCGAGATAGCCGTTTTCTTCCGGTTTTAATTCAGCCAGGCTTTTTTTGCTATTCAGGGGTTTAAAACGGGCCAGCCGGGATTCTTCTTTCCAGCGGCAGGGCGAGACAATCACCGGGAACACATATATTTTGCGCCACTGATCGGGATCGCTGCCGGAGCGCTGCCGGGTATTGCGGTATTCGTCGTCGTTGAGCCGGTTGACCGCCAGGGTTATTTCCGCATCGGTTTGTTTGTCTATCAACGACTTATAACTGGTCATAAACAGATAGATATGCGCCTGTTCACGGCGTGCCTGCATCGCCCGGCGGTGTTGGGTCGCCACGTACGTATTTTGATACAGCGGCACATACCAGAACAGCAACACTTGCCAGGGCAGGGAAAGCGGTGCAAAACGCGGCGGCGGCTCGGCCACCCACAAATTTACCTCATCGCGCATGGGATACATCCATTCGAACAGTTTGGCTACAGCGGTGGCATCGTCCTTGGCTGTCGGCACGTACGAGATAAAAATATTGACTTTTTGCGCGGGCATATCGAGTCGTTGATCGAGGAATAGATCGGTTTATCTATTTTTCTCAGACAAAAGTACAAAAGTGTTTCCGTTCGCTGCCGTTGCGATTAACTTTGCCCGTTCAAAATCTTTCCATCCCACCACACCCTATTCCGAATCTAAAATATGGTTACTACTAAATCGCTGTTCGCCGCTGAGGGTCTCGACGAGCGCAGCCTTGAATTTCTGGCGAAGGCCATTGAAAATAACAACTTGCCCGGCTTCGACTACTTCGAATACAAACGCGCGGTTTATGCCTTGCAACAAATGCAACTGGACGAGACCACGGCGCATAAAAGCGCTTTTACCACCGCTACCATGGTCGGTTTGACCAAGGAAAAATTGATCGAAACGGCCGGTTTTTACCGCAATTTGCTGGCAAAAGAGAAAGAGCAGTTCAATACTGCGCTCGAAAACCAGCACAAAATCAAAATAACGGCTCGTCAGGAAGAGGCCAAACGCTTGCGCGACCAGGTAGAGCGGCATAAAATTGAAATCCAGCGTCTGCAGGATGAAATGGGCGCTTATCTCAGCCAGATCGACGAAGCGGAAAAATCCATCGTGCTCGAACAGGAACGCCTGACCAAAACCAAAACGGCTTTTGAAAATACGCAACAATCGGTCGTTTTGCACATCGACGGCGATATCGAAAAAATGCACAAGTACTTATAATGGGCAATATAACGATTGTAACGTACGTCATTATCGGCTTTACAGCGCTGATTTCGTACCTGGCTTTTAATAACCGGGACCTGATGGTCAAATTTAAACACTGGCCGTATCAGGAGGCCCGCAACGGCGAATACTACCGCTGGTTGACCAGCGGTTTGTTGCACGGCGATCCAATGCACCTGATCTTCAACATGTTAACGCTGTTTTTCTTCGGCTCTACGCAGTACGACGGACCGTATGTCGCGGAATTGCAGGAGCAAGGCGAGTTTCTGGGACTGGAAAACTGGTTCAAGTTTGAGTTCGGCGCGATCGGTCCGATATTTTACCTATTGTTTTATGCGCTGGCCATTGTAGCGGCTTCTTCCGCCACGTATTACAAGTACCGCAACAGTCCGGGTTTTGCCAGTATCGGCGCATCCGGCGCGGTGTCTGCGGTATTGTTTGCGGCGATCCTGATCAAGCCCACCATCATGCTATCGCTTTTCTTTTTTGTGCCGCTACCCGGTTTTATCTTTGGCATTGCCTATTTATGGTACAGTTCGTATGCCGCTCGGCGCGGTGGCGACAATATTGACCATACGGCGCACTTTTATGGGGCCGTGTTCGGGTTTTGTTTTCCGCTGTTGTTCAAACCCTCGCTGATCGTTCATTTTTTCACCGATCTGGTCAAGTGGTTTGCCAGTTTTGTCAATTGACCCATACACGACCGACGCCTGCGTTTCTGAATATGTTACCGGGCGGACATTTAAACCATAATCCAGATACCACTTGGCTTTTTCTGTTACCTTTGTCAACAAAAACGGTCTGAACGTTGTTTTTACTACAACCTCACTGAAAACAAGTTTTTACTTCACAAATAACATACATAAAAATGGCACACGAATTTTCCGACGCTACTTTCCAAGCGGAAGTGCTCGATAACGACAAAGTAACCGTAGTTGATCTTTGGGCTGAATGGTGCGGACCTTGCCGTATGATGACCCCGATTGTGGAAGAATTATCCAAAGAATACGAAGGTCGCGCCGTAATTGGCAAACTCAATGTGGACGAGAATCCGGAAATCCCTACGAATTATAATGTACGCGGTATCCCGACTTTTTTGATTTTCAAAAACGGAGAACTGAAAGATAAAGTGGTCGGCGCACAGACCAAGAAAGTATTGCAGGACAAAATCGAATCGTTGTTGTAATTCGTTGATAACGAATTACTTCTTATATAAAAAGCCGCTCCGGATTGTTCCGGAGCGGCTTTCGTTTGTACAGCGGTTTAGAACCCGATCTTCCGTTTTCCTTCCGGCGTTTCCTTTTTCAAAGCCGCCATGCGGATAGCCGTAACCGCCGCTTCCACACCTTTGTTGCCGTATTGTCCGCCGGCGCGGTCGAGCGCCTGTTGTTCGTCGTTCGGCGTAAGCACGCCAAAGATAAACGGTCGGCCCGAAGCCAGGCTCATATTGACCAGTCCGGTGGCGACCGCGTGGTTGATGTACTCGTTGTGGCTGGTCTCGCCTTTAATCACGCAACCTAAGCAGATCACCGCATCCGGATTGTGCCGTCCGGCCAGGATACGCGCACCGGCGGGCAGTTCGAACGAGCCGGGCACCTGCGCCGTATGGATGTGGTCTGGTTGAGCGCCGTGTTTTAGCAACGTGTCGTAACAGCCTTCGTACAAGGCATGGGTGATGTGGGCGTTCCAATCGGCGACCACAATACAGAAAGTCATATCATTCGCAGCAGGGACGTTGTTTTCGTCGTATGCTGAAAGGTTTTTAAGTGCGCTGGACATAGGGCAGATTCAAGTTTCAAAGTTAGTATATTGTGTAATGTGTTTATTCCTATTTCACTTCAGGTCTTCCCAATTTTAGTATCTAAGGATCAGGTGTAGGGCAAATTGAGCCTTGCGCATGGGTTTTGTCACTTTTTGCATCCAAAAAAGTAACCAAAAAAGACCTGGCTGTCGAAAAACCCAACCATTTTGCTTTCCTCAGCGGCGGCGCAAAAAAAACTCGCCGCAACATTTGTGCGGGCCGTTGGCCTCTATGATCCGTTAGGCTCAAACAGTTTTTTGCTTCATCCGCCGCTGATGAAGCAAAATGGGGGTTTTTCTAAGGCCGCAAAATGCCCGGTAAATGGAACTGAAATAGCAATAAACGTGGGTAACAATGTGGTTAGATTATTTCTTTTTCTGCGGAATTACCTGGGGTTTGCGCAGGAATTTGTAGGCGACGCTACCAACTACATAAGCGGCTTTTTCCTGCGGATTTTTGTTGATCAGATTGTACATCGTCAACGTATCGTTTTGGACGCTGTAGGTAAAGCCATACATTTTTTCCGAATTTTCGACCCGTGATTTGGATAAATACACCACGTCAATCTTATCGCCGGTCACGAAACAATCGCCGGCGATACAAAGTTTGTATTGATCGTACTCTTTAAAATTATTGATCGCACCGCTGGGAATAAACTGGATATTATCGCCTAAGGCCGGTTTGCCGATCGGCATGAATACCCCGCCAAAAACGTAGTAATTGAGCGCCGTATTGAAAGCGATCAAACCATCCTGGGCATTGGCCTTCGATTTAATATATTTATCCATTTGCGTACCCGAATTGCCGGTGCCGTCAAACATGGTAATATCCTGCGTTTCTTTGGAATTGTAGACCAGAAATACG
>JBBRDQ010000307.1:0-4395 GCA_038203695.1 Chitinophagales bacterium
AATATCTTTGATATGTAATCTGATTTTGTCAACCTAAGATTTGCTTTTATACCCGAAAGATACGGAATCTCCGAAATTATCAAGTGCTTTTAAGAGTATTTGCCATTTTTTCTTGCCGCATAAGCGGCTGTATAGTTACAATCCTTTTAGTATGAGCACTACCGTAAAAACAAAATCTCAAATGGCTCATGAGATGGCTATCTGTCTGCGTACGTTTCAACGTCGCTTAAAAAAATCGGGATTACATATTCCACGTGGTCTTATTTATCCCGGCGTGCAACTGATCATTTATGCTGCCTTGTCCCCGAAGTAGCCCGTGAATGTTGCCTGATTACTACACTGCCTCGTACCGTTTATGCGGACACGAGGCAGTGTTTTTTATTCCTCCACCACTAATTTCCGAATGGCTTTAGTTCCCTCTGCCCACTTGGCTTCCACCCAGTAAATGCCCGCTGGCCAGGCTGCAGTTTCAACGGAAACGCTTTCTTTTAGGGGGGCAGATGATTGAAAAACTACCATTCCAACACTGTTATACACCAAAATTTGCGCGGGAATGTTTTTTGCCGTGGAAAATGCAACAACCGTACGCTGCTGCGCCGGATTGGGAGCAAGTTGAAATGTATAAGCCGTTTCCGGATTCGTTACGCCGCTTACGGAACATGGCAACAAAGCCGGTGCCGTCAATGCTGCCGTGGCAAACGTATGCCCGGTATCGAAAAAGCGAAAAACCGGCGGTGGCTGGTTGGCGGCAAAGGGGCCAAACGCGACAGGCGTTCCGTAATTACCCTGCAACGTATCGTCGGACCATTGGGTACCACAACCGGCATTGGCCGTCAGGTTTATTTTGAAATAGTAAAAATCATCATTGGAATTTTCACTCGTATTGTTGTCCGAACATGTTATCTCCGTAAAAACTGCCGTAATTGCACACGCCGGTCGGTAATGAAACGCCAGGATACAGCCCCGATTGGCGGGTTGCAGTACAAGTCCCTGCGTGGGACCAGAAGTTACCCCCAGGCTGTCCGCAGCCACATAAATGGTCGTGCCGTCCGGCGAAACGGCCACATCGCGAAAGCGTCCGAGTCCGGCAAAAAAAGCGACGGTGTCACCAACCACACTTTGCCCATCGGCCGACAACTGCAGGCGGAATATTTTAGCGCGCTTGAGGCTGGCCACTAAAAGTGAATTTTTCCAGCCGGGAATACCATCTGAACCGTAATATTCTAGTCCGGAGGGCGCGATGGAGGGCCACGAATACAGATAATTGGGAGCGGGTGGCGTATTTTGGAGTATGTTCTGGTAAATCTCCTGTACCTGCGCGCTATTTGCCGGAAAAGCACTGAAAATAGGGTCGTGGTAGGCGCTGCCGAGACTGGCCGCATTGCTTATTTCATCCTGAATAACCGGCAAAGCAGCACCCGTTCCGGCCGCACTGCCATTGTAATTGCCATCGGCATAGCCCATCACCAGCGGGAAACCGTAATTACCACCGGGCGCGAGCAAGTTGATTTCATCATCTGAATATGGCCCGTGCTCTGCCTGATACAGGTGTTCATTGGCACCAAAAGCCAGCCCTTGCGGGTTGCGGTGGCCCAGCGTCCATACGGCGTTTTGCCGGTTGAAGGTGTTGAACGGGTTGTCGTTGGGAATCCAGCGGTCCAACAATCCGGCATCGGCATCGGGTTCCAGCCGAAAACGCAGTATTTTTCCTTCGTAATAATCGGGGTTTTGGCCGTGGTGCGCCCGGTCGGCATTGGAAAATTGTCCGGCGCCCATGTCGCCCACGCTGTAAAATAAACAGGGCACACCATTCACCGGCCCGATCGTCAGTCGCCCGCCATTGTGGTCGTCGCTACCGGGGATGGTATCACATAAAATCTGTTCATTGTCAAGGGTTTGCAGCACGGCATTGTAGGTATAACGCACTACTTTTGTTTTAAAACGACACCCTTGTGTTCCCGGCAAACAACCGTCAAAACGGTACGTATAAGCCAAGTAAACGTACGGTTGACCACTCAGCAATTGCGGGTGCAGGGCCAATCCCGTGAAGCCGCCCTGCGGCCAGGGGTACTGGTTATTGGCGAAATTTTTGGCATTGTGCAAGTCGATGACCGTATGGGTTTCTCCGGTGTTGGGATCAATTTTGGTAAGGTGGTAATTGCGCGATTCGGTGACCCACAGCATATCGTCGGGCCCATAGGTAATTTCCCAGGGCTGACTCAAGCCGCAGGCTACCTGGCTGAACACAAAAGCCGCATCGGTCGTATCGGAGCAGGCAGGCGGCACCGGCACCGTAATATTGGTGACTAAAAGTGGATCGGATGCATCGCGAAAAGACAGCGTTTGGCTACCCGCGCTGATCGGATATGGGCCAAATGCAGTGGTACTGTTGTAGGTGCCTGTAGTGCCGTTTGGGCCATTCCAGGTGGTCGCGCAAGGGCCGGTAGAGGTAATCGTCAGGTCAAAAGAATAGGTGTCATCGGCCGGATTATCGAGCGTATTAGCCGGATTACAGGCCAGATTGGTCGTTTGAAACTGCAATTTGCACACGGTTTTATTCAAAAAAATTACCGTTTCATCGTCTTCGTGCGGTGTTGGCGGCGTACCGTTGCCGGGCGTAGAATCCACATCGCCGGGCATCTGGGCAGTTATTTGGGCAAAAACCACCTTTTCATTGCTGTTGAGCGTAAAATAATGAAGCGTCAAGGTTGCCGAAGCACCGCCGTTTACATTACCGGCATTCCAGGTATGGGTAAAAACGTCGAACGAGCCTTGTGAAGCCGTAAATTCTGCACCACCCTGATAGGTCAGGCCCGTTGCGAGTGGGGCGGAAAGAACCACATTCGCGGCAGGCGCATCGCCGGCATTGTGCAGGGTAATACTCACCGAAACGAGCGAAAAGGCGGGCGGGTTGGCGTCCGCAGTAGTCGCAGACAATTCAAGGTCAACGTTCTGGGCAAATAACGGGAGATAGATTGCCGTCAGGATAAACAGTGTCAGCAGGTTTTTCATGTTCCAAATTGGTTGCAATCGTCTAAAAGTGTTTGTTTGGCCAGCATACCCCAACGCTGCGGTTGGCGGATTGATGGCGGCATTTTGTACCTTTGCCACCGCAAATATACCCAAATCAGTCCCTATTTTTTCAATAAACATCCTTACAATGACACCCCTCGCTGAACGTATGCGCCCGCAGTCCCTCGAAACCTACGTCGGCCAGCAACACCTGGTCGGGGAAGGTGCCGTGCTGCGCCAATCCATCGAGCGGGGAAAAATACCATCTTTTATCTTGTGGGGACCGCCGGGCGTGGGCAAAACGACGCTGGCGCAACTCATTGCCAAATTGCTCAAGAAACCTTTTTACCAGTTGTCGGCCATCAATGCCGGCGTGAAAGACATTCGCGAAGCCATCGACAATGCCGACAAGCAGCATTTATTCCAGCAGAAAGGAGCGATTTTATTTATCGATGAAATCCACCGGTTTTCCAAAAGCCAGCAGGATGCCTTGTTGGGTGCCGTGGAAAAAGGCATTGTCACGCTGATCGGCGCCACGACTGAAAATCCATCGTTCGAAGTCATTCCGGCCTTGCTATCGCGCTGTCAAGTATATGTATTACAACACCTTACGAAAGATGAACTGATCGGGCTGGTCAATCACGCGCTGGCTGAAGATGCGGTTTTGAAGACCCAGGATATTCAAATTGCCGAGTATGAAGCACTATTGCTGTATTCCGGGGGCGACGCCCGGCGTCTACTGAATGCACTGGAGTTACTGGCTAATTTTCAGCCGCCTGGCGAACAACTGGTCGTCACCAATGATCTTGTGCGCGAATTTATCCAGCAAAATTCCGCGCTGTACGACAAGACCGGCGAACAGCATTACGACATTATTTCTGCCTTTATCAAAAGTATGCGCGGCAGCGATCCGAATGCGGCGGTCTATTGGCTGGCGCGGATGCTGGACGGTGGGGAAGATATCGAGTTCATCGCCCGGCGCATGGTCATTTTGGCTTCCGAAGATGTTGGGCTGGCCAATCCCAATGCATTGTTATTGGCGACGACCACGATGGATGCAATTCGGATGATCGGCATGCCGGAAGCGCGTATAATCCTTGCACAATGTGCGATTTATCTCGCCACGTCACCCAAAAGCAACGCTTCGTATAGGGCGATCAACGCTGCCATGAGCCTGGTAAAACAGACCGGCAGTCTGCCTGTACCGCTGCACTTGCGCAATGCGCCGACTAAATTGATGCAGGAATTGAATTATGGCTCCGGTTACCAATATGCCCATGATTATGCGGGCAACTTTGTGGCGCAGCCGCATCTGCCAGAGGCAATAGCGGGGCAAACATTGTACGAACCCGGAAAAAATCCAACGGAAGAGCGCGTACGACA
>JBBRDQ010000308.1:0-4386 GCA_038203695.1 Chitinophagales bacterium
GGAGTAATGTCGGGGTGACTCCAAAGTAACCCCGACATTACTCCCGGGAAAGTCCCGAAACAAACCCCGACAAAAGTGCAATAAAAAAAGCAAAACCGGTGCAACGCGGCGCCGGTTTTGCTTTTCGTATTGTTTTGAAAGTCAATAACAAACCGCGTACGGCTTGGTGACCCATCGTTGTTAAAATTAGCCTTCCGCTACTACTTCGAACGGCACTTCAACCACCACTTCCGGGTGGAAACGAACTGTAGCAGTATAATTGCCAAGTTCTTTTACTTCTTCCGGCATTTCGATAATGCGCTTGTCAGCCTGTACATTCAGGGCTGCCAGTGCAGTAGCGATGTTTTGGGAAGTAACCGAACCGAACAAGCGGCCGCTTTCACCGGCTTTTGCCGTGATTGAAAGCGTTACGCCATGTAGGTTGGCCACCATTGCCTTCAAGCCAGCCACTGTAGCGGCGTCTTTTTTGGCGTTTTGTTTTTTCAAACCATCCAGGCGGGCCATGTTCGTCTTGTTAGCGACGATGCCTAAGCCTTTGGGAATGAGGTAGTTGCGACCGTAGCCATCTTTTACTTTGACGACTTCGTGCTTAGAACCTACCTTTTCGATATGATCGAGCAGAATGATATTCATTGCTGTTGAATTATATTGAGTGAAAAGTGGGAGCAGCCGGATGCGCTGGTTAAATAAATCAACCAGCGGATGTCAGCCATTCCAGGTTGATTTATTTCATCAAGTCGGCCAGGAACGGCAGCATACCCAAGTGGCGTGCGCGTTTCACGGCAGTAGCCACCCGGCGCTGGTATTTCAGGCTATTGCCTGTGATACGGCGCGGGAGCAGTTTGCCTTGCTCGTTGATGAACTGGAGCAGGAAGTCTGCGTCCTTATAATCGATGTGTTTGATGCCGAACTTGCGGAAACGGCAGTATTTTTTGTGTTTCAGCCCGATTTTCGGGTTGCTCAGAAACTTTACGTCTTCTCTTGAAGCAGCCATTGCTAAAATGCGTGGTTGGTGAATGAATGGTTAGTGAACATTAAGCATCGAGGTCGACGACCGCCGGTGCAGCAACAACTGCATCCAGTTCTTCCGCTTTCGCTGCAGTGGCATCTTTCTTGCGTTTGCCAATGAGTCCGTTGCGTTTGTCATCGTTGTATTTGATGCCATACTTGTCGAGTTTTACCGTCAGGAAACGCATGAGTTTTTCATTGCGCTTGAGGTTCAATTCGAACTTCACCAACCAGTCCGCTGCAATTGTGCCGAACTCGATGGAGTAATAAACACCCGACGAGCGTTTGTTCATTTGATAGGCCAGTTGTTGGAGGCCCATTTCATCCACAGCGATAATCGTGGCACCAAAGCCCTTCAAATCATTCTGGATGTGTTCTGCTGTCGATTTGACTTCATCGCCCGACAGCACCGGATCTACGATAAAGGTGACTTCGTAATGTCTCATTATCAGTCAGTTGTGAAAAAATAAGTTGAACTTTTTAAAAAAGAGGCCGCAAAAGTACATTTATTTACGCAAATGACCAAGCATCGGGTAAATTTTCCGGAATTATCCGTAAACAGCCGCTTGTGCCAAACCGCTTGCCTCGGGTATTGCCAGGAGGTACCTATAAAAAATGCTGCGCATCCGGTCAGATGCGCAGCATTTTGGTAAAAACCGTACGGGAAGAATCTCTGTAAGCGATTAAGGTAAATGCGGTGAAATCAGTGTCGTTGAATCGGTACGTTCACGCCTGCACCGGTCATTTACAATTTATGCTGCCAGATCTTCCACCAGTTCCGAAATCTCGTGAATCCGTTTTTTGTCCAACCCGTAAAAGATGAACTTGCCCTGGCGATCGGTCGCTACGACGCCTGCTTTACGCAGAATAGCCAGGTGCTGACTGGCGACACTCTGTTCCAAACGCAATTTCACGTAGATGTCGGTGACCGTCATGCGCTCGTTTTCCTCGAGTAATTCAATGATACGCTGGCGTAATTTGTGGTTTACAGCACGCAGTACCAGTACGGCCTTACGCAGCTCGGTGTAGTTGAGCAGGATGTCGCGCTGTCCCTTTTTAGCGCTGCCTGCTTCGGCTTTCGATTTACTCATACAAAATGTTTTGAGAATGTGGATAAAGTTAGTTATCTAACTTAATTTCACATGCTAAAATTGTGCCAGTTCTGTGAGACAAAAAAGACATACGTTTTTTTTACAATCACTAATGCGTTGATTGTAAAACAAGAACAAAGGTTATTTTTAACAAATTGAAAGATAAAGTTATTTTTGACCCAATAACACCTGATTCGGCGTTGTAATATTTGGCGGCTTCATATAAAAGGGTTCAAAATAGGCGATATCTTGAAAATCAGCCTGTTGGAAGGCTTTTTCGGCCGGCAAGGACAAATCGGCAGCCGAACAGAGGATTGTTTCCAAAATGACCGGTCTCTCGAATAAACCTACCGCTTCTACTTTTTTTGCGCCGTTTCCTTGTATCAAAAATTGCCCAAACTGGGTATGGGTCGCTAGGGGCAAAAGCAGGTTTTCCAACGAATTGTTTATTAAAATAAGTGGCTGCGCGGGCAATAATTCTACCAGCGATTGGTCGTAGGCCGCCAGCCATACTTCGTTGCGCCGCGCATCCAACATCGGCAGATAACAACTTGGCAAGTCGAAATGCCCCTGCCGCGCCCGGCTTGCGTGCGCGAGTGCATACAGTGTATTGATCCCGATCAGCGGTTTGTCCAGCGCATAGCAAATGCCTTTCGCAACCGACGCCCCCACCCGCAGCGATGTGTATGCGCCAGGGCCTGCGCTCACCGCTATGGCGTCCAGTTCGCGCAAGGCAATGCCGCTTATTTTCACGCACTGGCCGATTTGCAAGGTCAGCAGCGCTGCATGGTTGAGCGCATGGGTGTCTTCCGCCAGCGCTACGACTTTGCCATCGACCGCAATGGCTGCTGAGCAAACCGGCGTTGCGGTGTCAATCAAAAGTATTTTTGCCATAATTTTATTGGGCTATATGAAAATGCCAAACGGCACACAATCGTCACTTCCGCAAATCCTCCACCCTTATTTACAGTCCGTACTTATCCAGCAGGTAAATAAGCGCAGCCATACCGGCAGCGCCGAGTTCGAGTTCGCGTTTATTAACCGCTGAAAATACATCCGCAGCGGTATGATGGTAATCAAAATAACGCTGCGAATCCGGCGAAAGTCCCACTAGTAAACCTTTCTGGTTGCGTAAAGGGCCGATATCCGATCCAGATCCGCCCCGACTTAAGACAATGCCATAAGGGTCGAACAATGGTTGATAGGCCATTACTTTGGGATAAAATCCATCAATTACGCCGGCGTCTCCTTCTACCGTCAGCCCGCGCGGTGAGAAGCCGCCGCCATCCGATTCAATGGAACAGAGCGGAAATTCCTTTTTGCGCCTTGATTCATCGGCATATTTTTCTCCGCCGCGCCCTCCGTTTTCTTCATTCATAAATAAGACACAGCGAATGGTGTGACGCGGCCGGTAGCCCAGCCGACGCAGGTATCGCAATACATCCATGGACTGCACTACGCCGGCACCGTCGTCATGTGCACCTTGTCCTACATCCCAACTGTCGAGGTGCCCACCTACCAGCAGAATATCCTGGGGGCGTTCGGTACCACGTATTTCACCAATGACATTGTAAGAGGGCGCATCGGGCAACGTCTGGCAGTACAGTTGCATCGAAATGCGCACGTTCTGTTCTTTTTGCAGCAGTGCGTGCAATTGCTCCGCATCATTGGTACTGATCGCCGCCGCCGGGATGCGGGCATAAGCCGTGTCGTATTGCAATGTACCCGTATGTGGATAGTTATCCAGTTTGAGAGTCATCGAGCGCACCAACATGCCAACTGCGCCGTATTTGGCGGCCCGCGATGCGCCACCAACCCGTTGATCAACTGCGCCGCCATACGCCTCGAACGTGCGGATCCGCTTCGCATCCATCGGGCGGTTGTAAAAGACGATTTTGCCGCGTATTCCTTGCTCGCCCAGTTGCTCCAGTGCATCCCAACTTTTTATCTCCACCACTTCAGCGCGCAAACCGGTAGCGGCAGTAGCGACCGAGCCGCCGAGCGCCAGTGCGTGCAGTTGTACAGCCGGGCGTTTGCCGGCAGCCACAATGCGCACTTGCTCCGCCTTGCCGCGCACCCAGTGCGGTACCATAATCGGCTGCAACCACACCGAATCCAAACCCAGCGTATCGAGCGTCACCCTGGCCCATTGTACGGCTTTTTCAGCACGCGGACTTCCGCTGATGCGATTGCCGATGCGAGTAGCCAAATGCTCGAGCCAAGGGTAACAACGACCATCGGTCAGCGCCTGATCGTAAATACGGCGTAGAAAAGCGGCATCGGCGGT
>JBBRDQ010000309.1:0-4266 GCA_038203695.1 Chitinophagales bacterium
GAGGCTATGGATAAATTGCCTGCGCTGAAGCGTTCTACCAATATGTTGATCTGTGGTGAAGACCTGGGGATGGTGCCTGATTGCGTTCCGGGGGTAATGCACCGGTTAGGTATGTTGAGCCTTGAGATTCAGCGTATGCCCAAAGCAGCCGGAACAGCATTTTTTCACCCGAAAGACGCTCCGTATCTCAGCGTAGTTACACCTGGCACCCACGACATGAGCACATTACGTGGGTGGTGGGAGGAAGATCGCAGCACTACGCAGCGCTTTTTCAATGAAATACTGCAACAGCCGGGCGTTGCGCCGTTTTTCTGCGAACCCTGGATTAACAAAATGATGCTGGAGCAACACTTTTATTCGCCGGCCATGTGGACCATTTTTCAATTGCAGGATTTTATGGGCATCGACGCTAATTTGCGCCGGTCGAACCCTGCCGAAGAACGCATTAATATTCCAGCCAATCCCAAACATTATTGGCAGTACCGCATGCACCTGGATTTTAATACATTATCCAATGCCACGCAATTCAACGCGGCCCTTCGGCAGATGGTGATGGAAAGCGGACGGTTGTAGGACTGGAAAATAAAAGCGCCGGAGATATTATTTGATCTCCCACTTTCTGGTTTTGAAGAACCGCACCAGCATGTAGACTAACATGCCCATTGGGCCGGTCAGCAGGGTTAAAATCAGACTGGGGATCACAAAGAGGTGCGGGATCTTCTGTTCACGCGCATCGTGCACTTGCCAGGTTCCGACGAGCAGACAAAAGGAAAGGTAGTTGAGCCATCCGGTCATCAGCATCGCGCGATTGCGAAAAATATTTTTGAATCCTTCGAGGGAAAAGAGATTGCCACCGGCTTCCTGATCGGTAAAGTAACTCAATGTAAACCACGCCGCCGCCAACAACAGCAAAATAGCCGCACCGAAAGCCACCGGTTCGGTATATCGGCCACGCGGCACGAAAATCAATAAAGCCCAGGGCACAAAAATGGCGATGCTCGCGTACCAGTAAAAATCGTCGGTAGTCATGTTAATTACGAATTACGAATTAAAAATTACGAATTTAAAAATTTGATAATCAATTATTTACTACCATTCAGCCCTGAAAGGGCGTTTGCATTAACACAGGGCAAAGCCCTGTGTAGGGGATCGAGGAACCATCCTAGAAAACCCGAATGACCAGTGATACACCAAAAATAATCAACAACAAACCGATACCGCGCTGCAACTGCCGGGTATGCGCAGGTAATAAAACGCGCCGCAACAGCTTCGCTCCATACGCTTTAAGGGTGTCGGCAATAACCAAGGTGCCGAGCATCCCGGTAAAAAACCACCAGGTCTCCGCGCTGTTCCACCCGTTTGGAATAATGACTGCTCCGGTAATACTCAACCAAAAAAACAGCGTTCCGGGATTAATCGTGTTGATTAAAAATCCGCGTAAAAAGTAACTGAAGTAACTTTTGGGCGATTTAATTAGCACGAGCACAGGAACGCGCCGCGTCTGGCGCGTGATTAAACTTGTCACCCCAAATCCGATCAGTAAAATGCCACCTGCTATACCCGCCCAAAATTTGAAATCTGGCGACGCGGCTATTGACGCAAGGACTTTTATGCCACCATGCACCCCTACGGCAAAAAGTACATCACTGATCCAGATCCCGGCGGCTACCGACAGCCCTGCGCGAAAGCCGCGTTCGAGGCTGGCATCCACGATCGAAAAAAGCAGCGGCCCAATTAAGAAACTGAGCGAGAGACCCCAGATAATACCTTGTGAAACCATTTCGCGGTAAATCTACGACGCAAAACCAGCATCAAAGCGAATGCTTTTAGTAGTTCGACTGCCTATATTTCATACTTTTGCGCTGAAAATTAGCCTACGCCAACCATGTTCAGCAAATTGAGTGCGTTTCTGCTTCGCTTATGGGGCTGGAAAATAACCGGTCACTACCCGTACGAAGTAGATAAAATTGTAATTATCGTAGCACCACACACCTCTAACTGGGATTTCCCATTGGGCGTGCTGGTAAACAGTGCCGGCAGATTTCACGCAAATTATGTGGCCAAACATACCTTATTTCGCTGGCCTTTCGGGCAATTTTTTCGTTCGATAGGGGGGATTCCAGTGGATCGCACCAAAAAAGGTGGCAATTTTGTAGGGGCTATTGTGGATGCATTCCTTCGGGAAAAACGTTTTCATTTGGTTATTTCTCCCGAAGGAATGCGCGCTAAGGTGACTAAATTCAGAACCGGCTTTTATCACATTGCCCGCGGGGCTGGCGTGCCGATTTGTCTGTGTAAATTTGACTGGGCTACCCGAGCGGTTTTTTTTGATCCGCAGTTTTTTTACCCGACCGATAATGAAGAGGCCGACATCGCCTGGCTGTGGAACTATTTTAAAGGCATTAAAGGGGCAAACCCAGCGCAGGGTGTCGGATGATCCATAGCAACAACTTTCAACACTATAATGTACTGTAAACTTGGGAATTAAAGCATTTGCGCCCGCCAGCATTGGCAATGTGGGCATCGGATTTGATATTATGGGGCTATGTATCGAACGGCCGGGTGACGAAGTGATCGCCCGCAAAAGTGATACGCCAGGGCTACGCATCACCAAAATAACCGGTTCGGGCGGTAAAATATCTGCTGATATTGATAAAAATACCGCCGGTGTGGCTGCGCGTACGTTACTCGAATACCTCGGTGAATCGGGGCAGGGCATCGAACTGGAAATCCATAAAAAAATGCCTTCGGGAAGTGGATTGGGCAGTAGCGCCGCCAGTGCGGTTGCTGCGGTCTTGGCAGTGAGTGAATTGCTGCGCAGCGGACTGAATAAACGGGAGTTATTGCGTTTTGCTTGTCTGGGCGAACAAGTAGCTTCCGGCGGGTTCCATGCCGATAATGTAGCGCCTTCGCTGCTCGGCGGCATTGTGCTTATACGCGATAATGCGACCTTGGATGTGCACCGTTTGCATGTTCCGAAAGGACTGCATGTAGCTGTAGTGTATCCGCATGTGGAAGTATTGACCAAGGAAGCGCGGGCCATACTAAGTTCAGAAATAAAATTAAAACAGCATATCCAGCAAAGCGCCAATATCGCCGCATTTGTCATTGCATTGTACAACTCCGATATCGGTTTGCTGGGCCGCTGTCTACACGATGACATCATTGAGCCGCAGCGCGCGGCGTTGATCCCAGGTTTTTACGACGTAAAAAATGCAGCAATAGCGGTGGAAGGTGTACTGGGTTGTAGTATCTCTGGTGCCGGCCCATCTGTTTTTGCGCTGTGCGCTAACAATCTGGCTGCTGAAAAAGCGGGAGCGGAAATGCAACGCGCTTTTGCCCAGCACCGGGTCGAAAGTACCGTTTATTTATCTCCCATCAATCAGGAAGGTGCCCAAATCTGCTGACGCACATTTGGCATATCATGCTACATGGCGTACGTGTAAATGTTATGGCATGTAATTTTTAGAGGGTGATGCGACACAAATCGATCAACCAATAAAAAATAACATTATGCAAGCAAAACCACTGGGAATTGTACTCATCATAATCGGTATACTGATGCTGGTTTACACTGGCTTCAACTTTAAGACGAAAGAAAAAGTAGTCGACTTAGGGCCGATTGAAATAAATAGAGAAAAGGACCATCCTGTGCAATGGTCGCCTATCGTGGGTGTTGTCCTGCTAATAGGCGGAATTGTGGTACTGGTGCGGGGCAAAAAAACCGCTTAACCAAGGTAGTTGCTATGGAGACGTATTCGCTTTTCATACTGGCAATTCCGATTGCCTGTGTTGCATGGACGGTTACCCAGGAAGAAGTTTTTCGCGAGCCAAGGGAATACTGCGTTGAAAGATGCCATTCAGGGAAAACTATTTTGGAAAGAAAATTATTCTACCTGTTTACTTGCGAATACTGTTTCAGCCATTATGTAACGATATTTTTTCTCTTTCTGACCAATTATAAACTGTTGCTACCTGACTGGCGCGGTTATATAATAGCCGGTTTCTCCCTAGTCTGGATTGCAAACGTCTATATGAGCGTCTTTGCACTGATTCGCCAGGAAATTAAAAAGGAAAAAAAGGAGGTAGCGTTGTTGGAGTCAAAAATTGAAAAAGTCGTTGACCATCAATGAAAAAAGAACGATCCCTTTCACACGGTTGTGTGAAAGGGATCGTTCTTTTTTATTGGTGCGTTGGTGCTTCCTGCTGCAATTAACTGCCAGTCAACAATACTGCGATCAGGTAGTCGGCCAGCAAAATCAAAAT
>JBBRDQ010000310.1:0-4260 GCA_038203695.1 Chitinophagales bacterium
AATATCTATCTCGACTCGATTGTAATCCATACCACCGGCGGCGTTGGCCCTTATCAATATGTGTGGAGAACCACTGCGGGCGTGCCACAATCGACCGACCAGAATCTGACCAATGCACCCGCCGGGTTCTATTTTCTGACGACTACCGATCAAAATGGTTGCTCCGCCACATCAGGAGCCTACCAATTGCAAAATACGGTTTCAGCGATCCCAATGGTCGCCGCCGCCGATGCTGGAATAAGCGTTTTCCCCAATCCCGCTACGGACTTGGTCCAACTCACTTTGCCAGACGAACGTGACATGACTTTGCAGGTTTACAATGCCTTCGGACAAATGATGGTGACGCAAATAATACACAATACCACCGCTGCTATCAATATAAGCGAATGGCCAAATGGCTGGTATTTGCTTACAATACAGCATGAAAGCGGCATTAGCACCCTAAAACTGGTAAAACAATAAGCGATTAAGCGTTAACCATTAACCATTCCTTATTTAACCACCATTTGATACCCTTCGCCATGCACATTCAGGATTTCAATACGCCGATCATCGGATAGCAACTGGCGCAGTTTGGATACATAGACATTCAAACTGCGCCCTTTTAACTGATCGTCATCGCCCCAGATACGCAGCAAGGCAATATCGCGCCGGATAATACCCTGTTCGCTTTCGAGAAAAAGTTGCAACAGTTTGGCTTCGATGGCGGTTAATTTTTCCTGCTTGCCCTGATTTTCCAGGGTGCGGGCATTGGGATCGAATTGATACTGACCGATGGGAAAAGCGGGCAGTGCGGCCACGGCTTTGCGTTGGTTGCCAGCGCGTTTAAGGATGTTTTGAATGCGCAGATAGAGTTCTTCCAGGCTGAAAGGTTTGGTGATATAGTCGTCGGCACCCAGCGTAAGACCTTTAATGCGCTCTTCTTTCTGGGTGGCGCCAGTCAGGAAAATAAGCGGCATATTTGGGCTCAATTCCCGGATTTCGCCGGCGAGGGTAAAGCCGTCTTTCAGGGGCATTTTTACGTCGAGGATACAGCAGTCGAAGGGTTCTTTTTTGAACGTACTCAGGCCTTCATCGCCGCTGTGGCACAGGGAAACTTTACAGTTTTTGGCTTCCAGATACTCCTGGGTCAGTGCGCTGAATTGGCGTTCATCGTCGACGAGTAAAATTTTCATGTATAATTTTTTTGAATCGTTTGCACTTGATACGTTGGAAGCGGGTGAATTTACGCGCATTATTTGGTTACCAGAATAACATTCACAAATCAACAAGTATACCATGATTGAAAGATGGAATAAAAGACTGATGCAGGTCATTGTTTATTTCTCCAGAACCGGCCATCTCATTGCCCTCGCTGTGGCTTTTATCGGCATTAACGTCTTTGTGTTATCGCCCATTCAGTCGCAATTAATGGCCCTGTCTGGCGGTGTAGGCGTGATCGACCTGTTGCCCTGGTACACGCCGGAGGAAGCCTTTCAACGCTTCAATGTGTACGGTCCGGAAGGGCGAAACCTGTACCTGATCGCGGAATGGACGGGCGATTTTATTTATCCTGCCGTCTATGCCCTTTTATTTGGCAGTATTGTCTATCGTTTGGGTGGCGGTGCCTGGGCGCTGCTGAGCCTGTATTCGGGCCTAGTGGATTGGATTGAAAATATTCTCATCACAATTATGCTGGTACGTTTTCCGGTTTTTAGTACGGGAATCGCCCAAATTGCGACGATTTTTACCGGCCTCAAATGGTCGCTGGCATTTTGTAATATTATGATGATCCTGGTACTGTCGGCTATCCGCATTTGGAAATGGATTAAAAAAACGCGGCTGCGGACAGTTGCGTAAAGCGTGCGTTGAACGTTTTTGTGGCAGCAGGGTAAACAACCCATAATGTGTCTCATCAAAGACCGGAATAATAAAGAAGTGTTAAAAGTTGACCCGATTTATATTTCTGAACGATCCGGTACCAGATTATGCGCACATTTGCTTATCTAAAAACGCACCACATTTATATGAACACAAAATTATTATGCTGGGCGTTCCTGCCCTTTGTCCTGCCGGCGCTACACGCCCAAACCCCCACCTGGGCGGCCGATGTCGCCCCGATCCTGTACCAGCATTGTGTTACCTGTCACCGCGCCGGCGGTGTAGGCAGTTTCCCGCTCGAGACCTGGTCGGACGCCAAAAACCAGGCTTACAGCATACTGAGTGCGACCGGTTCCCGCCGCATGCCGCCTTGGCGTGCCGATCCGGCCTACCGGCATTTTAAAGATGAGAATTACCTGAGCGATGCGCAGATCCAGACCATTGCCGATTGGGTAAATGGTGGTCAGCCGCCAGGCGATCTGTCACAAGCGCCGCCACTGCCCAATTTTCAGAATGGGAGTCAACTCAGTGCCGTCGACCTCGTACTGGAAACGCCGCAGTACACCGTGCAGCAATCCACCGACGAATACCGGGCCTTTGTCATCCCGACCGGTGTAACCAGCGACGCGTTTTTCAATGAAATCGAGATCATCGTTGGCAACGACCAGATCGTTCACCATATCGTGGTGTATACCGATCCGACCAATGCACCGCTATTGCGCGACTTGGCTGACCCGGGCCCCGGATTTAAAACCAACGGCATGGTGGGCAATATTACCCCCCAGGCCTCGCTAATCGGTGAATGGACACCCGGCGGAACGCCCATCAAAATGCCACCCAATTTCGGATACCGCATTCCTGCCAACGGTTATTTTATTGTGGAACTGCACTTTGCATCCGGCCACCAGAACCAGACCGATGAAGGTTCGATCGTAAACCTGAAACTGACACCCAATTCCAACCGCGAACTTTATTACACGGCACTGACGTACGCCGATAGCATGGACGGGTTGGTCAATCCGCCCTTTCATATTCCGGCGAATACGGAGCGCACCCTGATCGCCGATTTGAAGGTGTCCGATTTAACAGGTGGTTCTGCTTTATCGGTTTTCTCCCTGACGCCCCACGGACATGTCATCTGCAAATCTTTTAAAGCGTTCTCTTATCGGCCCGGTTTTACCGATACCATCCCTTTGATTAATATTCCAAAATGGGATTTTTATTGGCAAGGCACCTATACCATGCGTAAACCATTGAAGTTAAATGGCAACCGCACGACCCGCGCCGAAGTAGTATATGATAATACTGACAACAACCCCGAAAATCCGTTCTTCCCGCCACAGGATGTGTGGTGGGGTGAAAAAACCACGGATGAAATGTTGTACCTGTTTGCCACGGTGGCCCTGTACAAAACCGGCGATGAAAATATCATCCTCGATAGTACCCTGCTCACCAGTATATCGGAAGTGATTGTGCAGGACGACCGTTTTACCGTGGCACCCAATCCGGTGACCGACATCCTGGATATTCGGGCCAAAGTGCCTGTTTCCGGCATGGTCGATCTGATACTGACCGATATGCAGGGGAAAATACAGCGACAGTGGCGGGAGCAGAATCTACAACACAGCCGTACATCCGTGCGCGATCTGCCGGCCGGTGTGTATCAGTTGCAAATCCGGCAAGCGGGGGAGATGAGCAGTTATAAAGTGCTGAAAATGTAACGAGAATAGGTAGTTTACCCTGCAAATTGATGCCAATTTCATCCTAAGCGTGTTCCAGGATGACATTGGCATCAATGTTTAGCATGATTGATTACCTTGATTGTGCCGATACCACAATGGCCTGTTCCACATCCCGGATAATATCGTCGATGTGCTCTAAACCAACCGATACGCGGATCAATCCATCCGTAATACCAACCGCAGCGCGCTCGGCAACCGATAATTTGGAGTGCGTCGTAGAAGCCGGATGTGTAGCGATACTGCGCGTATCGCCGAGATTGGCCGTGATAGAAAGCATCTGCAACGCATCCAAAAATGCCCGGCCCTGAGCCAGGCCGCCAGTGAGTTCCAACGTGACGATACCACCGCCCAGGCGCATTTGCTGTTTAGCCAGTTCGTACTGTGGATGGCTTGGCAAAAACGGGTATTTCACCCAATTTAAACCGGCATTTTCCTGTAGTTTTTCGGCCAGTTGTGAGGCATTCTGGCAATGTTTTTCCATGCGGACCGCCAGCGTCTCCAGGCTTTTCGATAAAATCCAGCCGTTAAAAGGCGACATGGCGGGGCCGGTATGCCGCGCAAAAAAGCGTACTTCCGTGATTAATTCTTTCGACCCTAGTATCGCGCCACCAATGACACGCCCCTGGCCATCCATAAATTTGGTAGCAGAGTGCGTGAC
>JBBRDQ010000311.1:0-4222 GCA_038203695.1 Chitinophagales bacterium
AACTACGGTTATCCCTCAATACCCCTCCATAAGCCCCCATTGCGTGAAAACCCATTATGTCAACCTAGCAGTTGCGTGAATCCAACCCAAACCGGCTGGATGCACGCAACACAGAAAAGGTAGCACAAACGGAGCAAATTGGTTCATGTGGTACTGGTTTGGATGGCAAATATAATGTGTAGTTTCAAATTTCCACATCATCCTACAGGCTTTTTATTTTACGGTAATACCTACCCGATCCCTACCCGCTCGTTCCACTTTTGCAAATCCACGCCTTTCACCAGCAGCCACCCACACATCGACAGTTCGGCAATAAAAGGCGGCAGCAGGATCGCGGGGAATAACACGGACGCAAAGTCGGGCGAAATAAATGCCGCAAAACTATTGATCAGATAACTCAACCCGGCAATCTGCAGCAGTACACCCAGTATTTTGGGTATGTAACCCGACCGGATGATTAAATACCCCAGCACCAGACATTCGCAGCCAAAAAATACCAGGCTGATGCCAAACCCAACATTGTGCGCCTTGAGTGTCAAGTACGCCAGCGCATGCAGTTGCTGCGCATCAAATGCCTGGAGGTACGGGGCATCGCCCAGCACCAGCAAGGTGGCAAAAAGATTCAACTTGTTGGCGGCTTCGATCGCGATCGAGACCAGACTAAAAAACACCGCCAGCAAGGCAAGGTAGCGATGTACCGGTCGCAGCAGTACGTAAAATACCAGGGTCAGACCGACGCCGCACACAAACATCATCAGTTCGGCCGCAATACTCATGCGCCACAGCGACTCGGAGGCGAGGATATTGTTGGCGGTGGCGGTCGCGTCGTCGGCGACAATCAGTTTGCCTTTTACGAACAACTCGCCAAATATCCCGGCAACAATGATGATCAGGTAACATACGCCGCCGGTGCGGGCATATACCAATGGAGAAATTGTAACGCCCGGGTTTGGCTGCATGGCTGCTTGTTTTATTGCAGTTAAGTCGGCAAAACTACTCGGCAGCCGGGCATTTTGTAAATGCCGGAGCAATAAATAGATCAAAACCCGCATCGACAAGACCAAACTGATGCTCCATACGACCGGAATACGCCGGCGTATTTTCAATTATAATTTGAACCGGTTAAAAACCACCTGCGTACCTTTACGCCATGCGGTCTCGGCAATTACTCACCCTTATCCGGCCGGAACACTGGGTCAAAAACCTGTTCCTTTTCATTCCGGCTTTTTTTGCGGCGCGGCTCACCGAACCGGTGGTGTTCCGCCACGCCCTGCTGGGGTTTATAGCGTTTTCGCTCATCGCCTCGGCCGTCTATGTGCTCAATGATCTGGTGGATGCCCCGCAGGATCGGAACCATCCCGATAAAAAGCGCCGGCCTATCGCCAGCGGCGCGATCGGCTCCCGCACGGCGATTCTTATCCTGGCGTTGCTCTTTGTCGGCGGCGCGGGACTGGCGGCGTGGCTGCACTGGGAACTGCTGGTTTTTTGCCTGTTGTATTTTGCTATCAATGTCTTGTATTCCTTTGGGCTGAAGCATATCGCCATCGTGGATGTATCGCTGATCGGGCTGGGTTTTTTGCTGCGGGTGTTTGCCGGTGGCGCGGTCACCGGTGTAGCGGTTTCGCAGTGGCTGATCGTGCTGACGTTTTTGCTGGCACTGATCCTCGGACTGGCCAAACGACGCGGTGAGTACGTAATCATGACCGGCGGACATAATTTCCGCAAAGCGCTCGAAGGCTATAACCTGCCTTTTCTGGATGTGGCGATGGTGCTGTGCTCGACGGTAGCCGTGGTGGCCTACCTGATGTACTGTTTTTCGCCGGAAGTGACCAACCGGATCGGCAGCAGCAACATTTTTTATACCGCTTTTTTTGTGATCCTCGGCGTGCTGCGGTATTTGCAATTGACAATGGTCTATAATAAAACGGAATCGCCGACGCGGGCGTTGTTGCGCGACGGCTTTTTACAGATTGTGCTGCTGGCGTGGATCGGAGCGTTTGCGTGGCTGTTGTATTTCAAATAAAGCGTTATTACTAATCTTGGTTATCAGGTCTTTTTTTCCTACTTTTGTAGAAAATAGTTTTTATGAACAGTGAATCCATCGATAAAAACCTGCTTAAAGAAGTCTTCGAAGAGATGTTGCGGGAACGCAATCCTGATTTAAAGGGGTTGCTGGAAGAATTATTGACCAGTTTTTTGACAGGCCAAGCAACGACTGATCGGGTTTCGTCATTAGACATGGTAGATATTCGAAAAAAATATGCGTTGCGTCACGAATTATTTGAGCCACTACAAGAAATTTTTCAGGATGCTCCTCCAGCAAAAGAGATGTTGCTAAAGCTACGTAAATAGGTCATGGATTTTGTGTTGGATACCAATATTTTGGTTTATTTTATACGAAACGATGCGTATATCCGGCAAGTAGACCAACAATTTTCTTTGTTTTCATCTGCGAATTCGGCGTTTATATCAATTGTTTCCGTAGGCGAAGTTCGATCTTTGGCTTTTCAATTGGGTTGGGGAGCAAATAAACTAGCGCGCATGAATCACTTTCTTCATGCACTTCGTCCTTTTCCTATCGAAAGCGAAGAAATTGCCGCTGCGTATGCTGATATAGATGCGTTCAGCCAAGGCTGCCATCCCCAATTTCCTGATTCCAATAATTTTACAGCGCGAAATATGGGCAAAAATGATCTTTGGATCGCTGCAACCACAATGCTGCTCAACGCGACATTGTTAACTACCGATGCAGATTTTATGCACCTTTCGCCCCAGTTTTTTAAAGTCGAAAAGGCTGATTTTCAACTTTAAATAGCAGAATGCACTCGTTGTAGTTGCCGTAATAGTCGGTAGCCTGCGCAATCACCCGCCCTTCCCGCCGGTAACGGCTTCGCAAACTGCGAATTTTTTGCACTAGCCTTGACAATCAAGCACTTTTCCACCCCTGCCGCAACCTGATCCCAGCCTTATAAGCCGCCGCATCTTCCGCCAGACACATGCGTTTCCACACGGCAGGCAATTCGTTTTGCACCGCTTCCGACTGCCGGAATGCCCAATAGATGTCCTTGTTTTCGCGATTGGCTTTTTCAACATCCACGATGGGCGACGGGTAATCTTCGCCAATCCGGCACTGATACCAGGTCTGTTCCAGCGCCGTCATTTTCCAGGGCTCGTACAGCTGCGGTACTGGTACGTGCGCCAATTCGGGTACCCAGGTGCGCACAAAAGCGCCGGTCGTATCATGCCGCTCGCTTTGGGTGGTCGGATTGTAGATGCGCAAGGTATGGTAACCCGTAGTGCCGGATTGCATCTGCCACTGCGGATAATGAATGCCGGGTTCGAAATCGAGAAATAACTGCGCGAGCCACTGCGCCCCGATCCGCCAATCCTGCCACAAGGTAAAGGACCAGAAGGTAGCCAGCATGGCCCGCATCCGGAAGTTGACGTACCCAGTCGCGCGCAGGCACCGCATGTTCGCATCTACTATCGGTACGCCGGTACGTCCCTGCGACCAGGCGGCAAACACTTCTGGGTCGCGCCCGCGCACCAGTCCGGCAAAACCGCGGTTAATATCCAGCCATTCCAGGCGGAAATCGCTCTCTAATTTCTGGATGAAATGACTGCGCCAGCGGATGCGGCTTTGAAAGTTTTTCAATTGCCGGGAATACGGTGATTGCGCCGCATAATCTTCCACAAACTGCCACACTTGCCGGGCGCTGATACAACCGAAAGCCAGGTACGGCGAGAGCCGACTGCAACTGCGCCGGCTTTCACCGGGTTTGCTGATGTGGCGACTGTAATGCACGGCGCGCTCCTGCCTGAAACTGTGCAGGTATCGCCGGGCGGTTGTCTCTCCGCCGGGCTGAAATTCGGGCACATTTTCAAGGAATTCCGCGGGTACCGCCGGTGTTGAAAGGGCATCGGGCAGCACTGCAGACTGCACCGCCGATAGCGATACCTTCGCTTGGGCCGACAACATAAAAATATGAAACGCCTGATCCCAGTCCCGGCGATCGCGCCGGGCGCGCAGCACGCCATCCTGCGGGAATTCCTGCCAGGTAATATCCTGTTCGCGGCAAAAACGCGCGATGGCTTTATCGCGCTGAAAAGTGGCATTCAGGCCAATTTCCAGGTGCGAAAAAAGGTTTTTTATGGTGTAATAGGTACTTATCTGCGTAAAAACGGCGGCTGCTTCCTCGTGGAGAATGTAGAGTGGCAGCCT
>JBBRDQ010000312.1:0-4203 GCA_038203695.1 Chitinophagales bacterium
GAAAAGCGCTGCGGCACAACAAAAGTAGTACGTCGGTTCGGGTGGACGGGTTACCTTTGTTTAAAATATTGTCAACCTGCTAATTTCGGACATTTCGCTTATGAAAAAATCAATTTTTACCCTGTTTATTGCCCTCGTTGCTGGCAATTATGCCATTGCACAAACTACCAGTACGTTTGAATTACTGCACAACCCGGCATCCGTTACCGCCGATCCGCTCGTAACGGATGCAGAAGCAGACATTTTCATTACCAATATGACTGCTGCGCCCCTGCATATTAAATGGGTGCGTACCATTATTTCCAACCCGCAAAATCTGGCTACCCAGGTTTGCGACCCGAATAACTGCTATTTTCCACAGATCAATACGGAAGATTTTGTTATGTCTCCCAATGATGTGGATACGCTGATCGTACACTTCCTGAACGAAACCGGTGAGCCAGCCGAAGAAATCGTCCATCTCACGATCTCTAATTTTGACAACCCGTCCGATGTAAAGACAGGCATCTTTAGTTATACGTCATTCCCTTCCGGCACAACAGACCTGCAACGCCCTACGGTCAAAATTTTCCCGAACCCAACAGTGGATTTTTTCACCCTGGAAAAGGCTGATTTTGTCCACGGCGTACGGGTGTTCGGATTGGATGGCCGTCAGGTAGCCTATTTTAACGCGACACCTAACAACCAGTATTCCCTGGCCAACCAAGTGGCCGGCGCTTATATCATTGCGCTGGAAAATGCGGATGGGCAGGTCGTTCAGGTGGTAGACGTGCAGAAGTTGTAAGTATTTATGGAACGGTGGATTGAGTATTCGGGTAATTCGCTGCGTTGAAGCAGCCCTCGGATACTCCAATCCACCGACTTAATTTTTCTCTACCCCTCCCAAAAACGGGACAAACCGGAAAGCGTCCAAATGTTCTTCCCGGAACTCCAATACCGAAAGACGGGTGATTTTAACCATCGTCTGCACCTGCTCGCCTACCGGAATCACGAGCGTGCCTTGCAGCCCTAATTGTTGCCGCAACGCATCGGGTACTACCGGCGCGCCGGCCGTCACAAGAATTTTATCGAACGGTGCAAATTGCGGTAATCCCTTGGTGCCATCGCCGAAAAAACAGCGCACCGTATCGAATCGCATCGTTTCCAGCAGTTTTTTTGCGCTGTGATACAGCCCTTCCTGCCGCTCTACGCTAAACACTTTTGCGCCCAGTGCCGCCAGAATAGCCGCCTGGTAACCCGATCCCGTTCCTATTTCAAGAATACGCTGGCCGGGTTGCACATTGAGCAGTGCCGACTGGTACGCTACGGTAAAAGGTTGTGAAATCGTCTGCGCATGCCCGATCGGAAATGGCTTGTCCTCGTAAGCATGTTCCACAAAAGCATTATCCAGGAAAAAATGACGCGGCACCGCGCCCATGGCGGCTAAAACGGCTTCATCCGTAATGCCCCGGCGGCGCAAGGCATCGACCATGCGCTTGCGGAGGCCTTTATGTCGGTAAGAATCTGTCACAATTGGTTGTTAAGTGCGTAAGATGGCTGATTTAGGGGGTTGTTGGAAGTTTTTTTTGAAATAAGGCTCAAAAGTACACCCGAACCGATAATTTTGCCCGCACTCTGCCAAAGCATAGTGAATTATCGCAACAATCAAACCATTCAACATCTCAACATTTCAAAATGTCAGCAACTCCTATCAAATTCGGCACCGACGGTTGGCGTGCCATTATTGCCGAGGATTACACGGTGGATAACGTGAAACGCGTAGCGGAGGCGACTGCAGTTTTCATGAAAAAACACAACATGAAAAAAGCCGTCATCGGGCATGATTGCCGATTCGGGGGCCAATTGTTTGTCGAAACAACGGCCCGCGTACTCGGGGCATACGGGATCAAAACACTGGTGGCCGAAGGGTTCGTCAGTACGCCGATGATTTCGTTGGGGGTGGTGAAACTCAAAGCCGGATTGGGCATTGTGATTACTGCCAGCCACAATCCGCCTTCGTACAATGGTTTTAAATTAAAAGCCTCCTACGGCGGACCGATGATCCCGTCGGATATTGCCGAAGTAGAAACGTATATGCCGGACGTGTGCTCCGTGGCCAATCTGCCAACGATTGCCGAGTTGAAAGACCGCAAATTGCTGGAAATTGTCGACCTGGAAACGATGTACATCAAACAGGCGCGTAAAGCATTCGACCTGAAACTCATTAAATCGGCCGCTGGAAAGATTGCCTATGATGCCATGTATGGTGCCGGACAAAATACGGTCAAAAAACTGCTGCCCAAGTGCATTTTTCTGCACTGCGATGAAAATCCGGGGATGCACGGACAAGCGCCGGAGCCCATTCACCGCAACCTGACTTTGCTGAGTGAAACCATTCGCAAAAACCCGAAAATTACCGCCGGTCTGGCGACCGATGGCGATGCGGACCGGATCGGCATGTATGACGAAGATGGGAATTTTGTGGACAGTCACCACATTTTGCTTATTCTGTTGTTATACCTCCACAAATACAAAGGACTGTCGGGCAAGGTTGTGTTCACCTTTTCGGTGACCGATAAATTGAAAAAAATGGCCGAGAAATTCGGACTGCCATACGAGATCACCAAAGTGGGTTTCAAATACATTGCGGAGATCATGGTGCAGGAAGATGTACTGGTGGGCGGCGAAGAATCCGGCGGTCTGGCGGTAAAAGGCCACATTCCGGAACGCGACGGCGTTTGGATCGGTTTATTGGTCTTTGAATTCATGGCGCATACCGGAAAAACCGTCAAAGGACTCGTCCAGGAAGTGTACGATGAAGTGGGTGCATTCTGGTTTGAACGCGACGACCTGCACATCACCGAAGCACAGAAACAAAATGTGGTCAAAATGTGTAAAGACCGCGCTTACAAGTCATTCGGCTCTTATAAAATCCAGAGCGTAGAAGACCTGGACGGCTGGAAATTTGTTTTTGGCGATGAAAAATGGGTCATGATCCGCGCTTCCGGTACCGAACCCGTCCTGCGTGTGTACGCACAGGCAGGCGATTACACCGAAGCACGCGCCATGCTCGAAGCAGCCAAAGCGACGATTTTAAAATAACCCGTAAACACCAAAAGTACCAACACTATCACCTCAACCCACCGATGTAAGGGTGGCATAATAACATGAAAAAACACAATTTCTCTTCCGGACCCGCTATTCTGCCCGCTCCGGTCATTAAAGAAGCTGCCAAAGCCGTGGCCAATTACGAAGGCATTGGCCTGAGTATCCTGGAATTATCGCACCGTGGTCCCGAATTTACGGCGATTATCGAAGAAGCGAACGCACTGATGCAGGAAATCGTCGGTCTGCCAGCAGGGTATAAAATCCTTTGGTTGAGTGGTGGCGCCAGCACCGAGTTCTTCATGGCACCCATGAATCTGCTGAATGCCGATGAAACCGCCGTTTATACCGATACGGGCACCTGGGCCAATAAAGCCATCAAGGAAGCCAAAGGTTTTGGAAACGTGCAGGTACTGGCGTCGTCAAAAGAGCAGAATTACAGCCACATTCCGAAGGGGTACAAAATTCCGGCAACGGCAAAATACCTGCACCTGACCAGCAACAATACTATTTTCGGTACACAACTGCACCGTTTCCCGAAGTCGCCGATCCCGATCGTCTGCGATATGTCGTCCGATTTTTTGAGCCGCCCGTTCGATGTGTCGCAATTCGGCCTCATCTACGCCGGGGCACAAAAAAATCTGGGTCCGGCGGGCACCACGGTGGTGATCGTGCGCGAAGATCTGCTGGGGAAAGTGCAGCGTCACTTGCCGAGCATGCTGGATTACCGTACGTTCATCGCGGAAAATTCGTTGTACAACACGCCGCCGGTATACCCGATTTACGTGAGTATGCTGACCTTGCGCTGGATCAAAAAGAATGGCGGACTGAAAGGCATGCAACGCCGTAATAAATTGAAAGGCAGCATCTTATACCAGGAAATCGACAGCAATCCGCTGTTCCGTGGCACCACGGCGGTGGAAGACCGGTCGTTGATGAATGCTTGTTTTGTGATGGAGGATAAATACGTCGCTTTAGAAAAAGAGTTCCTGAAAGAAACGGAAGCCAACGGCATGGTCGGTCTGAAAGGCCACCGCTCAGTAGGCGGATTCCGGGCCAGTATCTACAATGCGCTGCCGAAAACCAGCGTGCAGGCATTGGCCGATCTGATGGCTGATT
>JBBRDQ010000313.1:0-4192 GCA_038203695.1 Chitinophagales bacterium
GAAAAGACGTGTCGTTGAGGCTGTTCGTATCATCCCCTCTCATCCAGCGGCACGCTGTATGCAGGAGGCTCCTTCTGTCGTCGTTGCTTGTTTCGAGGCATTGTGACATTTTATTGACTCCCCGCTGTTACAGTGCCAACAATTAAAGGAAAATAAACTTTCCGCCAAAGGAAATTTTTCTCACCTTTACTGCCATAGTCAGACTTCACTTCATTCGAAAATGAAACATCTCCTACCCTGCCTCCTCCTCCTTACCCTCCCCCTCCATGCCCAAAAACCTACCTGGAAGCCGCTCTTCGACGGTAAAACCCTCACTGGCTGGAAACAGATCGGTGGACAGGCGCAATATGAAGTCAAGGACGGCGTCCTTATCGGCTCGGCGGTGGCCGGCACGCCCAATTCCTTTCTGACCACCACGGCTAATTACGGCGACTTCATCTTTGAATGCGAACTCAATGTAGATGAAGGGCTCAACTCGGGCATCCAGTTCCGCAGTTTGTCTACGCCCGAATTTGAAAGCGGCCGCGTACACGGTTACCAAATGGAAGTTGACGCGACCGACCGCGCTTTTTCCGGCGGCATTTACGATGAAGCGCGGCGCGGCTGGCTGTATGTACCAGAATTAAACCCGGCTACCCAGACCGCATTTCGCCGCAACAACGCCTGGAATCTGTACCGCATCGAAGCCATTGGCCACACAATCCGCACTTTTATTAATGGTGTCGAAATTTCGCATCTGATTGATGATATGACCGCGGAAGGCTTTTTCTGTCTGCAAGTACACAGCATCGGCGACAAACCGGAAGAGGTGGGCCGGAAGGTGCGCTGGCGCAATATCCGCATCCAGACGACTGGTTTACAACCAGCACCGCCGGGCAATATCCGGGTGGTCAACTTGATTCCCAATGAATTATCAGAACCCGAAAAAAACCAAGGCTTCAAATTGCTCTGGGACGGTAAAACCACCCAGGGCTGGCGCGGTGCTTACCAGGCGACGTTCCCGGCCACCGGCTGGCTGATTAAAGACGGCGAATTGCAGGTGGTAAAAAGCGCAGGTGCGGAAGGTGCCAATGGCGGCGATATTGTGACCCAGGAACAATTCGGCGCGTTTGAACTGGTTTTTGATTTCAATTTTGTCGAAGGCGCTAATTCAGGCGTTAAATATTTCGTCCGCGAACTGCTGCAATACACGCATACGTACCAGCCCGGCCAACCGATGACTGTGCCGGCAGACTATGCGCAAAAAGGCTCGGCGATCGGCCTGGAATACCAGATTCTCGACGACGACCGGCACCCCGACGCCAAACTGGGCGCCGGTGGTAATCGTACCCTGGCTTCCTTATACGATCTGATTCCGGCCGATAAAACCGGTTATCACGGCCGCGGCATCCGCAAACCGGGCGAATGGAACCAGGGCCGCATTGTCGTGTATCCCAACAACCACGTTATACATTACCTGAACGGTTTCAAAATGCTCGAATACGACCGGCTTTCGCCCTTATTCAATGCTCTGGTGGAACGCAGTAAATATGCTGTGTGGGGCAAACAATTCGGTTCGGCGGAGAAAGGCCCAATCCTGTTGCAGGATCACGGGGATGCGGTGCGCTTTCGGAGTATTAAGATCAGGGAACTGAAGTAAAGAGCGGTGTCTGACGGCATGGTTTTTTAATCCTTCTCACTAAAAACAACAACCATGGCACAACAAAACAATCCCTCGCCCAACAAACTCCACCAGCCGCCCCATGATCCGGCGGCCAATCGCGAAAACCAGGACCTGAACTTTCCGGGATATCCACACCAACCCGCCAGTGAAGACGTATTGGGAACTGATTTCCCCAGCGACGATGCCAGCGATGTACTGCCACGTCAATATAGTAATGAAGCATCAAAAGTAATTGATCCGGACGCCGAAGTGACCGACGAGGATCTGGCGCTGCTGGGCGATCCCAATCTCGACCAGGATGGCGGGGACGATGAATTAATGGATTCGTACGCCGGACTGGATGATACAGACCTGGATGGCGATCTACTGAATGAACATGCCGGCTCGCTTACCAGTACCGGCAGCGACCTGGATATCCCAGACGGTGAAGAACTCGATTATGCCGGCACCAATCTGGATCCGATGGAGGACGAAGAAAATGATTACTATAGTCTCGGCGGCGATAAAGATTCGCTGGAAGATGACGAAGCGGGTAATAACTTCTAATGCAAAATGGGTTAAAATCAGCGCTGATTTTAACCCATTTTCTATTATTGCCATCACGCTCAAAAAGCGTTATCCTTTCTTAAATCGCTCGTCGGTCAAAGCCTCCAAAAAGGCTTTCAGGTCGGCTTTTTCTTCAACTGTCAATCCGAGCGGACGCGCCAGCAGCGAATCCCGATTAATCGCATTGGGTACGGTTTTATTCGGTTGATCGTAGTATTCAATCACTTCTTCCAGGGTTCTGAACATACCATTGTGCATGTAGGGCGCCGTCAGGGCTACATTGCGCAGCCCCGGCACTTTGAATCGACCTAAATCAGTGCTGTCATGGGTAATATCGAAACGACCCCGATCTTGCAGATTGCGTTGCGCGGTATACAAACCGATGTTGCGAAATTCATCGCCCGTGAAGTCCGGCGAAAAATGGCAGTCGAAACATTTCCCCTTGAGCATAAACACTTTGCGACCGCGTACCGCCGCTTCGCCCATGGGCTTAGGTTTGCCGTGTATCCAGCGGTCAAACGGCGTATTCCCTGTTTCCAGCGTGCGTATATAGGCAGCGATCGCGGCGGCCAAATCATCCGCAGTGGCTTGATGTCCAAATAGTTGGCTAAATAATTTACTGTATTCCGGGTGCTGTTGCAAACGACCGGTCACAAGGGCAAGCGAGGCGCGCATCTCCAGCGTATCCTGGATCGGCATCAGTATCTGGTCTTCCAGCGTAGCCGCCCGGCCGTCATAAAAAAACGTCGACCGCGAGCGCATATTGGTGATGCCGGACGAATTGCGGCGACCCATGCGACCGCCCACGCCACGACTAAATGGCAGCGTATCAGCAAAACCGAAGGCCGGAATATGGCAACTACTGCAACTGACCGTGCTGTCCAGCGACAAAATCGGGTCAAAAAACAGGCGTTCACCCAACTGTGCAGCAGTGACCGGCGGCGGCGGCATAAAAGCCGCGACGGTTAAAAACAAGGTGAAAAAGGCGGAAAAAAGCAGCGTATTTTTCATGGCGCAAAGGTGTAACCAATTATTGTTTTCCTACAATTGCAGGAGCGGTAGGTATCAACCTGCTGCAAGTACAACCCGTGGCTTTTGATAAATACGCGTCAAATTGTTATTTTGCAGACTTTATGATGCAATAATAGGCTACTTTTAGCACAGTATATTCACTGCGTAAAACCGAAACGAAAATTTAAACACTGTACTGTATGCGCCTGTTGTTCCTATTGCTCACCTTGCTTTTCAGCACCTTACTTTCCGCTACCCCTGCGCCTGATTTTACCGTTACCACTTCCGACGGACAGGTGCGCAAATTGTACCAGGACTACGTCAATCAGCAAAAAGTCGTCGTCATAGAGTTCTTTTTTGTGGCTTGTCCGCCTTGTGCCGCACATGCGCCCTATTGGCAGTCGCTCTACCAATCTATGCTCGCGACCTATCCGGGTAAAGTGGAGTTCTTGTTGCTGACCGTGCAAAACAATGATACCAATGTCAAAGTAGCGCAGTACCTGGCCAGCAAGGGTCTGACGATGCCGGGAGCGGGTTCCGACGGTGGCAGTATCGCCGCGATGCAACCTTACCTGACCGGACAGTTCGGTGCTTTTAATGGGACGCCTACATTTATGATCGTTTCACCTGGCACCGGAGAGGTCATTTTTAACATACATGGCAACAGTCCGACTGAAACCATGACGCTTATCAGCCAGAAAATCAGCACATTAACCCCGGAATTGTGTTCGATAAAATCTCCCTTTGGCCTACCGCTTGCCAATGTGCAGATAGCGATAGACGCACCTGCATTCGATACGACGATCACTGCTTCCGGCACCTATTCGCTATGGAATATTCCCGCTTTAAAGAACACCGCCTATACGCTTGCTGCCACTAAAGCAGGTCCGGCTATTACCGGCGTTAGCACTTTCGACCTGGTGCTGATCTCGAAACACATCCTGAATATCGAGCTGTTTACCCAGGCGTGGC
>JBBRDQ010000314.1:0-4153 GCA_038203695.1 Chitinophagales bacterium
TCTCATTAGCTCAGTTGGTTAGAGCAACGGACTGTTAATCCGTAGGTCCAAGGTTCAAGTCCTTGATGGGACGCAGGATAAAAAGCCCTCGCAAATCGCGGGGGCTTTTTTGTTTTTGTACCCCTACGCCTGGCTGAAAGCCGCGCAAATATACAGGCCGGCCGGCGCATCAATCTCACCTGCATTCATTTTTCGCGCGCCACCAAACAGGTGGAAGCCGTATCAAAGAGCAGCCTGGCGGACATTTGATCCAGATACTGGACGCTTCAGTTGCATTCCCGTCCTTATTTCCCCAAATTTGTACTTCAAAACTTTAGATTATGCTACTGAAAATATCGCTTGCACTATTTGCCACCGCGCTGACGACGGCGGCTTTTTTTGCGCCATCCAAACCATCCGCGCTGCCCGTCGAGACAACACCCATCGAAACGGCCGTTTCGGGCAACGGCAATAACAATCCTGAAGAATTGGGCAATGTCAATTGGTCGCGTGATCTGGAAGCGGGTAAGGCCGAGTCTGCCAAGACCGGCAAGCCTTTGTTGATCCTGTTTCAGGAAGTCCCCGGCTGTTCGAATTGTACCACATTCGGCAATGCTACCTTAAAACATCCGCTTATTGTGGAAGCGATCGAAACGTACTTCGTGCCGGTTTGCATCTATAATAACAAAGGCGGCAAGGATGCCGAGGCGCTTAAAATATTTGATGAACCTGCCTGGAACAATCCGGTCATTCGCATCGTACGGGCTGATTATAAGGATGTTGTGTTGCGGATGCCGGATTTTCGCTCGTCTTTACCGATCGTAAACGGAATGCGTCGCGCGCTGGAACTGACCGGTACTGCGGTGCCCGCGTATCTTGAATTGCTGGAACAGGAATTCCAGGCTAAGGCGGCCGGAACGCAAACGGTTACGTACTCGATGTACTGTTTCTGGAGCGGCGAATGCACGCTTGGTGCGGTCAATGGCATCATCGCGACCACACCCGGTTATCAGGATGGTAAAGAAGTCGTGCGCATAGAATATAACGCTGCCGTATTGAGCCGTACCGCGCTGGATGCTATTGCTACCCAAAACAGCATGACCGCTAGTGCCAACAACGATGGATTTCGCCCGGATAAAGACTTGAAATACTACCTGGCCCATACCAGTTATAAATCGGTCCCGATGACTTCGTTACAGGCCTGCCGGGCCAACAGTACGCAATGCAACGATGCGTCGCCGGAAACGGTTTTGTCGCCCCGACAGATTGCCCTGGCAAAAAAAGCGCAGGAACATCCGGAAAAGAACTTCAAAAATGTGATCGGACGCGGGGATTTGGCGAAAGCGTGGGAGGAGAGTGGGGAGTAAAAAATGAACAGTGAAAATTAGTAAAGCGCCCTTGCCGCGATGAATCGTGACAAGGGCGCTTTTATATTACTACTTTGAACGCTATCGAAGGTTTACAATTTCCCCAACGTCGCGGTAACAAATCCGGTCAGTGCTTCGCCGCGCAACATGCCTTGTTGCAGTAAGGCGAGATTGACCAGGTATTGCGACAGGTCTTGCTGCGCCGGTTCACCGTCCAGTTTCAGCAATTTTTGCACGATCACCGGGTGATTGGTATTGACCACCACATTGTAACTATCCGGAAAATCGCCCAGTCCCATGCCCTGCATCGACTGCATTTCTTTCATGCGACGCATAAATTCGGGCTTGGTAATTTGTACCGGCTGGTCGTCGGGCGTAAGCGCTGCCAGCGTAACGGAAGCGCCGATCTGGCCGGCAACAGCCGATTCGAAGAGCGTTTTTACGCTGGTTTGCTCGGCTTCCGACAAGATGGATTCGCGTTTTTCGTCTTTCTGCACCAGGTTGTCCACGGTGTCGGAATCGACGCGCACGAACACAAAACCAAGGCTGCTGCTGTATTCCAGATGCTGCATCCAGTGGTTGTCGAGCACGGTGTCCAGCCGCAGTACATCATAGCCGCGGTTTTCGGCCGTTTTGATCTGGGCATTGTGCGCTTCTGCGTCGTTGGTATAAATGCAGACGACTTTCTGGTGTTTATCGGTCTGATTGACCTGGATTTTCTCTTTGTATTCGCTGAGCAGCGTAAATTCACCTTTCGTATTTTCAACCAGGGTGAAATTATTGGCGCGCTCTTCAAATTTCTTATCGGAGATCACCCCGTATTTCACAAACACGCCCAACTCGCGCCATTTTTGCTCGAAAGCGCTGCGGTCGGATTTGAATAGTTCGTTTAGTTTATCGGCCACTTTGCGGGTGATATACTCGCTGATCTTTTTCACATTCGCATCGCTCTGCAGGTAAGACCGCGATACATTCAGGGGGATATCGGGTGAGTCGATGACGCCGTGCAGCAGTTGCAGCCATTCCGGAACGATGTTGCGCACATCGTCGGTCACGAATACCTGGTTGCTGTACAGGTGAATTTTATTGCGCGTCACCTCCATGGCATTGCCCAGTTTCGGGAAATACAATACGCCGGTCAGGTTGAACGGGTAATCGATATTGAGATGGATCCAGAACATCGGCTCCGGTGCCATCGGATAGAGCTCGCGGTAAAATGCTTTGTAATCGGCATCTTGTAATTCCGCCGGCTGCTTTTTCCAGAGTGGATGCGGATTGTTGATGATATTCGCAACCTCGTGTTGCTCCTCTTTTTTGTCTTCGCCTTCGCCGGTTTCCGTGTATTCGGTTTTGGTGCCGAACTGGATCGGGATCGGCAGGAATTTGCAGTATTTTTCGAGCAATTCTTCCACTTTGTGTTTGCCCAGAAAATCACTGTTCTCCTCGTTGATGTGGAGAATAATATCGGTACCGCGGGTGGTTTTATCGATCGTTTCGATGGTGAATTCGGGATTGCCCTCGCACGACCAGCGCACGGCTTCGGTACCTTCTTTGTACGATTTGGTTGCTACTTCTACCCGGTCGGCGACCATAAACGCAGAATAAAAACCCAGTCCGAAGTGGCCGATAATGCCGCTGTCCTGGAATTTTTCCAGAAAATCGGCCGCACTGCTAAAGGCGATCTGGTTGAGGTATTTTTGGACTTCTTCTTCCGTCATCCCGATGCCTTTGTCGCGGATAGTCAGCGTTTTTTCGGCTTCGTTGAGGATAATTTCAATCGTCGTATCGCCGATTTCGCCAGTCGCTTCTCCACGGTCGGATAACACCCGCAGTTTGGTGGTGGCGTCTACCGCATTGGACACGAGTTCGCGCAGGAAAATCTCGTGATCGGAGTACAGGAATTTTTTAATGATCGGAAAAATATTTTCCGTTTGGACGGATATCGTACCGGTTTGCATAAATGTACAGAAGGGTTGATTTTTATTTAAATGGCAGACAATGCGCCAGTTGCATACTTTCAATTGCTATGCCACCCCGTATTTGTCTGTCATTTTGTCTTTTTAAATGGCGTTGCCTGAAAAAATGTACGTTGCGACCCGTCGTTTTTACATGAACCGCAATTCAAAACGCCCTACTTTTGTGGTCTTATTTCATTTGACCTATCAACGTATTCCAATGTCCGCAACCATTGCTGCCGCTGCCCAACAACTCGACCGGAACGGTTACCTCGATATCGACGTAGACCCCACCCTTGACCTGGTCGCTGAAATAAACCGCCTCAAAAAAGAGAAAAACGCCGTCATACTGGCGCATTATTACCAGGAATCCGAAATCCAGGACATTGCGGATTACATCGGCGACTCACTCGGTCTCTCGCAACAGGCCGCCAAAACCGATGCCGATATTATCACTTTTGCCGGGGTGCATTTCATGGCCGAAACCGCTAAAATGTTGTCGCCGACGAAAAAAGTGCTGCTCCCGGATTTGAAAGCCGGTTGTTCACTGGCCGATTCTTGTCCGCCGGCATTGTTCCGCAAATTCAAGGAAAAATACCCCGACCACGTGGTGGTGAGTTACATCAACTGCACCGCGGAACTCAAAACGCTCACCGATATTTGCTGTACCAGCACCAATGCCGTACATGTCATCGAAAGCATCCCGAAAGACAAAAAGATAATATTTGCGCCCGACAAAAACCTCGGCGCTTACCTGGAGAAAAAGACGGGCCGTGACATGATTCTTTGGAACGGTGCCTGCATGGTACACGAGATTTTTAGCCACGAGCGCATTGTAAAATTGAAAAACCG
>JBBRDQ010000315.1:0-4147 GCA_038203695.1 Chitinophagales bacterium
TGCTGATCGATGAATGCCACAAACGCAACATCGCCATTATCCTGGATGTGGTGTTCAACCATGCGACCGGCGATAGTCCGCTGGCCAGACTATACTGGGATGCCGCCAACAATCGCCCCGCCGCTGACAATCCGTGGCTGAATCCGATTGCCAAACACGAGTTCAACGTTTTCAATGACTTCAACCACGAGAGCGCAGCCACTAAAACCTATGTAAAAAACTGCCTGCAATACTGGCAGACCGAATTCAAAGTAGATGGTTTTCGCTTCGATTTATCCAAAGGATTTACCCAGAAAAACACCCTCGGCAGCGTAGCGAACTGGGGACAGTACGACGCCACCCGCATCGCCATCTGGAAAGATTACGCCAATGCCATGTGGGCGACCGACCCCAGTACCTTCGTGATCCTAGAGCATTTCGCCGATAATTCGGAGGAAAAAGAACTCGCCGAATACGGTATGATGCCCTGGGGCAATATGCGCTACAATTACAAGGAAGTCGCCAACGGATACAATACGACCACCAGCCTGTCGGGCATTTCCTACAAAGACCGCAACTGGACGGTGCCGCACCTGGTCGGTTACATGGAAAGCCACGATGAAGACCGCCTGGCTTTTGAATGCCGCACCTACGGCAATTCCACCATTCCCAATTACAACATTAAGTTCCTGCCGATCGCGATGTTGCGTGCGGAGTTGATGCAAAACCTGTTTTACACCGTACCAGGCCCGAAAATGCTCTGGCAATTCGGCGAAGTCGGCTACGATTTCAGTATCCGCCGCTGCGAAGACGGGACCTTAAGCGACAACTGCCGCCTGTCGCCCAAACCGATCCGCTGGGACTACCCAACCGATCCGTACCGTCGCCGGTTGTACGATGTGACGGCTGCGCTGATCCACCTGCGTACCAACTACGATGTATTTGAAACAACCGATTTTCAGTTGAATCTGGCGACCGGTGCCGTGCGTACCATCCGCCTGAATTCACCCAATATGAACGTACACGTCCTGACCAATACCGGCATCGTACCGCAAGTCGTTGCCACCAATTTCCAGCATACCGGCACTTGGTACGAGTATTATACCGGCACTACGCTCAATGTGTCGAACGTAAACACATCGCTGAACTTTCAGCCGGGAGAATACCGCCTCTACATCGACCAGTTTGTGCCACTACCGGCCGGACTCAACACTACACCGGTGCGCGAGGCAGCCGGTCGCCTGGGCGATTTTGAAGTGTATCCCAATCCCGCCAGCGAACTGCTGAATGTGGATTTTAACCTGAATGCTACCAGTGCGGTCGTGTTGGAAATCCGCAACGCTACCGGGCAATTGGTCAACACCCAGTACTTTGGCGCATTACCGTCCGGTCCGCAGCATTTCGAATTGGACGCTGCCACCTTGTTGCCAGGCGTTTATTTTGTGAGCATCCGCGATGAAAATGGCGCGTTGCTGCGCAAAAAATTGATGAAATTCTAAGAAAACGGTGGTTCCCGCTCGACGGGACCGCCGTCCTTCCGCCCGCCCTAACGAAGCGCGGGTGTCCTTATATGTGGGGCGAACGCGACTGTGTTCGTCCCCTTTTTTATTTGTTCGTGCAGGCGTTTATAATGCAAATTTAAGTTTCAAATACAACAAAAATGAGAAGCCTTCACCCGCCGGAAGCGGCACGTCTGCCTTCTTCATTGAATTTTGTATCTTTGTGGCCTTGAACAAAACCTTTTATAGCATCATAAGTACCGATTGAATTGACAGAGGAAAGAAATAACGATAATCAGGTAAAATCCAAGCAAAGGGTTGCCGACCACGGAGAAGTGTTCACCGCTCAACGGGAAGTAAATGCGATGCTCGACCTGGTGAAACAGGAGACGGAAAGAATCGAATCCCGTTTTTTGGAACCCGCCTGCGGCACTGGCAATTTTTTGGTAGAAATACTCAAACGAAAATTGGCGGTCGTCGAAAACCGCTATGCCAAAAGCCAATTGGAATACGAACGCTACGCCATCATTGCCATTTCGAGTATCTATGGCGTGGATATTCTGCAAGACAATGTGCAAACTTGTCGGGAGAGGCTCTTGGGCATTTTTACGCATTATTATCTGAACAACTACAAAAAGGAAATCAAGCCCGAATTGCTAAAAGCGGCTGAATTCATTTTAAGCAAAAATATATTGTGGGGCGATGCGCTTACCTTAAAAACGCCCGAAGAGCAGCCTAAACCCATCGTATTTGCAGAATGGAGCGCCGTAAATGGTAGTATGATAAAACGAAGGGATTATACTTTGGCAAACTTGCTAGAAAGTCAGCCCATTGACGAATTAAATTTATTCTCCGACTTGGGCGATAAAGCCTTTATTCCAACCCCCGTCGGTGATTTCCCATTGACCCATTTTCTAAAACTTGGCACAGATGCTATCAACGAGTTATAACCCCGATGTGCTTTCGTGCCTTGCCAATTTGAGCAACGATGAGGTATTTACGCCGCCCAATTTGGCGAACCAAATCTTAGACCTCCTGCCCACCAGCATTTGGAGCGATAAAAATACTACCTTTCTCGACCCCGTTAGCAAGTCGGGCGTGTTCCTGCGTGAAATTGCCAAACGATTGATGACTGGCTTGGAAAGTCAAATACTCGACCAACAAACCCGCATCGACCATATTTTCAAAAACCAAATCTTCGGTATTGCTATCACCGAGTTGACTTCCTTGCTCTCCCGTAGGAGTGTCTATTGCTCCAAAACTGCCAACGGCAAGTATTCCATCTGCGAAACTTTTGACACACCCGAAGGTAATATTGTATTCGACCGCACGCAACACGATTGGAAAAACGGCAAATGCACCTTTTGCGGCGCCAGCCAAGAGGTGTATGACCGCGACGACGCGTTGGAAACCTACGCCTATCAATTCATCCACACCGAAAATCCAGAAAAAATCTTTAACAATATGAAATTTGATGTCATTATTGGTAATCCGCCTTATCAGTTGAGCGATGCAGGACACGGAAGAAGTGCAAGTCCTATTTACCATAAATTTATTGAGCAAGCAAAAAAATTAAAGCCTAAGTATTTAACAATGGTAATTCCTGCACGTTGGTATGCAGGTGGAAAGGGATTGGATGATTTTAGGGCTGAAATGTTAGCCGACAAAAGGATTAGAAAATTGATTGACTTCGAAAACTCAAGTGATGTTTTCCCGGGTGTGGACGTTGCAGGTGGCATTTGCTACTTTCTCTGGGATAGAGATAATCCAGGACTTTGCGAAGTTGTAAATTTGGTAGATGGCTCCCAAGTGAAATTCGAAAGAGATTTAAACGAATTTTCTATTCTTATTCGGCATAGCCAAGCAATACCAATTATTCGCAAAGTGTTGGCAAAAAAAGAAAATGGCGGAAAAAGGCTAAGTAATTTTGTGTCACCAAGTAAACCATTTGGAATGAGAACTTTCTATAAGCCATTGAGCAAAGGAATTCCATGTTGGTTTATTCAAAAAATTGGACTGAAATATGCTAAAAAATCCGATGTTAAAGATGAGTTTAATTTATTAGATAAATGGAAATTGCTACTTCCAAGATCGCCAATTGCAGGACAAACAGATTTTTCTAAACCTGTTGGTTTTTATTATGATGGAAATACTCGCATTGCAAAGCCAGGTGAGTGTTGTACTGAATCTTTTATCGTGGCAGGGGCATTTGCTACTGAGCAGGAAATCCTATCCTACAAGTCATATATTTTTACAAAAATAGTTAGGTTTCTCCTTCTTCAAGCAGTTATTTCTCAAGACGTAACTAGAAAAAATTTCAACTTCATCCCTAACCTTGAGAAATATGAAGGTGAGTATACGGATAAAATACTGATTAAACGGTGGGGAATTACTGATGAAGAATGGAATTTTATTGATTCAAAAATAAAAAATATTGGTACAAACGAAAATTACGAAGGGAATGAGCCATAGGCCCCCGCCATGCAAATATCAATACTGAAATGAACATCAAACATGGACAAAATGAAGCAACAAAACGCCATACAAATTTTTGAAGAAAAAAAGGTACGCAGCCTTTGGGATGCGGCGCAAGAAAAATGGTATATATCTATTGTGGATGTGATCGCCGTTTTGACGGAAAGCCCTAATCCAAGAAAATATTGGAGTGT
>JBBRDQ010000316.1:0-4129 GCA_038203695.1 Chitinophagales bacterium
TCATCAATCCATGTAATCAACAATCGTCCATCAACCTTTTAATAGCCACGAAAGTATCCGCCCCACCAGCCCCGGCCCTTCGTACACCAGTCCCGTATAAATCTGCACCAGATCCGCGCCGGCGTCTAATTTCTCCTGCGCTGCTGCTGCGGAATCGATCCCACCCACGCCCATAATAACCACCTCCTTGTCAAGTTTTCCGCGCAGGTAACGAATGACCGCAGTGGCGCGTTCGCGCACCGGTGCGCCGCTCAGACCGCCGGCACCGATTGCCGTGAGCGTCTGCGGGTTTTCCTGTAACGCTTCCCGGGAAATGGTCGTATTGGTCGCGATAACCCCCGCCAAACCCGTCGCGTGAATAATGTCGGCAATATCGTCCAACTGGCTGTCGGTGAGGTCGGGCGCTATTTTTAACAAAATCGGCTTGGGCGCTAATTGCGCTTTGTTCCTGGTTTGTAACAGGGAAAGCAATTTTGTGAGCGGTTCTTTTTCCTGTAGTGCGCGCAGATTGGGCGTATTGGGCGAACTGACGTTGACCACGAAGTAATCGACCCAAGGGAATAATGCATCGAAACACTGCAGATAATCCGACTCCGCCGACTCATTGGGGGTGTTTTTATTTTTACCGATGTTTCCGCCGATAATCAGTCCGCCAGGTACGCCTTTTGCCCGCAATTTGCGCAAACGGGCAACCAGCGCTTCCAGTCCTTCATTGTTGAAACCCATGCGGTTGATCAATGCCCGGTCGGCCGGTAAGCGGAACAAGCGCGGCTGCGGATTGCCATCCTGCGCGACGGGTGTGACGGTGCCGACTTCGATAAAACCAAAACCAAGGCAGGCCATGCCGGCAATATGTTGCGCATTTTTGTCAAATCCGGCCGCCAGGCCGACGGCATTCGGGAAGGTCAGTCCTAAAATATTGACGGTTAGTTTTTCATCTTCCACACAAAACAACTTCCGCAGCAGCCAGCGCGTCGGGCCAAATGCGGCAGCGCGGTCGAGCCACCACACCGTGACGGCATGCGCCTTTTCAGGAGTCAGTAGAAACAAGAGCGGCTTGAAAAGTGCGTACATAGCAGGTGTGTATTTGTCGATGCAAGGAGGTGTATCCTTCTCCATTAAAGTGGGTTACGGGGCGGCAAAATTACCGATAGTAATTCACTTGCCGGTTAACGCTCGCTCGTAACAAGGGCTTATTTTCGTACTATTTCAAGAGCGATTGCACAATTATTGCCAATTCATCCGTCCGCGTGTATAATTCCTCATTTCAAACTGCCTTACATTTGCCACCAAAATAAAACCAACATGTCGATCCTTTCCAAATATGCCAACCTGCTCACCAACTATTGCCTGCAAGTAAAATCGGGTGATAAGGTATTCATTAGCAGTACTTTACTCGCTGAATCGCTCGTACAGGAAGTGTATAGAGCGGCTTATGCCGCCGGTGCGAGCCTGGTCGAATGCGACCTGGCTTTTCCGGACCGCGAGCGGCTTTTCCTCGAGAATGCGAGTGAGGATGCCTTGCGTACCCCACCGACCCTGTCCTCGATGGCCATGGCGCACTTCGATTGTTTTCTGAGTATTCGTGCGCCATACCAATTATACAATCCACCGGCAACTACGCCCGAACGCCTGCAAATCCGGCAGGATACCCTGGCACCTGCCAGCAAAGCCTATTTTGAACGCACGGCTACCCGCGAACTGCGCCGCAATCTTTGCCAGTATCCCACCGCAGCATCGGCCAGCGAGGCTGGCATGTCGTTGTCGGAGTATGAACAATTCGTCTACCACGCCTGCAAACTCGACACCGACGACCCACAGGCTGCCTGGCTCCAAGTGCGCGCGAACCAGCAGCGCATGGTCGATCATCTCAACGCCTGCTCGACCGTGCGCTACCTGGCCGACGGCACCGATATTACGTTTTCCACCGCCGGCCGCGCCTGGATCAATTCCGACGGACAAACCAATATGCCTTCCGGCGAAGTGTATACCAGTCCGGTGGAAAATGCAGTGAATGGGGTAGTGCATTTTTCGCTGCCGTGCATCTACATGGGTACCGAGGTGCAGGGCGTGACGCTGTGGGTGAAAGATGGCTTTATCGAACGTTGGGAAGCCCGGATTGGACAAGAGTTTCTCGATTATATCTTTACGCTGCCAGGTACCCGGCGTTTTGGCGAAGCCGCCATCGGCACCAATTACGACATTACCCGCATGACCAAAAATATCCTGTTCGATGAAAAAATCGGTGGTACTATTCACATGGCCATCGGTCAGAGTTACCTGCAAACGGGCGGTAAAAACGAATCATCCGTGCATTGGGATATGATCACCGATATGACCCAGGGCGGAGAAATCTGGGCCGATGGGGAGAAAATCTACCAAAACGGAAAATTTGTTTTATAAGGATTTTTTTCAATGGTTAATGGATAATGATTAACGGTTAATGCACAACATTACCATTAATCATTAAGCATTAATCATTAACCATTAACCATTAAATATTGTACAGCGAGTTTGTAGCCTTCCAGGCCCAGGCCCACGATGCTGCCTACGCATTGGGCCGACAGATAAGAATGCTGCCGGAACGATTCGCGTGCGTGTACATTGCTGATATGGACTTCGATGACGGGCGCGGGGATGGCGGCAATGGCATCGGCCAAAGCGATAGAAGTATGGGTAAAGGCACCCGCGTTCAGCACGATACCATCAATTGCAAAACCTACCTCGTGTATTTTATCCAATAAGAACCCTTCGTGGTTGCTCTGAAAATAGGTGAGCGCCACGGCGGGAAAGGCCGTCTGCAAGTCCGCAAAAAAATCTTCAAACGTGCGGCTACCATATATTTCCGGTTCGCGTTTGCCCAGCAGATTAAGATTGGGGCCATTGATGATCAGGATATTTTTCATCGCTTATTGTATTGTGGCCTAAAAGTAATTCACTAGTGCAAAACTTTTTTTTCGATATAAAACTAAAATTTAGTTGTACAACTAAATTTTAGTTTTATCTTTGCACGATCGTAGGTAGGAACTGTTTTAAAACCTACAAAAATTCAGCACGTTATGAAACGACTTACGCACAAGGAAGAGGAAGTGATGACCATCCTCTGGCAACTGGAGAAAGCCTTTGTCAACGACATCCTGGAAAAAATGGACGAACCGCGGCCACCTTACAACACCGTGTCGTCAATCGTCCGCAAACTGGTCACCGAAGGTTTGATCGGTTATGAAACCTTTGGCAAAACCCACCACTATTTCCCCATTCTGACCAAGGAAGATTACCGCGCCAATGCCTTCAAGCGCTTGATGGACAATTATTTCGGCGGTTCACCGTCGGCTCTGTTGTCCTATTTCGTGAAAGAAGAAAATATCAACCCGGAAGAACTGGATAAACTGCTGGGTGACATCAAATCAATGAATGAGCAATAACTTTCTTTCCCATGAGTGCATATCTCCTCGAATCGGCTTTTTGCCTCGTGCTGGCGTACGGTTTTTACCACCTTGCATTGCGCCGCGAGACCTTTTTTCAGTGGAATCGGGTCTTTCTGCTCCTTGCGCCGCTGCTCGCTTTGACGTTGCCCGCACTGCATATTCAGGTATTTGCCCCAGACATGGTCGCGCCGTCTGTTGCGGTCGCACCTTCACCGGTAATAGACCTCCCAACCCTGGTAGCGAAGGTACAAACCGCGCCCGTGGCATTGCGAGCAACCCTGGTACAGCCCGTGGCTACCGGTTGGTCGTTGTCCGTTTCCGACCTTTTATGGAGTTTGTATTTGATTGGGATGGTGGGATTGCTGAGTCGTCTGGTCATCCGTTTTTGGCGGCTGCATTTATTGCTGAGGCGGTGTCGTCGCGAGCGCAAAGGTATCATTACGCTCGCGGTGTCGGAAGATGAAACCGTGCCGTTGTCTTCGTTTTTTGGGACTATTTTTTGGAAAAAATCGACTGAATTTACCGAAAAAGAGCAATTAATGCTCGCTCACGAACTGGTCCACGTGCGTCAATGGCACAGCCTGGATGTATTGCTGATGGAAATGCTGGTGGTGGTGCAGTGGTTCAATCCGCTCATCCACGCTTTCCGCCATAGCCTGTGTGCGGTGCACGAATACATTGCCGACGATTATGTGGTGCGG
>JBBRDQ010000317.1:0-4079 GCA_038203695.1 Chitinophagales bacterium
GCCGTTCGGATTGGTGTTAAGATTCGCATTGGTCCACCAGTCGTGAAAAAGCAACTGCGACACCCGCTGTCCGGCCGGGCGCAGCGTCCAGTCATCGCGGAAATAGGGCGCATTGCCGAGCCAGTGCGCGCCGTTCCAGAATCCCCAACTCAGGAACCCGTCGACCGAAGGATGGCTGAAACAAAGGGTGAGGAAGTCACCGGTAAATTGTGCGGCCAGCGTATCGCTCACCAGGTCGCTGAAGTCGTATTCCGTGATTTTGGCCCGGCAATTGAACGCGCTGTAAAAATCATCCAGCGTTTGTTTGGCGTCGTACATCGAGATCAGCCCTGCGCCGATATGTGCCTGAAAACCAATGCCTTCAACGGCAGCACCCGCTGATCTGGTTTCCTGGATATACTGTTTACACTGCTCAAAAACCGGACTGCCGATCGTGTTGCCCTGATCGATCGTCACGTAATCATTTAAATAGGAAATCATCGTCGGGTCAACTGCCTTTACCTTGTTCAGGATGTCGACGTAAATCTCGCGGCCGGTCGGGTATCCCGGCGAGCCTTTAAAGGCATTGGCCAGGTCTTCTTTGAAGGTAATTTCATTCAAGACGTCCCACTCGGCGATATTACCCACCAGCCCCGGCCAGGTCAGCATCGTCTGGATGCGCTCATTAAGGCGATTTTTCAGAAAGGGCAAGTTGGTTTTATTGGCCTCCAGGTTATCGGGCAAATACTGCCAGCTAGGCCAGACCAGATTGTGTCCGCGAATGGAAATATCGCGGGCGCGCAGCCATTGCACGGCGTTGACCAGCTCGGCGTGCGAGACCGACCATTGTGCTTCCCAGGAATCCCATTTCAAGTCATTTTCAAACACAATTTCATTAAAACCATGGCCTTGTCCGTCAAAATCGAGTATCTTTTGCTGGTACGTATTATCCTGGTCGTTATTGCCGGCAATGCGGCTGGCGGTGATCGCTGAGCCGAATTTGAACTGGTGCTGTAGCATCTCCACGTTGACCACAGCGCCGGATACGGGATCGCCGTTGCCGTCTTGTACGGTTACTTCCAGATTGGCTTTGCGAATTTGTTCGATGCTGGCGGCGGCTTCGGTCCGCCAGGGCGCATCCGGTGCGGAACCCGCGTAATCCTGGTGCAGGTCGACCGGCAATTGGGTAAGTGGGACGGCAGTGGCATAGTTGCGCACGGCGATGCCGCCGATTTGCAGCGTCTGCACTTTTTGTCCGACCTGGAAACCAAAACGCAATTTGCCCGCCGGATAGGTCGTATTGGCGGCAAAAGGCAGTGTGAGTTGCGTCCATTGGGTACTGACTTCAAAAGTGAAGTACGCCTCCTTATCGTAGGTATCGATGTGCTCAAGGTACAGACTGGCGCGCCCAGTGCTCGCCGTTGCCGATCGGATCCACATAGTGACCAGTACATTTTCGCCCTGCACAATCGGGGTCGTATTGGTGATGTAAATGGCGGCATCCCAGGGGTTTATACCGGCAGTCGGCACGATAAAAGCCCGCGCTTTGGTGAATGGTTGTCCGCTGATCGTTACCATGCTGGCCGTACCACCGTAACTGCTCAATGCGTTCATTACTTGCTGTTCGTCGGCCGGAATACTCCACGCGCCGCCGGAAAGCCCGTTTTGGGTGTTCCATTGTGTCAGGAGATTGGTGTAATAAGCAGTTTGGGCCGTTATGGAAACGGCACTACAAACCAGGCTGGTAAACAGGAGCAATCGCAGCATACTTAATTTTAATTTTTAGCAAATATCAGGAAAGGTGCGGGCATTTGTACCACGCTTTGTGTAAAAAATGGACAAAGCCGATGAAACAGTTTTTGTCTAGTTTTGCGGCCCGATAATTTTAGCACATTTAATATGCAGGAGCAAACGACCCAAACAATACCCGTCGACGCCGATATGGCGCGCCTGGATGCGTTGGCCAAATTGATGGACAGCCAATTTCGCATCCCCGGCACCCAGATGCGTTTCGGACTGGATGGCCTGTTGGGATTGATCCCGTATGTAGGCGACCTGACCGGCTTTGTCGTATCGATGATCCTGATGGCTACGATGGTGCGGCGGGGGGCCGGCGTAGGCATTATGCTGCGTATGATGAGCAATTTCGTGCTGGATGCGCTGATCGGCTCGATTCCGTTGCTGGGCGACCTGTTCGACTTCGGATACAAAGCCAATCGCCGCAACGTGCAGTTGCTCAAGGCATATTATGCTTCCGGCAAAAAACGCCCCAGCGCGGCCTGGTCGATGGTCATGCTGGCGTTTATGTTTGTCGGTTTCATGATGCTGCTGATCTGGGCAACCTGGAAATTAGCCGCCCTGATAGCCGCCTGGATATTCAATATGTTCTAGGAAATTTTCCTTGCCAACTGTGGACGTTCGCGCGCCTTTTTCTTTTTACTACCATCGAAAGGTCTACTTTTGCCGTCGATTTGATAATTCGATACTAACAATGAAAAAACTACTCGTTTTAATACCCGTTTTTGCATTTTTCCTGACCACCTGCTCCAATGATTTTGAAGTAACGGGCCCCTGGAAAGAGATCCCGGTCGTGTATGGCATCCTGTCTCCCAAAGACACCGCTCATTATATCCGGATTGAAAAAGCCTTTCTGGATCCGAAAAAAAGCGCCCTGGAAGTCGCACAAATAGCCGACTCGCTGTACTATCCGGCCAATGCTATTAATGTGTACCTGAGCCGCTCGACTACGCCGCAAACCCACCTCCCGCTCACACGGGTGGACGGCAATCTGGAAGGATATGTACGTTCAACCGGTATTTTTGCCAATTCGCCCAACTGGTTGTACAAACTGAAATTACCGGCCGGGCAAAACCTGATTGTAGGAGAAAAGTACAAACTGACGATCGAACGCGGTGATGACAAGCCGGATATTACTGCGGAAACCACGATCCCGAAGAATTTTATCATCTCTATGCCAAGTCCGGCGCAAGTGCCCTCGCCGATCTCCTTGCTGGCCGATAAAAACACGATCATCCGCTGGACCAGCGATGAAAACGGCTTTTTCTTCAATGTCTCCTTTGTGATCCGTTACCACGATGAAATCAACGGCGTGGCCGGCCCGGTCAAGTCGCTGGTGTGGAAACCGTTGTCCAATATCCGGCGTAAGGACAATTCCGATCCGGTAACCGGCAATTTTGCCACCTCGGCCGACATACCAGGAACCACTTTTCTGGCCTTTTTACAGGGAAATATCCCGCCTTCAGACGATGCCTGTGGCGGTTGTATCCGCCGTTTCGACCCATTTGAAATGAGTATTGAAGGTGGCGGGAAAGAAATCGAGTCGTATCTGGAAGCCGCGTCGGCCAATGCCGGGCTCACCGGTGCCGAAGTAATTCCAGTGTACAGCAATATTTCGGAAGGCTACGGCTTGTTTACCGGTAAAAACGTCACAACGCTGAGCAACATTAAAATCACGACAAAATCCGTCGAAGAAATGCAGACTAACAATCTCACACGCTTGCTCAACTTCAAGTAAACGCACGGAATTTTCCTGTTTTGTGACAAATCAGCCGTAGTGGACCGCCACTACGGCTGATTTTTTGAGAATATTTTCAGTAAAATTATAATTTGTTTAATATTTTACTGATTTTATTTTTCACAAAAACAATTTAAATTCTATTTTTATTAAGAATAAAATGCTGATTAAGTGGTGATTATAAAATAACTCATAACTCATAACTCATAACTACTTTTCACATTGCTTTAAAAATGTCGTTGAAATATCAAACGCTTTACTGCACTTTTGTATCGTGAAAGGTGGCGATAAATGTATTGCCGCTACATGAGATATGTTCATGGGATTATACAAATTCAGGTGCGCGCGCAAGTCTTGAAACATTGGTTTCAAGACTTGCAGCAAGCCTTTAACATTTTGTTGGTTTTACCCACCTTTCCGGAAATACTAATTTTACGGCTGCACCGTTTAATGAATGTTTTCAAACACACTGCTCAGCCAAGTTGCGGAGCCACCAGTCTAGCAAGTTCATGGGATTATAATTTGTTGTTACGGCCGCACCAAACGAGGTGCGGCCGTTTTCATT
>JBBRDQ010000318.1:0-4063 GCA_038203695.1 Chitinophagales bacterium
AGACCCTGGTCATAAATCTTACTGCATTGCAAGCGGAAGTACAGGAAATTCTGTTCATCGTAACCATCCACGATGCGCTGGCTCGCAAGCAGAATTTCGGTCAGGTTCGCCAATCATTTATTCGCATCGTGGACAATAGTAATGGCAGCGAAATTGCCAAATACGAACTCGACGAAGACTTTTCCATCGAAACAGCGGTCGAGTTTGGTCGCTTGTACAAACGTAATGGTGCTTGGAAATTTGAAGCCTCCGGGCTTGGCTACAAGGAGGACCTCGCGTTTTTTGTCAGTAAATATTACAGCGGCCAGGTACAGCAATAACACCGGTATAAACCGCTTCTATCTACACCTATTTTTAAACGAACGAATTAAACCACATGGCAATCAATCTCCAAAAGGGTCAGACCATTGACCTGCGAAAAAGCGATCAGGGCGTCGCTTATGATCTTTCTTCCGTCACCCTTGGCTTGGGCTGGGATGTCCGCAAAAAAAGCGGTGGACTCCTGGGCGGTTTGTTTGGCAGCAAACAGGAGGAATACGACCTGGATGCATTTGCTTTTTTATTGGATAAAAACGGCAAAGTAGCCAATCTGGGCCAGACCGTCAAAACGCCGGATGGCCGTCAAATGGCACTCTCCGGCAGCGATATTATCTTTTTCAACAATTTGCGCCACCCTTCGGGCAGTATCTGGCTGACTGGCGACAACCGCACCGGTGCTGGCGATGGCGACGATGAGCAAATTATTGCGCGGCTCGACAGTATAGAGGCGCGCGTCGATAAAATCCTGTTGTGTGTCGCGATTTATCAGGGTCATCAGCGGAATCAGCATTTTGGGATGATCGATAATGCCTATGTTCGCGCTGTAGACGCGCGTGGGATTGAAATTGCCCGCTTTAGCCTTTCCGGCGATGCTACCATGAATGGGATGTGCTCCATGGTTTTTGCCGAGATTTACCGTAAAGAAACCTCCTGGAAATTCCGCGCCCTCGGCAATGCCGACCGCACCGACAGCCTCGTAGAATTGCTGCGCGGCTACGTATATGCCTGATTCATATCCTAACTCATTATATTAAAAAACCATGCGCAGACTACCTGTTTACCTCCTGCTGGATTCTTCCGGCTCCATGATGGGCGAACCCATCGAAGCCGTTAAAAATGGCGTGCAAGTGTTGATTTCAACCCTGCGCCAAGACCCGTATGCCCTTGAAACGGCTTACTTGAGCGTCATAACCTTTGATTCTACGGCGCGCCAGATCGTGCCATTGACCGAACTTACCGCATTTCAAATGCCCGACATCCAGGCAACCGGCGTTACCTCACTGGGCGACGCGCTTCGTTTGCTGGCGGAACGGGTGGACGTGGAAGTGCTGAAATCGTCGCCGGAACAAAAAGGAGACTGGAAACCCCTGGTGTTTATTATGACCGATGGCGAACCGACCGACGACTGGTCGCACGGCTTGGCTGAATTACGAAAACGAAAATTTGGAATGATCATCGCCTGTGCTGCCGGGCAGGATGCCAATACGACCGTCTTGCAACAAATTACGGAATCGGTGGTACAACTCGACACCGCCGACTCGGCCACCATCAAAGCGTTTTTCAAATGGGTTTCCGCCTCGATCAGCACCGGAAGTCAGAAAGTAGAAACGAATATGAAAGATATCGGCACCTTGAGCGAATTGCCACCGCCACCGCCTGAAGTCAATGTAATTCTCTGATAATGCGGCGATTACCGGTTTATCTTTTACTCGACACTTCCGGATCTATGCGCGGTGAACCGATCGAATCGGTCAAAGTGGGATTGGAAGCGATGCTGCGCGCTTTGCGCCAGGATCCTTTTGCACTGGAATCGGTACATCTTTGTATTATTACGTTCGACCGGGAGATAAAGATTGTGTTGCCACTTACAGAGTTGGAGAACGTGCAATTACCCGACATTCAACCACCCGAGTCAGGGCCTACTTTTACCGGCGAAGCATTGGATGTATTGTGTAAAACCGTCGACCGCGAAATAATCCGCACCAGTAGTGATCAAAAAGGAGACTGGATGCCATTGTTATTTTTAATGACCGACGGCAATCCGTCCGATGTTCAAAAATACCAGGAGATGATCCCGCACGTGCAGCGCCGGCAGTTTGGCAACATCATCGCCTGTGCTGCCGGCCCAAAGGCCAAAGACGACTTTTTGAAATTACTGACACCGACTGTCGTACACCTTGACACGATGGATAGCAACACATTCGGCCAGTTTTTCCAATGGGTCTCCGCATCGGTCAGCAGTGGAAACCGAAGCATGGGTAATGCAGGTGATAATTTATTGCCTCCACCACCGCAAGAAGTACATTTGATTATTTAGCCGAAGCATGCGCGATAAATCGATGAGCGCCTTATATTTTTCCGTACCGATGTTCTGAAAGTATGATCCGACATGTTTCGTTTGATTTTTGGCATACGCTGGTGCGCGCGAATCCGGATTTTAAATACGTCCGGGCCGCGGCTATCCGCCATGCCTACACGGAAGCGGCATCGGATGCGCAGATTGTTGCGGCCTTTACTACGCTGGGGGAACAATTCAACCGGGAAGGCGAACAGGATATCGCTTACCGCACGCCGCTAGAATCGCTGGCCGTAGCCATTGAATCACTTGGACTACCCATTGATAGCCGGCTGGAAGTAATCCGCGCCGAGATAGATGCCTTGTTCTTGCAACACCCGCCGACCCTTGCCTTTCAGGAACTGGGCGATGTGCTGGCAGCGTTGCGCGGGCAGGGATACACGCTCAGCATTACCAGCAATACGACATTTACCGGAGGAAACGTACTGCGTAAGATGTTGCAGCATGCCGGCTTATTGCAACACTTTGATTTTCAGTTATTTTCCGATGAAATAAAGGCCGCGAAACCAGTGTCGCGGATTTTTGAAACCGTTTTTCAGGAAGCCCAACGCATAAATCAACAGGTACAGACAAAAAATAACGTCCTGCACATCGGCGATAACCCGCTGGCGGATATACAAGGCGCACAGAACATTGGTTTTCAAGCCATTCTGGTGGATGGCCCACATGAACTTCAAGCAATTTTAACGGATGTATCCAAAATTATCAGTTCACCAAATTAAAGAGGAAGCGGCGCTGACATTTAGTGCTTCAGACTATAGCCTGTTCAAATACGGCCGCGCTGACATTGGCAGTCGGTATGGCGCTGCATTGTACGCGCATTTTATCGCCGAACAAGGAGCCGCTCTAGCCAAACATTCGGTCGTGGTTTTTGCGAGTCCGTATCACCATATCGTACCGGCTTCTGCCGAGATTGCCCATTCGCTTTTTCGGAATTTACAGGCAAATGAAGCCCGGTTGGGTTTAAAAAGTGTGCAATACAGCAAAATAACCCGGCAAACCACTTATATCGAAGATTACGGGAGTCTGAATTTCGAAGCCCGGTTGCGTTTGATCAAAGATGATAATTACCAGTTCACCGATCCCATTCATCCCAATGATATCCTGTTGTTTGTAGATGACATCCATGTTACCGGATCGCATCAGTTGATGATCGAAGAATTGATCCGCCGCGAGCAATTGACCAATCCGGTCTTTTTTCTGTACTACATTGCCGTAGACAGTGCAGCAATAGACCCACAAATTGAAAACAGGCTCAATTTTGCGGCAGTACAAGGAGTGGATGATCTGCCCGGTATACTCCGGCATCCTGATTTTTGTTTTAATACCCGTATTATCAAATACATCCTGCGGCTGCCGAAATCCGCGTTGCCGACAGTATTGAAACACTTAACACCGCAGCAATTACAGGAGTTTTTACGGCTGGCAGATGGTAATCATTACGATATGATTGCAGCGTATCAGCCCAATTACCAGTTTATAAAATCGCACGCCGCCCAAGTACCTGGCCTTATTGCAAATTAAGCTATAACCTTAACCACTTCTTTCCCATGCGAAGACTGCCCGTTTATTTCCTGATTGATGTCTCTGAATCCATGGTTGGCGAACCGATCCAACAAGTTGAAGAAGGTATTGCTACCATTATCAAGGATTTGCGCACTGACCCCT
>JBBRDQ010000319.1:0-4029 GCA_038203695.1 Chitinophagales bacterium
AACGAAAGTGGTAAATCCGATCATAACACCGTGACTATTGAGAATGCGTGACCGAGAACACCCACCCAAAGTTCGTGTCATTTCGATCCCGCTTTTGGGCGGGGGAGAAATCTGGCCATGAGTAAGTTACGCCCGGCCAGATTTCTCACTGCGTTCGAAATGACACGCGGGGTAAGGGGTTAATTGCGTCATTTTTCTTAACGAAAATGGTGAATCCGATCATAACACTTCGACGATCAGCCAGGCGTTTTTCGCAACAGCAGCCCCCAGTTCGTGTCATTTCGAACGCAGTGAGAAATCTGGCCAGGCGTGAATACAGTCAATAGCCCTTGGCCAGATTCCCGCTACGTTCGAAATGACACGCGGGGTAAGGGGTAATTGCGTCGTTTTTCCTAACGAAAATGGTAAATCCGATCATAACACCGTGACGATCAGCCAGGCGCGACCGCTAACACCCATACAACGTTCGTGTCATTTCGAACGCAGAGTGAAAACTGGCCGGGCGTAAGTTACTCATGGCCAGATTTATCTCTACGTTCGAAAATAAACGTGGGGGAAGGGGTAATTGCGTCATTTTTCCTAACAAAAAACGGTGAATCTAACCATAACACCTTGACCATTAGCCAGGCGTTTTTTGCAACAATAACTTCAAAGTTCGTGTCATTTCGAACGCAGTGAGAAATCTGGCCCAATCAAATTCGTGCGACCGCGTATAAAAGCTGGCCGAATCATTTTTATCTTCATTTTGATACCATAAGCCCACAAATAGTAAGGAAAGGATTTGGTATGAAGGCCATTCTTTGCCAGGTCGGTACATGGCCGGTCGAAAATCCAATAGTATAGGAAGATTTAGGGAATGATATCCCGGAAAGCTATTTTACGGTAGTTTTCGAGGGCGGTGAATCAATCTCCAACTATTTATGCGACAATACTCGTACAGGGGGCGTGCCGGGGTGAATTTAACACCTGCACCCCCCTTTTTGCGTGGGATTGCGCTACTTTTGCCCTTTCAAAAACGCATCGCTGTGAAACTACCGATTCTGATTTTTTCCCTCCTGTCCTTTTGCTGCGCTGCCTGCCGGGCACAGCCTGTTTCTGAACTGCGGCTCGGCCCGCATACCGTGGTTTTGTTGCTCGACAGCACGCAGGCCGCCCGGTCCATTACGACGGATGTGCACGACCGCATTTTTGAGTACCTGACGGCCGTAGAAATGTCGATCCAAATGAAAAAGCCGTTGGTAGCCGGACAAACCCGGGCTGATATTTTGCCGCAATACCAGGCTTATTTGCGCAGCGATGTAGTGGATTTTAACGCGCAGGAGGCCAAATTTACCACAGAAGTGCTGGAAAAGATCTTTAAGACCACTGAATCTGTGGTAACCGGCATTTTTCCGGATACGCTGAAGATTATCAAGACGAAGGGCCGGCATTACGGTGACGGCGTGTATTATACCCGCGATAATTGTATCATTATTCCCGCCAACGAACTGGAAAGCCGCAAACGCGACAACTTCACAACGACTATGTTTCATGAGTTGTTTCACGTGTATTCGCGGCTGCATACCGCTAAGCGCCAGCAATTGTATGCGCTGATCGGCTTTGCCGATATCGGACTCGATAAATTACAACTGCCATCCACGCTTTCCGAACGGGTGCTGTACAACCCCGACGGCGTAAATTTTGCCCAAAAGATAAATGTCACGGCACCCGATGGTTCGCCTATTCAGGCCGTGCCGATTCTGTACGCCAACCAACCCGGTTATCAAAAAGGTCAGGATGCATTTTTTGGCTATGTAGAGTTTAAACTGTTTCAAATCAAACCCGCCCTTGATGGCAGATGGGACGTACTGGTAGCACCAAACGGGTATTCGAGTACGCTGGACATGAGCAAAATACCCGACTTTTTTACCCAGATCAAGGATAATACCGGGTATATCATTCACCCGGACGAAGTGCTGGCCGACAATTTCGCTTTCCTGATGGGCAGCAAAAAGAGTCCGGCGCTCATCGCCAAATTCTCCGCGCCCGGGAAAAAATTGCTGCAGGACATCGAAGTGGTGTTGAAGCAACCGTAAAACCATACCTTCGCGCAGTTTTTGGTTCGGGTGTATGCTACCCGATTAAAAGGGAACCCGGTGTGAATCCGGGACAGTTCCCGCTGCTGTAAGTTTCAAACCAGGCATCAACAACAAAGCCACTGTCTGTATCAGACGGGAAGGCGTTGGCGCTGAAACGAGTCAGAAGACCTGCCAGAACTACGCACATTCACGAGGCTTCGGGTAGAAAGCAGGATGTTCGGCTGGCGACTTTCGCTGTAACGGGCTTGTACTTCCGTTGTGGCAGGTTGATGTATAGCCGTTCGCCTTTTTCCTTCCGCTGGCCTTTCATTTTTAATTTCACAGCCGATTTGTCGCGGACTGTACAACACTACACAAAATGAAAGTAACACGTTTTTTGGCCCTCCTGCTGGCTTGTTCGGTCGTTTTTACCTTGGCTGATTGTAATCTGGATGGTAGCCAGCAATCTAGTACCACCAGTTTTGAATTCGGGATTTTTGTCATCAATGAAGGCCCTTTTGGCGGTACTGGTACCATTACCTACCATGATCCGATTACAGACGAGACGGTGCAGGATATTTATGGCAAAGCCAACAAAGGAGCGGCATTGGGCCAGTTTGTGCAGTCGCTGACTTTCCACAACGGTCGCGGTTATATCGTGGTAAATGGTGCCAACAAAGTCGAAATTGTCGATCCCGCTTCGTTTCAGTCGCTGGGTACGATTACCGGCCTGTCTTCCCCGCGTTTTTTTCTGCCGATCAATAACAACCAGGCGCTCGTCAGTCAATGGGGTGCGGACGGCCTGACAGGTCAGGTGATGAAAGTAGATCTGACGACAAAAAAAATAATTGACTCTATTCCGACGGGTAAAGGTCCGGAGAAAATGTTCCGCATTTCGGGCAGCGAAGTTTTGGTGGCCAATAGCGGCGGATTTGGCGTGGATTCCACGGTTTCCCGCATCAACTTCACCACCGGGGTGGAAAATGCGCGCATCCAGGTCGGCGGCAAGAACCCATGCTGTTTTGCCAAGCCTTCCTTTGCCGTAAGTCTGCCTTTTGTGCTTTGTAAAGGCAATTACCTGGATGCCACACCGGCCGGCTTTCTCAATGACCTGGAAGGCGCTGCCACGGGTTATACTGTTCCGGCGTTTTCGGATGACTTGGTCAGCAACCTGAATGGCAGTAAACTCTATTTTGCGGGCGGTGGAAGTATTTATGAAGTGACTGCCTCCAGCGTAAATAAACTGATTACGCAAAATGCTTACGGCCTGGCCTGTGAATTGTCGACCGGTAATCTCTACTGTGCCGATGCCAAAGATTTTAATTCGGATGGCGAAGTGGTTATTTACAAGCCGACCGGCGAGAAAGTCGGGTCTTTTGGGTGCGGGATTGCGCCTGGGGAAGTGATTATTGTGGAGTAAATGATTGACGATTGTCGATTACATGATTGTTGAAGTAAAGGCGCGTGCTTGGCATTTTCAAACTTGCCTGGTAACTATCAGGTGCTTAGATGTGGTGACAAATAAGATAGCCGTGTGTACATTTTTGCACCCGTGCGCAATCTCAAGCAAATGCAGCCACATTAACAATCATGTAATCGGCATTCATCAATTTTGAAGTAATAATTCAGCGCCAGGTAGAAGTGCGCATCAGCCACAGCAGCCAGCACACCGCCAGTCCGTAAAATCCGTACAAGGTATAGCCTGCTGCGCTTTCGTTGCCGGATTTTTATCCGGCTTCGTCCTATTTCAACGTATCGATACGGCCAGCATTTAAGTCTATTCCTCACCTGCCGGTTCCCATAATTCAATCTTATTCCCTTCCGGGTCCAGGATATGCACAAATTTGCCATATTCGTAGGTTTCGATGGCATCAATGAGGGTAACACCTTCACTTTTCAGGATTTCTACCAGTGCTTCCAGGTTTTCAACCCGATAATTGAGCATAAATTCCTTTTCCGAGGGCGCAAAATA
>JBBRDQ010000320.1:0-4022 GCA_038203695.1 Chitinophagales bacterium
ACAATATATCAATGAACTTGTGCTCGATAAATTAATTTCCTTTTATGGGAAAGACCCGTCCGTGGAAAAAAATAACCCCAAAATCCGTGAACTATATGCTATAGGCAGGATTGCCGCTTAAATCTTTAACGAACCATTGTAAAAGTTACATGAAAGATAATTTAAAAATGTGTTACAGAATTTCATGTAAAACACGAAAAAAAAATCTTTACCATTGCTTAAAACATTATAACTATCGGATTTTATCTTGTAATTGCTGCGTTTTAGCGCATAACTGTAATTGCCTATTGCGGCATTTTCTGCATGTTGGCCTTCTCCTCCGCTTTTGCTTTTTTCTTGAAATACCGACGCAACAGAAAATTATGCTGTAATGCCTGCAGGTTTTCATCCAGTTTTTCCGAACTGCTCTCTAAGTTTTTGATCATGCCTTTGATGTGTTCGCCGGTCGCTTCGTCCTGAAGCAAAACGCCCACCGGCGAGTTCGGATTTTTGCCGGCTTCCTTGAGGTTATTCACAAAAACCGAGGCCGTATCGGCGATGCGTTGCAGTTGAAACATAGATGCCTGCATTGAATTGAACACCGTCGTATCATTCACCAGTTTATTGGCCAAAGAACCCTTGTTGTTCAATTGGGCAGTGTAGGTCGCCAGCGTAGCAGTTATCTCTTTGGCTTTGACCGAAGCACTTTGCAAGGATGCACTCGTGGCGTTCATGTTGTTATACAGCGAGTTATCGTTCAATAGTTTACCCAGCGAACCTTTCCCGGAGGATATATTGGCACTGATATCCTTGAAGTTTTTGCTGACATCCTTGAAATCGGTGGTGATCGCCAGGATGTTTTCGTTGTTTTTCTGCAACATATTGATCATATCCTCCGAGGTGAAGGTCTTTTCGACCGCCAGCGCGTCGCCCTCTTCTACCTCGCCAAAAGCCGTGGTGCCGCCGTAGATGACCAGAATTTTATTGCCGATCAGCCCGTCGGTGCTGATTTTGACTTTGGCGTCTTTGCGGATATACTGTAAGACTTTGGTCTCCAGTTTCATGGTGACTTCCACCTGCGACTTACCGTTGAAGCGCAGTTTATTGACCGTGCCGACTTTTACGCCGGAAAACCAGATGTTGTTGCCGTTCTGGAGTCCGCTTACGTCATCGAACGTGGCGAACACGTCTATTTTCTTTTTAAACGTTTCATGCAGGTTGCCGATCATCAGCACCCCTGCCAGCAGGAATACCAGTCCGAGGAATACAAATACCCCGACGATTACTGCGCGTTTATTGCTAGTTTCATTCATGTGTGCGTCTCCGTAAAATTATAGTTGAAGAATTCTTTTAATTGTTGGTTGTCGGTGTCGAATACTTCGTCGAAGGTGCCGACTTTTAAAAATGTGCCGTCCAGCAGCACTGCGATCCGGTTACAGGTGTTTTTAGCACAGGTCAGATCGTGGGTAATGACTACTGAACTGGTATTGTATTGCTGTTGTACCTCCACGATCAGATCGTTGATTTCAGCGCAGGTAATCGGGTCCAGACCTGCGGTCGGCTCATCGTACAACATGATCTCCGGTTTCATAATCAGTGTACGGGCAATGCCGATGCGTTTGCGTTGTCCACCGGAAAGATCGGCCGGCATTTGTTTCATCTTATCTTTCAGTCCCACGGCTTCCAGCGCCTCGGCCACGGCCGAATCAACTTCTCCTTTGGACAGGTTTTTTGTGTTCATCGTCAGCGGGAAAGCCAGGTTTTGATAGACGCTCATACTGTCGTACAAGGCACTGCTTTGAAATGAGAAACCGATGCGCAAACGCAGGGCGTCCAGTTCTTTGCCTTTCAGTTGATCGACTTCCTGACCGAATACTTTTACAATACCTTTATCGGGTCTTAACAGGCCGACGATGATTTTAATCAGTACCGACTTGCCGGTCCCAGACTTACCCAGTACTGCGATGTTTTCCCCTTTGAAAACATTAAAATCTACCCCTTTCAACACATCCAGATCGCCAAATGATTTGTACAATCCTTGAACATCGATGACGGTCTCTTCGGTATTTATGGTATGTTTTCGTTGCTCTTTTTGCATTTTTTAGTAATTTCTGATCCAGCCGGATACCTGTACAATGATAATCTCCTCTAAAAATATCAGGAACATGGCCAGTACGACGGCTTTATTGGCCGCTTTACCGACGCCGCGGGTACCCTGCGTCGCATTATAGCCCTGATAAGAACCGATGATCCCAATGGTAAAGCCAAAGGTGATCGATTTGACCAGGGAGGTGAAAATGTCCAGAAAAGAGATGGTAGAAAATGCGTTCTGATTGAAGGTCACAAAACTGGTCGCTTCCTCAAAATGCACGTTGACGAATGAGCCCAGCAGCCCGACAAAACTGCAATACAACGCCAGCACCGGAATGGTAATGGTCGTGGCCAGCACACGGGTCACGACCAGGTATTTGAACGGATTGATCGCCGATACTTCCATCGCTTCGATTTGTTCGGTCACTTTCATGGATCCTAATTCTGCCCCGATACTCGAACCAACTTTCCCCGCACAAATCAGCGCGGTGACCAGCGGCCCTAAAGCCCGCACAATGGCGATCCCGATCAGCGAAGGTAGCCAGGAAGTAGCCCCAAAATCTTCCAGTGAAGGACGGGACTGTTTGGTAAAAACCGTTCCCACAATAAAACCCGTCAAAGTGATTAATCCCAGCGACCTGAAACCGATCTCAAAACACTGGTTGATCACTTCCCGCCCGTGAAAAGGCGGCCAGAACGCTTCCCTAAAAAAACGCAGCACAAATTTCCACGCCGAATGAACCCCGGTGAAATAATCGTCGAGTCCTTTGGAAAGCGTATATTTTTTCTTAAGTTGGTTAATCATTATGCACTGTAAAGTTTGGCGGATTGTGTCGCACTGCTGTTCGTAGGTGGGGCATTGAGCGAACTGCAAATGTGTATAAATAAGCGTGCCACACGATATCCTGTGCAGAATGCGTAGTCTGAAATGGAGAATATCGTGCTTTAAAGTGCTGACAATGAGATCGTTTTGCGCATACAGACGCTGTTCTCGACCTGCGCATATTGCCCGTAATTGGGAGTTACAGCATAACCCGCTTTTTGGTACAGGGCAATTGCTTCGGGTTGCATCTTGCCGGTTTCCAATACACAGGCGGTATAATTTAATTCCGCCGCCCAGGTTTCCAGTGCTTGCAGAATTGTCATCGCTATGCCTTGTCCGCGCGCATCCGGATGTACGAACATGCGTTTTATTTCGACCGTGTCTGCGTCGAATACCTTGAATGCACCGCATCCGACCGCGATAGTTTCGCGGTAACCTACCACCACATTCCGGATGGTGTCTATCTTGTTATACTGCGCATAAAACGCATGGTCTTCACTATCCCGGATACGCAGGTCTGCATCAAGCAGGACCACGAGTGCTTGGAAATCAGGACTTTCCGAGGTTGTTCTTTGTAACGTAAGCATGTTATATGATTTTAAATCTACGGTCTGCCAGCAATATATTCTTGTTTTCGAGCTGTTTAAGTACCGTGTTATGTAAGTTTGTTGTTATTCCTCTTCGATTTACCAGCCATCCTGCGGCCTTAGAAAAACCCCCATTTTGCTGCCTCAGCGGCGGATGAAGCAAAAAACTGTTTGAGCCTACCGAATCATCAGAGGCCAACGGCCCGACACAACCATTCGGCGAGTTTTTTTTGCGCCGCTGCTGGTGCAAGCAAAATGGTTGGGTTTTTCGAAAGCCAGGTCTTTTTGGTTACTTTTTGGACGCAAAAAGTAACAAACGCCCTGCGAAATGCTCGATTTTGCACTTCTACCTATCAACCTGGTACTGATATTAATCCCCCTACTAAGTTACCATACGATTTGAATAGCCTTAAGATCGTAACACTCGTATGGCTTCGTACTTTTTGCCTTGACGCAAAAAGTACCAAAAAAGTCAAGGCTGTATGCAAATCCAACGGTTTTGCCACACTTTACGGCGGCGCAAAACCAAACTCGCCCCTCCT
>JBBRDQ010000321.1:0-3972 GCA_038203695.1 Chitinophagales bacterium
ATGGAACTGCATGAGGAGGACGATTTTCGCATCCGCACCTACCGGAATGCCTATTTGAACCTGCGCAAACTGGATCGTCCGCTGGCCGAAATGAGCGATGCTGAAATAAAAGACATAAAAGGCGTAGGTGATGCTATTTCCAAGAAAATCAGGGAGTTAGTCAGCAATGGTAAAATGCCGACGCTGGAAAAATACCGCGACCAAACGCCTCCCGGCGTCGTGGAAATGCTGGAAGTGAATGGCTTCGGTCCGAAGAAAGTGCGCGTCGTATGGAAAGACATGGGTATCGAATCCATCGGCGAACTCTGGTACGCGTGCAACGAAAACCGGCTGGTGGAATTTAAAGGTTTCGGCCTGAAAACGCAGGAAGACCTCAAAAATAAACTCACTTATTATCTGAAAAGCCGCAACAAACTGCACCTGGATGCGGCGGAGGAGGAAGCCGATTTTGTATGTACCTGGCTGACCGGCAAATTGCGCGGTGCATTTGTGTCGCCCATCGGCGAGGTGCGTCGCCGCTGTCCGGTCGTGGAACAGGTGGAAGTACTGGTCGGATTCAACGGCGATATTTCGGCTGCTTTCGGTGCGGAAAGCGCAACGGTGTTTCAGGTGACCGGTACTGCCGCTACTTCCCCGGAAGACGTGCACGAGACCATTGAAATTCGGCTGGAAAGTGGGACTTCGGTCTTGATTCGCCGTTGCGTGCAGGAAGAATTTGGTTCCAAACTGTTTAAATTCACCGGCAGTGCTGCGTTTCTGGAGGCTTTTGTGGCCGCTAAACCGGGACTGGTTTTTAAAGGTTTGCGCACCGAACACGATATTTTTGAACGCGCCGGCCTGCCGTATATCGTGCCTGAACTGCGGGAAGATGACGTGTATCTGAAACTGGCGCTGCAAAATAGTTTGCCACAACTAATTGAAGAACATGATATTAAAGGTATTTTACACGTGCATACGACCTGGAGCGACGGCTTGCACTCGCTGCGCGATATGTGCGAATACGCTAAATCGCTGGGGTACGAATACATCGGCATTACGGATCACAGCCAGGCTGCTTTTTACGCCAATGGACTGAAACCTGATCGCGTGGTGAACCAGATGCTCGAGATCGATGCGCTCAATGTTGAACTGGCACCTTTCCGTATCCTCAAAGGCATCGAAAGCGATATTCTGAACGACGGTTCGCTGGATTACGAACCGGATATATTGGCCAAATTCGATTTTGTCATCGCCAGCGTACACAGCAACCTAAAGATGACCCAGGAAAAAGCGACCGAACGAGTCTTGAAAGCCATCCGGAATCCTTACACCACGATACTGGGTCACCCGACCGGACGGTTGTTGCTCAGTCGCGAAGGGTATCCGCTGGATTGGGAGAAGATCCTCGATGCCTGTGCTGAAAACGGTGTGGCCATCGAATTAAATGCCAATCCGCACCGCCTCGACCTGGATTATACCCTGATTCCCCAGGCTTTGCAACGCGGCATCCGCATCAGCATCAATCCCGACGCGCACAGCAAAGACGGGGTGCATCACCTGCGGTACGGTGTGCTGGTGGCGCGCAAGGGCGGGCTGACGGCGGATCAGTGTTTGAATGCGCTGGGGCTGGAGGCGTTTTTAGGGGCGATTACTAGATAGGTCGCATAGACGTTTTACATCGGATACATAAAATACCATCTTACTACGCTAGGTGAAACGCCTGAGTGTCTTATGTGCTTACTGCCCCTTCACTTCCCTAACCAAACCCGAAAATCCTCCGCTTTTTCCCGGCTGATCAGAATATCTTCGGAATCGGGCGCTTCTTTCAGCACGACTTTCAGGCGGCTATTGGTGTAAGCGACCACATTTTTGATGGCTGCAAAAGTGATGATGTACTTGCGGTTGAGCCGAAAAAACTGCGCCGGTTCCAATAAATCTTCCAATTCTTCCAACGTGTAATCCACCACGTATTTGCGGCCGTTTTTCAAGCGCATCCAGACGATCTTGTTTTCCCCGAAAAAATAATCGATCTCTTCGATGCCGAATGCTGACAGGTGGTCGCCGATTTTCACCATGAACCGGGTTTTGTATTTCGGTGTGGTCCGCGCGAGCAGCTGACGGATCGCGTCCAGGTCAACGCTGGCCGGTTGAGTGGCTACAACCGCACCGCGTAATAGGGCGAGTTTTTCAAAAGAATGCCGGAGTGCTTCCAGATCGACGGGTTTGAGCAGATAATCGATCGAATTTACTTTGAAGGCGCGCAGTGAATAAGCGTCGTATGCCGTCGTAAATATAACGGGACACGTGATTTTGACCTGCTCGAAGATTTCAAAACTAAGTCCGTCGGCCAGTTGGATGTCGAAAAAAGCCAGATGGGGGGCGGGATTTTGTTGAAACCATTGTACGGCGGTTTTGATGGAATCCAGCGCGGCGAGTACGGTTATGGACGGATCATAACGCTGCAATTGGGTGGTTAATCCCTCTACGGCCAATTCCTCATCTTCAATAATTACGACTTTCATGTTTTTAAGAAGTTTGCAGGATTGGAATTTTTACCGTGAAACGCTGTTCCTCCTGGATAATTATCACTTTTTTGTCGGTCAAAAACTGATAACGCGCCTGTATATTCGCCAAACCGACCCCGGAAAAATCGCTGATACCCGTTTTGGGCTGCACGTTGTTTTGTACGATAATGTAGTCGCCTTCTTCCAGAATTTCAATCAATAACGGGTTGTTTTTAGACACTTCATTGTGTTTCAGCGCATTTTCGAGCAACATCTGCAACGTCAGCGGTGCCACTTTCCCGTCTTCCGACGCTATACGGATGCGGGCGTTAAAGCTATCGCCAAAGCGGATTTTCATTAAAAAAATATAGGCGTGCAGCGCCGCTAATTCTTCGGCCAGGGGAATGGCTTCGCGGTCGCGGCTGTCCAGAATGTACCGGTACACGGCCGATAATTGCCGGATAAACTGCTCGGCCAAATGGGCGTCTTTGTGCACCAGCGTGGTCAGCACATTCAGGCTGTTGAATAAAAAATGCGGATTTACCTGATTTTTCAAGGTCTCATACCGCGCCGCAATCTGCTCTTTTTTCAGGCGTTCGGCTTCGGCGGCCGCTTGCTTCCATTCAAGCAAAAAACCACGTCCATGCATGAAAATGGAGATAAACAGGGTGATAAGCAGGGTAGGAAAAAAATCAGCCCATTTGAAATGGGTCAGCGGACGACCCAAATCAAAACCTTTTTGCGGCATTTGCCAGGCCGTTGCGATCAGCCACCAGATCAAAAAAGTATAGACCAGGGTGACAATCGCGGAAATTACCAGGCGTTTGACTGGTGCTTCAATCCAGGAGAATCGCGCGCTCAACAGGTCTACCAGTACGCCGTTTCCAGTCCAGAGCAGGGCAGTCCCCAAACCGCTTAAACCTGCCGCATAGATGGAGGCGCCACTGGGCAGATTTTGGAAATCCAGGAGTAAGAGTATCGCAGTTGCGATGACAAAAACCTCCATGAAAATGCGGAAGGATGCTTTGGTGGATGATCTGGACATGGATTTGTTAGGCTGACATTTTTTGTTTATCACCACCAATAAATTGGTGGGTTGAGCAAGAAACACTGGTTTTTTGCTAGTTGATTGGTTCCGCCAATAAATTGGCACTACCGACACTTTACCATTTTAGGTAGCCAAAAGTAGCGGGAATATCCTCAACCCACCACCAATAAATTGGTGGGTTGAAAAAGAAATACTGGTTTCTCGCTAGTTGATTGGTTTCGCCAATAAATTGGCAGGTTGACATTTTCACCATTTAGGTAGCCATAAGCGGAGCGACTACCCTCAACCCACCACCAATAAATTGGTGGGTTGAAAAAGAAATACTGGTTTCTTGCTAGTTGATTGGTTTCGCCAATAAATTGGCAAGTTGACATTTTCACCATTTAGGTAGCCATAAGCGGAGCGACTACCCTCAACCCACCAATTTATTGGTGGTGGGTT
>JBBRDQ010000322.1:0-3972 GCA_038203695.1 Chitinophagales bacterium
TTCGCGCCCGGCTTGTTTGCGCAGGTAGATGTAACCCCCTCGAAAGCAATTCCATACCAGCTCATTCCGGTCGAAGCGATCGTCGAAGGCGATGGCAAGTCAGCCTTTGTTTTTGCCCTGCAAGCCGATGGACAAAGTGTGCGCAAAGTGCCGGTAAAAATTGCCTTTCTGGAAGGCGACCAGGTGGTGATCGCCAGCGGATTAGAAGGCGTAACGGAAGTCGTGACTACCGGTGCGCCGTACCTCACCGAAAAGAAAAAAGTGCGTAAACTTTAATCCTGGAGCCCGCAATTCACTATTGCAACAGGTTGATTATCAAATATTTTTAGTCTGGTCATATCTGCCAGACGCCGCGTTTTGTATCCCGAAAATGCCCACTAATTCAACAATCTCAACTGCGTAGATCATTATGAAAATCGCTGAATTTTCCGTCAAGAACAGCCAGTTTACCTTTATTATATTTTGCTTTGTCATGGCGCTGGGCATCGGTTCACTGCTCCATATGCCCCGGGCGGAAGACCCTAAATTTGCACCGCCGGGTTATAACATCGTGATCGTCTACCCGGGCGCTGGTCCGGCAGAAATCGAGAACAAAATCACCGACAAAGTCGAGGCCAAACTGGGTGCGCTGGAGAACATCGACCGTATGCGCTCCGTGTCCTCCAATGGTTTTATGCTGCTCACCATGGAGTTCAAACACGGCGAAGACCAGGCTAAAAAATACGAAGAAGTAGTGCGGGAAGTCAATTCCCTGCGCTCCGAATTGCCCCAGGATATTTACCGTATTACCATCCAGAAATTCGCCTCCTCGGATGTATCCATTCTACAGGCTGGTCTGGTGAGTGAAAATGCCTCCTACGCCGATCTGCGCCGCGAAGCCGAACGCTTAGAAGAAGGGCTGGAGCGCATCCCCGGTATCAAAGGCGCCGACACCTGGGGCTTTCCCAAACGCGAAGTGCGCATTAACCTGAACCTGCCGAAAATGGCCGCCGAGGGACTGCCAGTGAGCCGCGTATTGGGCGCTTTGCAAAGTGAAAATGTCAGTATTCCCGGCGGTTCGGTCAATGTCGGCGACCGGCAGTTTTTTGTAGAAACCAGCGGCGATTATGCAAGTATTGAGGAAGTGCGCAACACAGTGGTCAATGGCAATAACGGTAAAGTGTTATACCTCAAGGATGTAGCCGATGTCGAATTCGCGTACGAGGAACCGCGTCACCTGGCGCGTATCAACGGCACGCGTTGCGTGTGGGTAACCGCCAAAATGAAAGACGGCCAGAATATCTTCGATGTAGGGGCAGCGGTCAATAAAGTGGTGGCTGATTTTCGCCCCGGACTGCCTTCCAGTATCGACTACGTCAAAGTTTTCGATCAGAATGATTCCGTGCGCAAACGCCTGACTCGTTTTGCCAAGGATTTCGGGATCGCTATTTTGCTAGTCCTCCTGACCCTCTTGCCACTGGGCTGGCGCGCGGCACTGGTCGTGATGGTGTCGATTCCGTTGAGTATTTCGCTGGGATTGTACGCGCTCGATCAATTGGGCTATTCGCTGAACCAGTTGAGTATCGTCGGACTCATTATTGCCCTCGGTATTCTGGTGGACGACAGTATTGTGGTCGTGGAAAACATCGAGCGATGGATGCGCGACGGGTATAGCCGGCGAGAGGCGGCGATCCTGGCGACCCGGCAGATCGGGCTGGCAGTACTCGGATGTACGGCAACGCTGGTACTGGCATTTTTACCACTGGTCTTCCTGCCCGAAGCCTCCGGCGACTTTATTCGCTCGCTGCCGATGGCGGTGGTTTGCACCATTATTGCCTCGCTGTTTGTTTCGTTGACCATTGTGCCGTTTTTAGCCAGCCGCTTGTTGTCCGAACACCATGATCCACGGGGCAACGTGATTTTGCGCGGTATGAAATGGCTTATCTCGGTAAGTTATGCGCGTTTGCTGCACCTGGGCCTGGCCTGGCCACGACTCACCATGGTTATTGCTGCGGTTATTTTTATCGGGGTATTGAGCCTGGCCGGTCGTGCCGGATTCGGTTTGTTTCCGGCCAGCGAGCGTCCGATGTTATACATGGATATAGAATCTGCACCCGGTTCCAGCCTGGAACAAACCAATCGAGTCGTACAACTGGTTGATTCCGTGGTAAATACTTATATCGCTGCCGAATACCGCAACCAGTCTTTATTGCCCGATTCCGTGGAGCCTAAGTCTATTTATGCCGGCGGCAAAGCCCAGGTAACCTGGTACGCTTCCAATATTGGCCGCGGCAATCCGCGTATTTACTACAATGTGATCCGTGAAAATGAAAACCCCGATTACGGACAGGTTTTTGTGCAATTGCAGGAAAAAACACCGCCGCCGGTAAAAATCGCCTTCATCGACGAACTGCGGGAAAAATTCAAAAACGTACCCGGCGCTACGATTAATGTGAAAAATTTCGAGCAGGGTCCGCCGGTCGATGCGCCCGTATCGATCCGGGTGGCCGGTGAAAATCTCGATACCCTGCGTAAAATCGCCACTAAAGTCGAGGATATTATCACTAATACCGAAGGCGCGATTTACGTCGACAACCCGATTTCGACCATCAAAACCAGCCTGGCCGTGCGTATCAATAAAGACAAAGCCGCCACATTAGGCATACCGATCGCCGAAATAGACCGCATGGTACGCCTGGGCATTGCCGGATTAAACCTCGGTACCTTCACCGCCGAAGCCGATGGCGAAGATTATAACCTGACCGTCAGCGTACCCAAAGCCGGCGCATTCACCACGATGGATGCGTTTAAAAACCTGTATATCAACAATGTATTGGGAACCGCCGTGCCGCTGAGTCAGGTGGCCGAGATCGAATTTACCCCGTCGCCCAATTTCATTCAGCACTACGACAAAGACCGTTTTACCGGCATAACCGCCTATGTTAAAAACGGGTATTTCGCCCAGAAAGTAAACGCCAGCGTCAAGCAGAAACTGGCCGAAATAGATTTCCCGAAAGGATATTCCTACAAAGTGGCCGGTGAAGAAGAAAGCGCGGAACGCTCATTCGGTGGACTGGGAACAATTATTCTGATCACTGTTTTTGGCTTGTTAGCCGTATTGATTCTGGAATTTAAAACCTTTAAAAGCACCATTATTGTCTTGTCCGTGATTCCGCTGGGTATTATCGGCGCGATCCTGATGTTGCTGGCGACCGGTTATCCGTTCTCGTTTACCGTCGTGGTCGGTCTCATTGCGCTCATGGGGATCGAGGTCAAAAACTCTATCCTACTGGTCGATTTTACCAATCAACTGCGCGCCGAAGGGCGGGGGCTAGACGAAGCCATTCAGGAGGCCGGTGAGATTCGTTTTGTGCCAATTCTGCTTACCTCGCTTACGGCCATTGGCGGGTTGCTGCCCATTGCCATCGAAGAAAATCCGCTGTACTCGCCACTTTCGTACGTGTTGATCGGCGGCCTGATCTCTTCCACCCTGCTATCGCGAATCGTGACGCCGGTATTGTATAAGTTGTTGGCACCGCGGGTAGGGTAGTAATCCGTACCCGCTGCTTCATCTGCCGAATCCGTGCGTTTTTTCCAGCGGCAATAAATTGCGCGCACCTATCTTTGCCGCCATGCAAAACAACCCGCCGCCGTCCAACGCCATCCTGAATATTACCGCCTTGTGGGCCTTCGCCGAATGTGCGCTCGGCGGTATTATGCACGCGTTCAAATTGCCGTTCACCGGCTTTTTTGTGGGCGGTTTTGCGGTGTTGTGCATCGGTTTATTGGCACATCTGAGCGGCAACAATGCGGCAATTATCCTGCGCTCCACGCTGCTGGTAATCTTAGTTAAAGCGCTGGTCAGCCCGTATTCGCCGCCGACTGCCTACCTGGCGGTCGGTTTTCAAGGCGTGAGCGGCGCCTTGTTATTGGGGTACGTCAGACCGCATGCACTTGCTGCCTATCTTTTTGGCTTTCTGGCACTGTTGGAAT
>JBBRDQ010000323.1:0-3949 GCA_038203695.1 Chitinophagales bacterium
TATTTGCGTTTCGGTGGATCATCGGTCAAGCCTGCCCGCTATCCGTCAAAAAACTGCTGACTATCAATATTTTATATCTGTCGCGACTGGCTATCTGCCAAGCCCGAAGAACAACCTTCCGGGCGCAGAGTCCTTAGTAGTACATCCTTCCTGCGCGGTGAGCGGATGCCTCAAAACTGGCGAGTAAAATCTTCCAACGTGACGTCCTCCTCTAGTTCCAATCTTTTCCGAAGCCGGTTCCGGGTCTTTTTCACGCTATCGGCGGAGATTCCGAGCATGGTAGCAGATTCTTTTGTCGTCAGGTTCAGTTTGAGGAGAAGGAAAAGCCGCTCTTCGGCATCGGTGATGGCTGGGAAGGTTTTACGGAGGCGTTGAATGTAGTTGGGGTGTGCTTTTTCAAAATAGGCTTTGAACGACGACCAGTCTACATCCGTAAGAATTTGCTGGTTGTACAAGTCGCTATCAAAATCAGAGCCTGCTAAAGGTTGATTCGTAAAAGAATGAAGTTGTTGCTCCAAATTTGTCAACTGTTGGTTTTTCTCCAACAAGATGCTCGTCAGGGTTGAGAGGTTTTCCTGATTGCTTATCGCATCTTTTTTTGATGCCAAGGTTTGCAGCCGCCAACGCCACAACCCAAATGCAGATAGTGTCAGCACAAAAAATACTAAGCCAGTTCGTCTTTCTACGGAACGTTTGGCGATATGCAGTTCCGATTTGCTTTTTTCCAAGGCCAGCTCTTTTTGCTGGCTTTCATATTTAATTTCAAGTTCGGCGATTTTTTGTTGGGTCTCCATGCCGATGAGGCTGTCTTTCAAGACGTAGTATTTATCAAAATAATTCATCGCATTCTCATATTGACCTATCGCTTCGTAGGTCATGCCAATGCCCAAGTAGTTGCGCATGAGGTTCTCCGGATATTGGTTTTCTGTGTTCTTTTTTATGCATTGTTGGAAGATGCCCAAAGCCCGGTTGTACTGTTTGAGTCCTCGATACGCATCTGCCAAATTGTTGAGGGCTTTGGCCTCATCCTGCCGATTGGCTAATTTGCGGTCTATCTCGATGGCTTGTTCGAAGTAAGGGATAGATTCTGCCGTTCGATTTTGCAGGCTGTTGATGATACCGAAATTGCCTAAGGCAGTAGCCAGTTGTCTGTCACCGCCAAATTTTTTGAGCAGTGGCAGGGCTATTGCGTTTACGGAGCGGGCTTTTTCAAAATTATCCAACATACCGTACATGATGCTTACCTGCTCTAGACTTTCGGCCAGGCAGAGGCTGTCGTGGGCTTCGCCGCACAGGGAAGCGGCTGTTTCGTAGATTTTTAACGCTTCCTCAAACTGCTTCATCTTTATGGAAACGCCCCCTTTTTTGTACATCACCCAGCCTTGCCAGCCTCGGTTGTTGGCTGCTTGGGCGATTCCTTCGGCGTTGAGCAAGTAGCGGGTAGCTTCGGCATAGTCCTGCGCTTTGAGATAATCGCTGGAGAGATAAATCTGCCCATATAATTGAAACAAATTATTTTTTTCTGTTACCGCTTTTTCATAAAACTGCAGGTGAATTTTTACCTTTTCTGGTAAACTGAGGGTGGATTGCTCTTCAATGGGGTTGGCTTTTTCCCAACCTGACCTGAAATTGATTTGGCCAAAGGTGGGACTTGTCCAGTGCAGCAAAAACAGAGGGAGTATATTAAGGATATTTTTCATGTAGAATCGGTTGTAAAATGCCGCTCAAAGGTAGGGTTTTTTAAGTGCGGAGTACTTGTCACCCGTTTTGTCACCCGCTCAATTTAGTATAAAATTGAGATTTGTGCAGTCATTTGCATCGCTTTTCTCATTTGTCAAAAAAGCGAAATCCAGTAACGTCTTTGTGCAAACACGGCCGTAATTGTTAAACATTTTAATTTATTTCTTTTATGAAGAACGTACTGATTACCGGCTTAGCCCTTTTTCTGACCTGTGCATTATCAGCGCAGACAGGCAAAAAGCCGCCCACGCACAAACTATCTCCCGGGCAAGAGATCAACCTCAACATCAACCCGTTCTTCAAGCCCAATTACAACTTAGGCGACCATCCATTCGGGGTGCCTGCGGTAGACTTCCAGCCGCAGGTTGTTAGCCCAGGCGTCTCGGTAACCATGGGCGATGAAGGGCTACCGATTTTTTTTGAAGGCAGCACAGATGTCAAAGGCATAGCAAATACGGAAAGAAGTGCTGAAATGATGGCGATTGATTATGTTGCAAGTCTCCAACCCGCTGGAATCAAAAATCCTGCCGCCGAATTTATCGTAAAAAAAGCACAACTCGACGAGCGCAGCGGCAATTACCACGTGAAATTACAACAGCAATTCAAGGGTGTTCCCATTTTTGGCGCTGAATTGATTGCGCATACGCAAAAAGGGATTTTCACCTCCGCGAGTGGTCGGTACGCGCCAACACCCAATATCGAAACGGTACAACCCGCCATTTCCGCTGCAGCGGCCATCTCGAAGGTAGTAGATCATATTGGTCGGGATAAAGTGACGGCCAACTGGACGCCGGATCAGTTGGAAATGATTGGCGGCCAGCAGTTTACCAGTACTTTGGTGATTTTTCGAGTAAAAACCCAGGCTAATGAGCCTCGTTTGGCCTGGCAAATTAAAGCATACCCCAATATGCTTAGCCAACTCTTGTATTTCGTGGATGCGCAAACGGGTGAAGTGTTGCACTACTTTAATGCTTCTTGCACTATTCACCAGCATAAGGAAGGTCAAACGCATTGCGAAGCCCCTGCCAGCGAAAACGAAGTAAACGAACCACGCAAACAGGATCTAATCTTTTGCCCGACACCACCCCCTCCACCAGTGGCGGGTAGTGGACTTGATTTGGCAGGCGATACGCGGATGTTTGGCGCATGGCAGCATACCGACAATCTGCGCTACCTTATTGATGCGACTAAGCCCATGTTTGTTTCCGCCGGATCTTCTATTCCCAATGGCACCATGAAAGGCGTTATCGTAACCAGGGACCAGAAAAACGTCTATAACGGGCCGCTTTCCCATATCACCTCTTCCAGCAACACTTTCGTCAACCCCAATGCTGTAAGTGCACACTACAATGCAGGGGTCTGTTATGACTATTACAAAAACACTTTTAACAGGAACGCAATAGATGGAAATGGCGGAACGATCGAAGTTGCAGTGAATGTAACAGATGAAAATGGCGCGATGGACAATGCCTATTGGAATGGTACAGCCATGTTCTGGGGCAATGGGAATACCGTTTTTACGCCCCTTGCAAAGTCGCTCGACGTAGCGGGCCACGAGATGACCCACGGCGTGGTTGAAAATACGGCAGGGCTTATCTATGAAAATGAGAGTGGTGCCTTGAACGAATCATTTGCCGACATTTTTGGGGTAATGATGGATCGGGATGAATGGGGTATTGGCGACGGTATCATGCTCGCAGGACAATCCCCAACCGGCCTTTTGAGAGACGTGTCTGATCCGCATAATGGCTCCAGCCAAGGCGATGATTGGTGGCAGCCCAATAACTATTCGGAGCGGGCCACCGGCACAGAGGATAATGGCGGTGTACACAAGAACAGCGGCATCCCCAATTTTGCCTTTTACAAATTTGCCACTACGCCAGGCATGACCAAAGAAATCGCGGAACAGGTGTTTTATTACGCTTTAAGAGACCGTATGACTTCTTCTTCTAAGTTTATTGACCTCCGCTTGGCGGTTATCGCAGAAGCGACCCAATATAACACCCCCGAAGTTGTTGCTGCGGCGAAAGCTGCATTTGATGCGGTGGGCATTACAACTGGCAATCCAACGGCTACAGCTCCTACCTTGCAGCCAGGTACGGGCAACGAGTACATCCTCAGTGTGACAGAGGACGGTCAAAATCTGGACTTGTCGGAAAAAGATGGCACCTTGATTACCACCCTTTACGAGGAAGGAATTTTGGATCGC
>JBBRDQ010000324.1:0-3937 GCA_038203695.1 Chitinophagales bacterium
GCGGCTATTCCCGTGGATTTTCCATATCCGTTTTTGCTTGCCGGGGGGATAAATGCGGAAAATGCAGACCTGATTGCCGCTTATAAAAATTGTATCGGGGTCGACGTTGCCTCGGGAATTGAAACCGCCGGGGTCGTGGATATAGACAAAATAAACGCCATCCGGTCGCAATTACAGTTTCTCGCCGTAGGCTAGATCGCCGGCGTCGCCCAGGCCCGGCACAATATAAGATTTAGCGGTCAGTTCTTCGTCCAGGGCACCCATCCAGACGTGTATGCGGGGATGTTTCCGACGCACGGCTTCCAGTCCGGCTACGCTGGCAATTACAGTAACCAGGTGGATCTGGGCAGGTTGACCAAAGCGCAACAGGGCTTGCAGGGCCAGATTGACCGAAGCACCGGTAGCCAGCATCGGGTCGGCCAAGATCAAAATCGCATCGTTCAGATCGGGCGTCGTCACGTAATCCAGTTGAATTTCAAAAGAGCCATCCTTATGGTGCCGGCGGAAAGCGGCCACAAAAGCATTATCGGCATACTCGAAATAATGCAATAAGCCCTGGTGCAAGGGTAAACCCGCCCGCAATACCGTGGCCAGTACAATCCGGCTTTCCGCCAGCGCGATCGGCGCGACGCCGAGTGGCGTTTCTACGTCAACGGTCTCATAATCAAACGTTTTTGACATTTCGTACGCCAGCACTTCCCCGATGCGCTCCAGGTTGCGCCGAAAGCGGGGGCGGTCGTTTTGTACGGCGACATTGCGCAATTCGGCCACGAAACGGTTGGCCACAGAGGGATGGTCGGCGAGATTGAAAATCATGGCGGGTATCGTTTGATTGTGTCGAGCAAGGTAGGAATTCAGGCTATTCTACGCCCAATATTTCAGGACAAAAAATTTCAACTGGATAAAACTGTACGCTGCCAGCCATTTTCGCCTAATTTTACAGCGTGGAATAAAACTTTATCCTACTTTTGAGCTGTTAACCTTGCCAAACAGCTGGACATTCAATGACAGCATACAGCCTTTATTCCAGGCAATATCAATTTGCATGGAATGTCTAAATCTAACGCCGTCAGTTATTTATGAAAAAAATTCTTGCATTTGCCTTTTTTTTATTGAGTGTTGCCTCCTTCGCAACGGCACAAACACAACCTGCAACCCCGAAAGGTGGCGAAGCATTGCCTGTCAAAACACCACAAGTGAACGCAGAGCCGATGGTGCGCGAGGCCACCGACAAACTGGTGCAGAAGTACACGCTGAATGCCGATCAGGCCAAGCAGATGTACATCATTCAGACCCGTAAGCAGCGCAATTTACAAGCGATCGAAGTGCTTAAAACTAGCAATCCGGCTCTATACCAGGGCAAACTGAAAAACGTACAGCAGGGTACGCTGGCCAGTATCCGCCGCATTTTGCGCACCAAGGAGCAAATGAAGTTGTACCAGAAAACCCAGACGGAAGTCCGTATCCGGCAAGCCGAAAAACGCAAGCAGATGCTGCTGCAAAATGCCGCCAAATCGGAGATTGAAAATGCCGTAATTGCAGTGTACGCTGAATAAACCCGCCCTTTCCGATGCTTACTTTTGCCGTGCGGCTGATTCTCGAAACAGCCGATGGGAAATTACTTTTTTTGCGCCAGACCAAGCAAAATGGTGGCCGCTACTCGCTGGTGGGTGGCAACGTGGAGGATAAGGAATTCGCCCGGGAAGCCTTGGCACGCGAGGCGAAAGAAGAAGCCGGCATTCTGGTCGAGCCGGCTGATCTGACGTTGTTACACGTGCTCCACCGCCACAAATTGAAAAAAGACGAAAACATCCTGGTACTATACTTTAAAGCCGCCCGGTTTTTTGGCGAACCGGAATCGCTGGAGCCTAAAAAATTTAAAGATGTGGCCTGGTTTCCAATCAACAACCTGCCAGCCGACGTGTCCAAACCTACCTTACACGTTTTACAATGTATCCGCCAGAACATCATTTATTCCGAATTCCCGACGCGCAGTACCGTACTGGCATTCTGGGAACAATACGGCGACAAATGGGCCGGATATTCTGACTTCTAACACCAATGCGTTCTTACTAAATACCTTGTGTGTATAAATCCATTTGAATTTGTACCCACAGAGCGACGTATGAACACAAACCTAAAATTGTTAAAAAAGACAAAGATTCGACAATTTGTGGATTAAAACCGGTCATTTTTGAGCGTAATGCGGTTAAATGTTATCTTTGTCAAGGGTTCTGAATTACCCTTAATCCGCCTAACAAACACAAACCGAATTTTACAACAGATGCCGTCTCCCTTTACGCAGATTTGTCTTTTCAATTTGGGCATTGTCTGTCCATCAAGTCGCGTTCGCACGGTCTTCTTTCCTACGCATATTCTATTTACAGTCGCTTACCACAAGCAGTAGTGCAACCGTTGCAGCGTTGCCGCAACAGGTATTGCATTTTAAAATAATCAACATCGGCTGCAAAGCCACCCGAAATTGCCCATTCTCCGGTTCAGATGTCTTATGCTTCATAGGCGAGAACCCCGGTTTCGAAACGTCGAGGCCGGGTTTTTTATGTGGCTGAAATAGCGTACTTTTGCGGCTTATTTTATCTATTGTACGCTAGCATGTCTACACCGCGCACCGTCGCTTTTCATACACTTGGTTGCAAACTGAACTATTCGGAGACGTCTTCGCTGGCTCGCCTGTTTGAAGGCAGCGGCTATTTACCCGTGAAATTTGAAGATGGTGCCGATATCTATGTGCTGAATACTTGTTCCGTGACCGAACAGGCCGATCGCGAATGCAAGAAAATCGTGCGGCAGGCCCTGCGTCGGCAACCCGACGCTTTTGTGATCGTGACCGGCTGTTACGCCCAACTCAAACCCCAGGAAATTGCTAATATTCCCGGCGTCGATTTAGTGCTGGGCGCCGGCGAAAAATTTCGCATGCTGGAGTATGTAGACGATCTTTCCAAGGCGCCGGGCAAGGGCATGATCCACGCCGGTGAAGTGCGCGACGTCAATACCTTTACCCCCTCTTTTTCTTTTGGCGACCGCACCCGCTCTTTTCTCAAAGTGCAGGATGGCTGTGATTATAAATGTACCTTTTGTACGATCCCGCAGGCACGTGGGGCGAGCCGTTCGGATACGGTCGAAAGTGTGGTACAGAATGCCCGGCAGATCGCCGCTATGGGCACCCGTGAAATTGTGTTGACTGGCGTTAATCTGGGCGATTTCGGCAATGGCACGGAAGTTATTGAAGGAACCCGGGTTAAAAAAGAGGCTTTATTGATCGATCTTATCCACGAACTGGACCGGATCGAAACGGTTTCCCGGTTTCGCATCAGCAGCATTGAGCCAAATCTGCTGACGGAAGAAATCATCGAATTTGTAGCGCACAGTGCGCGGTTTATGCCGCATTTTCATGTGCCACTGCAATCGGGTAACGATAAACAACTGCGCGATATGCGCCGCCGCTACAAACGCGATTTGTATGCTTCCCGTGTAACCGCGATCAAAACCGCCATGCCACATGCCTGTATCGGCTGTGATGTCATTGTGGGTTTCCCCGGCGAAACGGAAGCGGATTTTCTGGAAACATACCAGTTTTTGCAGTCGCTGGATATTTCCTATTTACATGTCTTTACCTATTCAGAACGCGCCAATACACCGGCGGCCGACATGAAGGATGTCGTTTCCATGGAAGAGCGCCGCCGTCGCAATCAGGCGCTGCGTGGTTTATCGGAAATGAAACGGCGGGAATTTTACCGGCAGCATATTGGCACGGTGCGTCCGGTGCTGTTTGAACACCATAAGGACAGCAACTTGCTGGGTGGTTTTACCGATAACTATATAAAAGTGGAATTGCCCTCAGAAGTCGGACAAATGAACGAGATCGCGCCCGTACTGCTGGAAGAATTGTCAAACGGCGGGGAAACGGTGCGGGCTT
>JBBRDQ010000325.1:0-3934 GCA_038203695.1 Chitinophagales bacterium
GATACAGGCGTACAGCAGCGCAACAACCTTTATCGAATCCTTGTTTCTAAGCGGAATTCGAAGTAATTTTGCCCGTTTCTGAAGGGCCGTACAGATCCGCTCAACCACACGCAACGCATGAACGCAGCACCACCATCCACCCCTACCCAGTTCCAGACCATAGCAGGCGATCCGATCCGGGTACAAATGCACACCTTATCCAACGGGCTACGCCTTTTTTTATCCATTAATAAAGATGAACCGCGCGTTTACACCGAGATCGCCGTACGCGCCGGCAGCAAACACGACCCAGCCGATACAACGGGCCTGGCGCACTACTTTGAACACATGATGTTTAAGGGAACGGATCGCCTGGGCAGTCTCGATTGGCCGACTGAAAAGGCTATTCTGGATGAGATCGAACAAAAATTCGAGGAACACCGCAACGAAACCGATCCCGACCGCAAACGCCTGTTGTACGCAGACATCGATCGCCTGTCTTTTGAAGCGGCCAAATACGCCGCTGCCAATGAATACGACAAGATGGTCAGTGCAATCGGCGCAAAAGGGACCAACGCCTACACCTGGGTCGAGCAAACCGTGTACATCAATGACATTCCTTCCAATGAATTGAACCGCTGGTTCTCGCTGGAAAGCGAACGCTTCCGCCGGCCGATCCTGCGACTGTTCCACACCGAATTGGAGACGGTTTTTGAAGAGTACAATATCAGCCAGGACCGCGATTTCCGCAAGGTGATGCAGGCCATGCAAAAAGTATTGACCCCTACGCATCCTTATGGCACCCAAACGACGCTGGGCAGGGGCGAAGATTTAAAAAATCCGTCTCAAACCAATATTTACAACTTTTTCGACCAGTATTATGTGCCAAATAACATGGCGATCGTGCTAGTCGGTGATTTTGATCCCACGGAAGCCGTGGCTATGGCCGAGCGTTATTTCGGTCACTTTAAGGCCAAGCCCCTGCCCGAATTCAAATTCCAGCCACAACCGGAACTGACCGAGCGTACCCATCGCGATGTATATGGCAATGAAGCCGGCTGGGTGGAAATGGCCTGGCGTTTTCCAGGTGCCAAAAGCGCAGATGCCGTATTATTGCCATTGCTGGCTGGTTTGTTGCACAACAATCAGGCGGGGCTTTTTGACTTGAATCTAATGCAACAACAACAACTGCTGGAGGCCTATGCTTATCCGAGGGTCTTTGAAGATTTCAGCAGCCTCATTGTGCATGGAAAGCCGCGCGAAGGGCAATCGCTGCAAGAAGTAGAACAACTGCTGGCGCAACAAATCCAACGCCTCTGCGCCGGTGATTTTGAAGACTGGCTGCCCGAAGCCGTTTTCAAAGACCTGAAACTCAGTGAGATGAAGGAGTTTGAAAAAAATCCCGGACGCGCCGGCGCTATCACCAGCGCTTTTGTACTAGGCATCGAATGGGCCGATTTTGTCGATCGTTGGGAGGTGTTGTCACGCGTTACGAAGGCCGATTTAGTGGCGTTTGCGCAGCAATATGTCCGCCAAGACAACTATGCGGTCGTATATAAACACGTCGGAGCGGATGCTGCCGTGATGAAAGTAGAAAAACCGCCTATTACGCCGATTGAGGTGAACCGCATTGATATATCGGGGTTTGCACAAGAATTTTTGGACCGTAAATCCCCCGAAATAACCCCGCATTTTGTTGATTTCAAGCAAGTTATCAAAACAGCGGTGTTAGGTAAAAATCTCAAAGTACGCGCCGTACAAGAACGCGAAAGCGGTTTATTTCGCCTGCATTATATTTTTGAAATGGGCCGTACCAGCGAGCGGTTATTGGGTTTATTGGCTGGATATGTACCTTTCCTGGGCACCAGCAAATACACGGCGACCCAAATGCAGCAAGCATTTTACCGCCTCGGGGTGAGTTTTTCGGCTACCTGTCAGGATGACCATTTTTACCTTTCGCTCACCGGACTGGATGCATCTTTTGAAGCAGGGGTCGCCTTGATGGAACACCTGCTGGCCGACGCATTGCCGAACCCCGAAGCGCTCCAGAATCTGGTAGCCGATATTCTGCAACGGCGTGAAAACGACAAGACCGACAAACGTACGGTGCTGAGCAAGGCCATGGCCAATTACGCTAAACACGGTAAAAAATCGCCTTTTTCGGACAAGTTGACCAAAGAGCAATTGCTGGCGGTCGAACCGGCAGCATTGATCGAGTTACTGTATAGTCTCTCGTCTTATCAACATGAAGTATTTTACTACGGCCAGGAAAATATTCGGGCAGTGGCGACGGTGCTGAAAAAACACCACCCGATTGTTCCGCAGTTACGTCCGGTCATCGCGCCTGGAAAATACCCTGAAATCGGCACCCGAAAAAACAAAGTTTACTTTGTAAATTTCCCGATGGTACAAGTTGAGTTGTTGCTGCTTTCAAAAGGAACACCGAAGTTCAACCTGGATGAGTTTGTCTTCGCGGAATGGTACAACCAGTACTTTGGCTATGGGCTTTCTTCCATCGTGTTCCAGGAAATCCGCGAATCAAAGGCGCTGGCGTATTCGGCTTACACGTATGCAGCCAATCCCTCGCGCAAAAACCGGGCGCATTTCCTGCAATCCTACGTCGGCACCCAACCCGATAAAATGCACGAAGCCATCGCGGCCTTTGAGGAAATTCTGGAAAACATGCCGGTTTCGCCTTCACAAATTGAAAATGCCCGCCAGAGTGTGCTGAAACAAATCGCGGCCGGCCGCATTACCAAAGCGGAATTGTACTGGACGTGGCGCACGAATCGCGCGCGGGGTTTTGCGAATCAAGACTTGCGTCAATTCACGTATGAAACACTTTCAAAAGCCGATGCCGACAGTCTGCTGCACTACCAGGAAACGAAAATTAAAAACCGCGCCTACACCTGGATGGTACTGGGTGAGCGGGAACGTATCGATTTTAAGGAACTTAAAAAAATCGGGAAAGTAGTGGAATTGAGTCTGGAAGATATTTTCGGATATTAAAAACCAAATCATGGAACGTCGTCACTTTATCAAAAACACCTTAGTTACCAGCACATTGCTTACCACAACGGGTGGTAGCGTCGCCTCGGCGATTGCACCGTCGCCACCCGCCAAGCATACCTTTAAACTGCGCTATGCACCGCATGAAGGCATGTTTGCAGAACATGCCGGGAAAGATGTGCTGGATCAGTTGCGCTTTATGGCCGATCAGGGATTTACGGCTTTTGAAGACAATGGCATGGCGGGTCGGCCAGTCGCACTCCAGGAACAGATGGGCAACCTGATGGCTAAACTCGGGATCGAGATGGGCGTTTTTGTGGTTAATTTGTCGTCCGCCTGGAAGCCGTCGCTTACGACCGGCACGCCCGAATCACGGGAAGATTTTGTGCGGCTGTGCCAGGAAGCAGTAACAGTCGCCAAACGCTGCAACGCCAAATGGATGACGGTGGTACCAGGATATTATCAGCGCACGCTGCCCGAGGATATCCAAACCGCAAATGTGCTCGAATGCCTGCGCCGCGGTGCCGATATATTGGCACCACACGGTTTGGCGATGGTATTGGAACCTTTGAGCGACACGCCGGAATTGTTTCTCCGCCATGCAGCACAGACATTTATGATCTGTAAAGCCGTGCAAAGTCCCGCCTGTAAATTGCTGTACGACATTTATCACATGCAGCGCAACGAGGGCAATCTGCTGCCCACTATGGAACAGTGCTGGGACGAAATTGCCTATATCCAAATCGGCGACAATCCCGGACGCAAAGAGCCTACTACCGGTGAAGTGAATTACAAAAACATCTTTAAGTTCCTGCACGAACGGCATTACACCGGTATTTTAGGCATGGAACACGGCAATTCCCGTCCTGGTAAAGAAGGTGAACAAGCGGTGATAGATGCCTACATCGCCTCGGATAGTTTCTAAAACGGCTGTTATTTTTGTAAA
>JBBRDQ010000326.1:0-3922 GCA_038203695.1 Chitinophagales bacterium
AGATCAGTTCCAGAATAGCGGCACTTGCGGAAATAGCCTCCCGCGAAGCAGATGAAAAAGCCGCTGCCGAAATACAAGTCGCCCGCCAAACCGCCCATGCCGAAAAAGAAAAGAAAAACAGCCAGCGTCTACAACAACAGGACGAGGCTGCCTGGAAAACAACGTTGACTGAAGTTGCTGCAACAGAGGATATAGCGGAAAAAATTGCCGTATTTGAAGCATATCTGGAAGTTGAAACGCATACAGCGCATGTTGAAGACGCGGATACTCAAATCCTTCAACTAAAAGCCGCACAACACCGCCTGCGAATTGTAGCAAAAAAAGCGGAAGACGCCAGGCGATTAGCCGCAGAAAAAGAAGTCGAAAATGCCCGCCTTGCCGCCATTGAGGCCGAAAAAAAGCAGCGACCTGAAAATGGCGACACCCTTCGCGATGCGCCTGAACTGCCCGAAATGGTTTTTGTAGCAGGCGGTACTTTTCAGATGGGTAGCAACGAATCTGACAATGAAAAGCCGATTCATCCGGTAACGCTGTCCGATTACTACATTGGCAAATACCCCGTCACCTTCGAAGAATACGAGATTTTCTGCACCGCAACAAAACGCGAAAAACCTACTGACAACGGCTGGGGTCGTGGGAAACGTCCGGTTATCGATGTCGATCATGAGGACGCTATCGCCTACTGTGCCTGGGTTGCGCAAAAAACCGGAAAAAAATACCGCTTGCCTACCGAGGCAGAATGGGAGTTTGCTGCCAGCGGCGGTACGCTTTCTAAAGGCTTTGCGTTTGCAGGAAGTAATAATTTAGAGGAGGTAGGCTGGTATGACAAAAATTCTGATGACAAAAAACTTGCTGGTAATTTTGTTTATGGTATTATAATGGCCAATAATGGCAAGACCCATCCTGTCGGTCAAAAAAAGGCCAATGAACTGGGTCTTTTCGATATGAGTGGCAATGTGTGCGAATGGTGCAGCGATTCGTATGGCGATTACGCTTCTGATCGCCAATTAAATCCAACAGGTCCGACATCAGGTGCGCTCCGCGTGTATCGTGGCGGCAGTTGGATCTACGACGCGCGGGACTGCCGCGTTTCGAGCCGCTCCCACAACACGCCGTCGTACCGCGGCAAATATATCGGTTTCCGTCTTGTGTTGTTTGCCCTTCTAGTCAGAGGGTAAGTCGCTCCGGCCTCTTGTGCGCAAAAAAGCAGCGGCATCCACCGCAATGTAAGTAGGCGAGCGAGGGACCAGCCGCCTGCGCAGCATGGCGCGATCGGAGCGCATTGGCTATCAGATGGCTTTTCGGCCGGGCACTTCCTGTTTCAAACAAAACCTCCACCCTTCCTTGTCCTTCTACCGGGAACCGTCCACGTTGCTTCGAGCACTTATGACATGGACGGTTTCCGACAGAAGGACAAAAAGCCGTGCATCTGCCGCTATAAATTGTTTGCGCATGGCCCCAAAAAAGATACGTTATAAAGCCCTCTTAACCATCATTTTATAACTCAAAACCCAAAACTCAAAACCCAAAACTCCCTTCAATTGCACGTACAATTCGCGTCCGTCAGACTCGTCGCCAGTACTTGCAAATTCCCCAGCACCGTCCCGGGTGGCGGGCACACCTCAAAGGTTTCCGATAAACTGTTGAACGTCTGCGTAAAAGTCGTCTGCACGCCGTTACTGGCAATGGTTCGGTAGGTGAGACTGAACGGTGGTGTGCCGGTCAGATTGGCGGTGATGGTCTGGCAGCCGCCCTGGCATAAGTCGGGATTATTGGCCACGAAAGTGACGCTAGGGGCGGGCGCGACTATTACGGTCACCTGATCGGTAGCGCTGCCGCAGCCGGCGGAGGTGACCGTTACGGTGTACGTGGTGGTGAGAGTAGGGGCCACCGAAGTATTGGCGGTGGTTGCCCCGGTACTCCACAGGTACGTGCCGCCACCTGTAGCGGAAAGGGTCGTGTTCTGTCCCGGACATTTATTGACGTCGGGTCCGGCATTGGCTACCGGCGGTACCCCGCCCAGGTTGAAGGTGATCGACCATGATATCAATAAACCTACGTCAGCGACCACATAATCATTGATGTAGAGGGTCCAGGTGCCGTCGCCATTGGTGCCGTTGTAGGTATTGGCAAAGGTGTACGTGCCGAGCGCCGGTGCATTGCTGTACGGGTTCAGTAGATTGGTGACGCGCCCCTCCGGCCGGAAATTGCCGGTAAACGGCGGTGCGCCCGAAGTAATAAACGGGCCGGCATTGTCGGAAAATACAGTATTGGTGAAATTGTCGCCCGGACCGCCGTTGCCAGTAGAAAATTCCAGCACCTGTCCGCCGGGCCCGATCAGCAAAATGCCAATATCGCCATCCCAGGAATGCTGCAAATTGATGGTGACATTTACAATACTCACACAAGTACCGATGGTACCTACCCCGCTGACATTACAATCCGATTGCGTAATGCCGACCGTTTGGGTCGGTGCACCGGGAGGAACTAACAGATTGCCGGTGCCGGAAAACGTCACGATCTGGGCAAATACGGGGCTGTTTAACGCTAGCAAAAAAGCCAGCAGCGTGTAGGCAAAATTATTTTTTTTCACGTTTTAGCGTGTTTAAATCATTTACTGAATCAAGGTTACATCGCCACTCAGCACCTGCGTCGTGCCATCGGCCAGCGTTACTTCCGCCACAAAAATATACACCCCAGGCGTCGCCGGTTTGCTGCGGAAACTACCGTCCCAGCCGTCATTGATATTGCCGGGCGTGAGGTTGAAGAGCTCCTGGACCAGTTCTCCCCAGCGGGTATACACCCGTAAGTAATTGATATTCAGCAGCAAATCGTCACCATAGAGCGTGAAAGCATAATTGTCGGGGCTGCCTGGGTAGATGGCGTTGGGTACATAAATAGTAGCGCCTTTTCGCTGAAATAAATAATAAAACCCGGCTGCCGAACAGGGCCCACTTTGGGCGGTGTATCTAACCACAATGTCCTTAACCGGACGGGCATCCGGGGCAGGGCAATTCGGACACGACAAAATATCCGGCTGGGTCCATTGTATACTGCCGGCATTAAACCCGATCGGCGGCGCCAGCGGAATTACCTGCCCTGTTTTAAATTCAATGGTATCGGCAAAGAAGGTGACAATGTTTTGCTGGGTAATCGTTAGGGTGGCCAGAGCGGTGCAACCCAGTCCGTTGGATACGGTCACCGAATAATTGCCGGCTGCTTCAAAGGTGGTTTGGGCAGTGCTTGCGCCGCTGGACCAGGTAAAGGTATTCGTCACGCCACTACCAGCAACAATGCTGGCGGTAATTGTGGCAAGTGTATCTGTGCAATCGAGCACGGTGTTACCAGCAAGGGAAAGTTCCAGTATGTCCGGGATGACCGGGTTAAATGCTTGCGTGCCCGTACAACCTGCGGCATTGGTCACCGTCACGGTGTACGGCATTTCATCTGACACCACAATGCTGGCGCTCGTCGCACCATTCGACCACTGGTAACCTACAAAAGAACCGGCAACTGTAATCGTATTGGTCGCATCGCAATTCGGCAGGGTTGTCCCGGTAAAACTGATGGTATTTTGCGCCGTCACGGTAGATTGTACCGTATTGGTACAACCGTTGGCATCCGTTACAGTCAAGGTGTAAATGCCTGGTAATAAATTAGTTACGCTGTTCGATATGCCGCCGGTCGACCAGGAATAACTGGTCAGGTTGGTGCCGTTGGCCGTTAGCGAGGTAGTTGCGCCATCGCAAATAGTAGTCAAACCGCTGATCGTGACCTGTGGATTGGGTGCAAAAACAAAAGCATAATCGTCCGACGCGGTGCAGCCGAACTGGTCGGTGGCAGTCACGCTATAGGTACCCGCTTGCGCTACGGTAATGTTATTGGTATTGTTACCCGTATTCCATTGGTAATTATTCAGTCC
>JBBRDQ010000327.1:0-3914 GCA_038203695.1 Chitinophagales bacterium
TGTCCATCGGTTACCCTTTCTAATTTTTATTTTTCCCGACACAATTTCTTTTCACCTGGAATTCGTCAGAACGCCACATTATTTATTCATCAAAAATTACACACCCAATGTCAAATCTACTCGACTCGATCAAATCTTACATCACTCCCGATCTTATTGGTCAGGCGGCCCAGTTGCTGGGCGAAAGTGAAGGCGGCGTTTCCAAAGCCATCGGCAGCCTGGCACCGACCTTGCTGGCGGGTCTACTGCATAAATCCAGCGATGCCAACGTGATGGGCACTATTTTCAGCGGCCTCTCCAAATTCGATCCGAGTGTTTTGGACAACCTCAGCGGTCTGATCGGCGGCGGCAACCTCGCCCACAACGACCCCAAAGACGCCTCCGGTCATCTTTTAGGGACTATCTTCGGGGCCAAAGTGCCGGCGATCACCAATGCCATTTCTTCCTTTGCCGGGGTGAAAGCGTCCAGCACGTCTTCTTTGCTGGGCATGGTCGGACCCCTGGTGATGGGCTTGCTCAGTAAAAAAATTAGTACCGACGGGCTAAATGTATCCGGCCTGGCTAATTTCCTGCTCAGCCAAAAAAATGCGATCATGAGCGCGCTGCCAGCCGGCTTGAGTTCCATTCTGGGGCTCGCTGATTTGAGCGGCACCGTCGATGGCACAACGGTTACGCCCCCAGCATCTGCCAGCGGCATGCGCTGGTTTTTGCCTTTGGTGTTGTTGCTAGTTGCCGGTTTCGGTATTATGTATTATATGAAATCTTGCAGCAAACCGGCCGCAAAAGCGGAAGTAATTGCGCCCGTGGTTGCGCCGGTTACGATGCCCGCCGAGCCTGTAGCGCCTGCCAAATTCACCATGACCCTGCCAACTGGCTACGAAGTGGTCGGTTCGCCGATGGGTATTGAAGCCATGCTGTTGAAATTCATCCAGTCGCCCGACTCATTGCCCGGCAAAACGAACTGGTTCGACTTCGACAACCTGCTGTTCCAGACTGCCAGCGATCAACTGGATATGGAAAAATCCAAAACGCAGTTGACCAATGTGTTTGAAATTCTGAAAGCCTATCCGAACGTAAAAGTCAAAATCGGCGGCTACACGGACAATGTCGGCGACCCTAAGAAAAACAAAGACCTGAGCGACCGCCGCGCCAAAAACGTACTGGCCGAACTCGTCAAAATGGGTATTGTTAAAGATCGCCTCACCGCAGAAGGCTACGGCCAGGAAAATCCGGTCGCCAGCAATGCCACCGACGAAGGCAAAGCGAGAAACCGGCGGGTTTCGGTGAGCGTGAGAGCGAAGTAGGAAAGTGCTGCGTTACTGCAAAAAGTGATGGGTTATTTTTTATAATTTGTTCCTCCGCACTGGTTTGTAAGTAATGTGAATCTTGGGTTGGCAATTGCTAACCCAAGATTCGCTCAAGTAATAAATAAAGCCGTCTGGAACATACGCTCCAGACGGCTTTTTAATTTCAAAACAAGTTACGATGATGAAAAATAACTCATCACTCATTTTCCAGCCGTACCCTTTTTTTACTCAACTAAAAGTGTACGGCTGGAAAATATCGCATCAAAAGAGCGGATGTCGATGTTTGAAAAGAAGTTAGATGTGCTGGGGGGGTGTTCCGGGACACCCGTTGAAACGGGCGGTTACAAGATGTTAGATGTGATTGGATGGGACTCTTGGATGCGGAGTAATTACTGGAATCTGACCTTGATTTTTGTGGTCAATACTAAGCGCAACCGGAAACACATCTATCATCTTGAAACCACCGATTTTAATCGGTGGGTAAGCGCAACCCACCCATCACATCAGCCTTCTTTTTAAAAACATCCCATTTCCAGCCACATACTTTTAATTGGGCAAAAAAGTATAAAGTTGCTTGAAATTTTGTACTTTTTTACCCAATTAAAAGTGTACGGCTGGAAAATCACTCATTTTAAATCACTTTATCGGCGCAGGAAGACGAAGCAAAGGCATCCGGTTTGGCTTTGAAGACAAAACCCATGCTCAGAATGTAACCCATCGCTTCTTTGAGGGCCGTATTGCTTTCGAAGGCCGGATCGGTATTGATATCGGCGTGGACTTCGAGCGCAACATTATAGGTGTCGAGCAAATGACAGAGCGCGTATGCGACTTCTACCGAACGCCCCACTTCCAGGATCATCCGTTCGCGCAGCGACATTTTGCGGAACATTTTATCGTTGGAGATAAACATGAAACCGCCGCGTTTTTCGCGTAAAAAGACGATTACCGAAGCGAAATGCACTTCTGAACCCATTACCTGAGAATCTGTACCGATACAGACTTTTAATTTATACCCTTCCGCCGTTTCGCGTTTGATGGTATCTTCCACTGCCTGGAGCAATGGTTGCTCGATTCGCTGGCCATTAAGCCTTCTCCATTCCATAGTTGATGTATTTAGTACTTTGAAAGGTGAACGATGCAATTGGTCTGCACGAAGCGGCGGTCGCGTAAATACCGTGTTTCGTGCATTTATAGAATTTTGTCTTAAAAGTAGGCTAAGAAATCCATATTCTCTTCGGTCGAAATCAGAATTAACAATTTCTAAACGAACAGATTAACCCTACCTTCGCGGGCAGAGTTCCACAATGCTTGCTTATGTCCGTTTTAAAATTGATCAACTCGCCCTGGCGCATGGGCGCATACCTGTTCTGGAAACTACCGGGCGCCTGGTTCATGGGCGCACAGATTTATACCTGCGACCCCGAAAAATGCGTCGTGCGCCTCCCCTATCGCTGGCGTTCGCAGAATCCGTTCCGCTCGATTTATTTTGCGGCCCAGTGCGCCGCCGCCGAACTGTCGACCGGTATGCTCGGCCTTGTTGCACTGGAAAGTCAGCCACCCGTATCGATGCTGGTCGTCGGTTTTGAAGCCCAATTCCTGAAAAAGGCCGGTGAAACCCTGCTTTTTACCTGTGCAGACGGCGCGGCGATGCTTGCCGCCATTCAGCAGGCCATAACCACCGGCGCAGCGCAGACCTTTACCGCTGTTTCGGTGGGCCGCTTGCCGGACGGCAGCGAGGCTTCCAGAATGGTCGTCACTTGGTCGTTTAAGGTAAAAAGAAAGTAGCCTACCCAACCTTGTGTGTACCATCTGCGGTCTTTATCCCAAAACACAAGTTCCATGAAAAAATTACTTATTCTACCCATTTTGCTGGCCTCCAGTGTATTGTCTGGCCAGATCAGCCTCGGTGTAAAAGGCGGCATCACCCACAGTTGGCTACAATATACCGAAGGCTCTTATGACGAAACGGCAGACCTCACTGTTTGGGGTGCCAACACGGCTGTAACCTTCAATTATCGCTTCAGTCGTCTTTGGTCCTTGCAGGCCGAACCAGGCTGGGTGCAGCGCGGCTCAAAATGTTTTCCCGGCTATGTTTTGCCCATCGGGATCGACGCAATATTTTCCGGCAATTATGTAACACTTCCGCTGATGGCGCAAATAGACGTGCCAATCTATGGTCGCTTACAGGTTTTCGCTGCCGCAGGGCCCAGTATTTCATGGCTGGCCTCCGCCAAACTCACCCGCTCGGGATATGGATTTGGCGACGCCGATGACCAGGTAGAACGTATTGATTTTAAAACAGATACGCGGTATGCGCGGCTTGATTATGGCGCAACCGGTGTAGCAGGCCTGGGTCTCCGCGTAGGGCCGGGTACCATCCAGTTGGATACGCGCTATTATGTGGGCATAAAAGATGTGAATAAAGCCTTGCGTTCGCGCAGCCGGAACCTGGATTTTCGGGTAGGGTATGTTTTTACGTGGTAGGCGAATTGTGGGCGTCTCGTAAGCAAATGTTGGATCGTTTCCTGAAATTAGATTTTTCAACTTATTTGACACTTATGAGACAGCCACGGAAATATCACTGCTTCCGCACCGGCTTCACCGGCC
>JBBRDQ010000328.1:0-3783 GCA_038203695.1 Chitinophagales bacterium
AAAATTCTTCACCGCATCCATCCGCAGGCCCTTGATGCCTTGCTGTAATTCCCATTTGGTCCAGGCATTCAATACGTCTTTGGTGGACTGCTGCGCCTGGTCGTAGTCGTAAAAAAACAACGGACAGTTCCAATCGCAACCTAGGGTTTCGCTTATCCCACCGGCATTGGAGGTGTTGTCGTTCGGGCGGAAAGAATTGTAGTTCATACTGCCCTGACCACTCAATACAGTACTGTAGTCCGTGTAGGTCCAGTATTCCAGTTGACTGGTAATGCTCGCACTGGCAGGATTACTGTAAATATCATAGATGAAATGGTCCGAATACCCCGAATTTACATTATTCATGTAGATAAACAAGGTGTCGTCCGTGGCGTTGAAATTGCCGGCGGTCAGCGTGATCTTGTATTCGTCGGTGTAACACCCGCTGTAATCGTACAACGTCGCCGTCATGTCGGTTCCCAGGGTATAAACTTGCGTCGGCTGATCCGGATTACAGTCTGCCCCGCCATTCGGTTCGGTTTCGTTAGTAGCCCCAGCATAGGGGGTATTGCGGGTTTTTGCATAAAATTTGTACTGATTAGGGCCATATCCATAAGACTTCGAACGTACTTTAACATAATAATCGCCGGCACCATTGTTGCCTGGATTTGCACTGCCCAGCGGTAAAACCATGAAAACCCGGTCGGAAGGGTAGACCGAATTATTGGAAGTATTGGTAATGAAGTAGCGGACTGCGTCATTGCGCTCGGGTTTGCCGCCGTCACGGTGGTTGTAGATCATGTCTGAAACGACGTTGAGCCCCCGGCCATTGTAGTTGGAAATCAGGGTGTTGAGTTGCGCGCGCGTACCCCAGGCGCAGCCTGGCCCGAATTCGCCCAGGTCGTACAAGTCCATCGGATTGTACCCGTTGCTAATATTGTTGGAAGTGCTGCTGCGCGACAAAGGCGGTAGCCAGATATGTTTGAATCCAGCATCGTCCAGTTCGATTGCTTTGCTATTGAGGTTATTGATCCAGGTACCGTAATTACCGTTTTGGAAATAATCCCAATACCAGCCCTGAAACATAATATCCAGGTCTTGAGCTGGTGCTGCAAGTGGTAAAAAGCATAGAAAAAGTAGTAAGCGGGTAAATTTGCGCATGACCAAACGTTTAAAATGAGCGATATAGACTAGTTTCAGGAGGTTAGGTCATTGGGATTTCCCGGTTTTATCGGTGCATATCTTCGATTAGGTATTACTTTTGGGCAACAAAAAAAGGCATTATTCTGATTTTTATCGGTAAAAAACGCCAACATTTAAAAAAACATGACATACGTACTTGTTTTTATCGGCGGCGGCCTGGGCAGTATCTGTCGCTATGGGCTGGTAATGCTGCTGCACCCTTGGCAGCCACGGTTTCCATTGGCCACCCTGGCTGCCAATGCGTTGGCCTGCGGGGTGTTGGGTTTTGTCATCGCCAGTTATTTTTCGGGTAATATCTCCGAACAGCGCCGCTTATTACTGGCAACCGGTTTTTGCGGTGGATTCAGTACCTTTTCCACGTTTACGATCGAAAGTTGGCAACTTTGGGAAAACGGCCAGGCCACTACCGCCCTCACCAATGTGGCGCTGAATTTGACAGTCTGCCTGGTTTGTCTACTTTTGGGGTTGAAATTAGGAAGTTAATTGTGCTGCAACCCGTACATCAAATCTACGACGTTTTGGGCAAAAAGGTTCCTCACCTATTAACCATCAAATCAGTATTACATGCAAGACGAAATTCACGACCGGCTTCAACAATTGGAAGAAAAATACGGCGCGATGGGACAGGATATGAAGTCGTACCTCGATGGCCTGCTCTACGCCGAATACCTCACGTACTGGGACTATATTCACCTCGATACGCTCTTGAGTTTGCAAAGTCCGCGTACCCCTATTCCCGATGAGCGAATCTTTATTTTATACCACCAGATTACCGAACTGTACTTCCGGTTAACCCTCGATGCAATCGCCCAACTTGCCCGGGTAGAGCCAGTGCCTTCACTGGAACTGTTCAAACGCCAACTGACGCGCATCAACCGTTATTTTCAGCAACTCATTGATTCTTTTGATATTATGGTCGAAGGAATGGACCGTGAGGAGTTCCTGCGCTTCCGCATGAGCCTGTTGCCGGCCAGTGGATTTCAAAGTGTGCAATACCGGATGATCGAGATTGCCAGCACTGATATGCAGCAGTTGGTGCACGTATCTAAACGCGAACTGACCGCTGATGTCAGCGATGTGAAACTGCTCTACTCCGTGTTATACTGGCGCAGTGGTGCCACAGAATTGGCCACCGGCAAAAAGACCCTGACCTTGCGTCAGTTTGAAACAAAATACTCCGACGAACTGGTGCGTTTTGGACAGTATTATCAGCCCTGCAACCTGCGTCAACTCTATCACCGGTTATCCGCTACACAGCAACAAGACCCCGAACTGCTCGGATTGCTGCGCGAGCACGACCTGAATTCGAACGTTCGCTGGGCACTTTCCCACTACCGGTCGGCCGTCCGTTACCTGGATGCCAAACCCAAAGAGATCGCGGCTACCGGCGGCACCAACTGGCAGCAGTACCTGCCTCCACGCATGCAGCTGGTCGTGTTTTTTCCGGAGATATGGTCGACGGAACAGTTGGAGAACTGGGGAAAGTTTACCAAAATTGAAGCAGAAAACGTTGCTCAACCATCTTAAATACAATTCTTTTTTGAGAACTATTTTCAAACAATCTGTTTTTTAAAGCGTTCGGTACATATATTTGTATCCCTGTTTTATGAAATTCAAACTCCATTCCCACTACCAGCCTACCGGCGATCAGCCACAGGCCATCCAGCAACTTGTCAAAGGCGTGGAGGCGGGCGAAAGCGCGCAGGTGCTGCTGGGCGTGACTGGTTCCGGCAAGACGTTTACGATGGCCAATGTCATCGAAAAATTGAACCGGCCCGTGCTGCTTTTGACGCACAACAAAACGCTGACTGCGCAGCTATACGCCGAGTTATTGTCTTTTTTTCCGGACAATGCGGTGGAGTATTTCGTCTCGTACTACGACTATTACCAGCCCGAGGCCTACTTGTCAGTGTCGGACACATATATTGAAAAAGACCTGCAAATCAACGAGTTAGTTGACAAATTGCGTTTGAAAGCCACCAGTACGTTGCTCTCCGGCCGGCGCGATATTATCATCGTGGCGTCCGTTTCCTGTATTTATGGTATGGGCAATCCGGCCGATTATCAGAGCGGCATCATTCGCATTCACAAGGGACTGAAGGTTTCCAAAACCAATTTTTTGTACAGTCTGGTCGATAGCCTGTACGCGCGTACGGAAACCGATTTTTCGCGCGCCACGTTCCGCGTGCGCGGCGATTCGGTCGATATCAACCTGCCCTATGCCGACTGGGGTTACCGCGTTATCTTCTGGGGCGATGAAATTGAAAACATTGAAAGCATCGAACTCACTTCTGGCAAGCGGATCAGCAGCATGGACGAAGCCGCTATTTTTCCGGCCAATCTGTACGTGGCGCCTAAAGACCGGTTATCCCAGGTGATCAATGAAATCCAGGATGAAGTAGGTGGTCAGGAGAAGTATTTTGTGCAGGAAGGCCGATTGCTCGAAGCCCGCCGTATCCGGGAACGCACCTCTTTCGACCTGGAGATGATTCGCGAACTGGGTTATTGCAACGGCATCGAGAACTATTCGCGCTTTTTCGACCGGCGCGTACCCGGCAGCCGACCGTTCTGCCTGCTCGATTATTTCCCCGATGATTATCT
>JBBRDQ010000329.1:0-3767 GCA_038203695.1 Chitinophagales bacterium
AGTCTAAATTAATTTCGTGCAAAGGAACGCAATTACAGGTCAATACTCGCATTACCACAAGGGATCTCTTCGAAAACGTCGATGGGCTGCTTTTGTTTAAAAGTAATACTATTAAAATGGAATCATTCCAGTTAATTAGCAAAAATTAGCCTATCCTTATACTCTTTGCCGATTACTCGATCAGTTTCAATCGTACCTACCGTATGGGACAATTATTTCACAAAAAATAGCATATTTCGGTTGTACATGAATCGCTAACCTTTTATCCTTACATCACTTCACTCCCCATGTTCTACACTTCAGTCCACTTTTTTTGCCAGAAATAAAGCAACGCCGCACTTTTGTCGCATCAAAATACATAACCGATGCGATCTTACCTTCTATTTGCTGCACTGCTCCTGACTACGGTTGGCCTCTCCGCCCAAACTACCCTGCTAACCGGCAACATAACTACGCTGCAAAACGAGCCGCTACCCGGCGCAAATGTCTTTATCGAAGGCAGTTACGACGGCGCTACGGCCGACACGACGGGTGCTTTTACTTTTAAAACCCGTGAAAAAGGCACCCACCAACTGATGGTGCTGTTTGTGGGCTGCGATACGTTCCGGCAAATCATCACGCTGGATGGCACCCCGCTGACTATTACAGCGCAATTGAAAGAAAACCGCAACGAATTGCAGGAAGTGGTGGTCACCGCCGGCACTTTTGAAGCCACCAGCGACCGGCGCAGAAGTGCCGTCTTGTCGTCGCTGGATATAGCGCTCACCGCCAGCGCGGCAGCCGATATTGCGGGCGCTATTACGATGTTGCCGGGCACAACCCGCAACGGCGAAACCGGACAAATCCTCGTACGTGGCGGTGCAGCCTACGAAACCCGTACTTTTATGGATGGCCTGCTGGTCCAGAATCCGTACAACAGCACGGTCAGTAACCTGCCGGCCCGCAACCGCTTTTCACCATTTTTATTCAAGGGAACGGTGTTTTCCACCGGCGGTTATTCGGCGGAATATGGCCAAGCGATGTCTTCCGCATTGATTCTGAACACGGAAGACCTGGCACCAAAGACTACCACCGGAATTACGCTTTTATCGGTCGGTGCCGGGTTGGCCCATACGCAGCGTTGGGAACGCACTTCGGTTTCATTATCAGTGAGTTACAATAATTTACGGCCCTACTTCGCCTTGGTTCCACAAAAAGTGGACTGGATTAAAGCACCGCAATCGGGCGTTGGCGAATTTGTTTTTCGGCAGCAAACTTCCAAGAATGGCGGTATGTTGAAGGTCTATGCGAATGTCAATCGTTCGCTGATGCGCATGAATTATCCAACCGAAGCGGAACCTGCCACGACTTCTCCCCTGGGATTGCAGGCGACCAATGTATATACCAATGTGTCGTACCGCGAAATGCTGGATAAACACTGGCTCCTGTTTGCCGGTGCGGCGTATTCCTATAACGAAGACGGCATAAAGTCGATTTTTAGCAATCTGAAAAACCATCAATCAGCGCAGGCGCGGTTTACGCTGTCACGATCCATTTCCGATGGCGTGAAACTAAAACTGGGCGGCGAGTTTTACAAAAGTCGCTATCAGGAGGATTATAAAAGCGCGGCTCCCGAGCAATTCAGCACCTTGTTACACGAAAATTTCAGCGCTGCGTTTGCGGAAAGTGACATTTTTTTCACCCGAAAATTCGTCGGCCGCCTCGGCGCACGTTTGGAGCATTCCGCGCTGCTACAAAAAACCAATCTGGCACCCCGTGCCGCACTGGCTTATATCTTGGGTAAAAATGAGCAGGTGTCGCTGGCATTCGGCCGCTTTTTTCAGACGCCGGAATACGATCAAATGCGGCAGCGCACCGATCTGCAATTTGAGCACGCTACGCACCTGATGCTCAATTACCAGCGGATGCGCAACGGGTATATTTTCCGGGTGGAAGGGTATCAGAAATGGTACGGCGACCTGCTTAAAACTAGTACCAATGCGAACCTGCCCGTCAATAGCGGATCGGGTTATGCGCGCGGCGTAGATGTGTTCTTTCGCGACAACACCACTATCAAACAGGGTGATTACTGGATCTCCTATTCTTACCTCGATACCAAGCGCGACTGGCGCAATTTCCCGATCCTAGCGACGCCCAATTTTGCGATGAAACACAGCGTATCAATCGCCTACAAGCAGTTTTTCATACGTTACAACACGGCTTTCAGTGCGTCGTACGCGTTCAATTCCGGCCGACCCTACTATGATCCGAATCTTCCGACCACGCAATTCAATACGTCGCATACGGCAGCATACCACGACGTCAGCGCTACGTTGACCTATCTGACGAATATCGGCGGGCATTTCACAGTCTTTTTCGTAAGCGTGCAAAATGTGCTGGGAGTCAAGCAAATCTTTGGTTATCAGTATGGTACCACGCCGGATGCGGCGGGACGTTATACCGCCCGGGCTATTACGCCGCCCGCCAAACGGTTTGCCGTGGTGGCCGTCATTATGTCCATCGGCCAGAAATACAAAAAAGAAGACACTACTTCCGATGATTACTAGGTATACGCAACACCCAAATACCGCTGCTGTCAGCACTTCACTCCCCCGATTCCACACTTCGGTCAGCAAAATTTTTCTCTGCCTGAAAACGCCTTCATCTTTGCATCATCATTCAAACAAAAATACATCGACAATGAAAAAAGTACTGTTTATCTTCGCCCTTACCGCCTTGTCTACCTTACAACTGTGGGGTCAAAGTGAAAAATATACCATGGCCATGAAAACGGCCGTCGTCGCCCTGGATTCCGCGACAAACGCCGACGAATTTATCGCCATAGCCAACATGTTCACGCGCATCGGGTCGGCTGAGCCCAAAGCCTGGTTGCCCGGTTACTACGCCAGTTATGCCAACCTGATCGCCGGTTTTATCACCAACGGCAAGGATATGACCAAAGGGCAAGGCTACATCGACAATGCCCAAACGCTGTTAAACAATGCGGCAAAACTGGCCAGTCAGCCCGCTGATCTGTCGGAGGTAGCCGTGTTGCAAGCCTATATTTACATCGGTAAAATCACGGAAGACCCGATGGCTAAAGGGGCAGAATTGTCGCCAAAGATATTTCAGGAACTCGGTAAGGCTGGTGGCTTGAATGCGAATAATCCACGCGCACCGATGCTGCAAGGTTTATTTACGCTAAATATGCCTGAATTTTATGGCGGCGGTGCCAAAAATGCCAAACCGTTTCTGGAAAAAGCCCAGGGGTTGTACGATGCGGCCACTACCGACGGGGTACAGCCGAGTTGGGGCAAAGGACAAAATAGCGATTTGTTGAAATCGGTAGGACCTTAATAGTTTCGACTTACCATCAATCAACTAACCAAGACGTCAGTATTTCTTTCTCAACCCACCACCAATAAATTGGTGGGTTGAGGATACTTGCTCTGCCCTTGGCTACCTAAATGGTAAAATGTCGGTAGTGCCAATTTATTGGCGGAACCAATCAACTAGCAAGAAAACCAGTGTTTCTTTCTCAACCCACCACCAATAAATTGGTGGGTTGAGGGTAGTCGCTCCGCTCTTGGCTACCTAAAATGGTAAAATGTCGGTAGTGCCAATTTATTGGCGGAACCAATCAACTCGCAAAAAACCAGTATTTCTTCTTCAACCCACCACCAATAAATTGGTGGGTTGAGGGTAGTCGCTCCGCTTATGGCTACCTAAATGGTGAAAATGTCAACTTGCCAATTTATTGGCGGAACCAATCAACTAGCAAAAAACCA
>JBBRDQ010000330.1:0-3764 GCA_038203695.1 Chitinophagales bacterium
GGAAAGGTTTATCTCTTGGATGATGTGGAGCCGCAGACTATCAAGGGATTATGAAGTAAATCTGGAGTCAAGTGAGGCTTGGATTATGATCTATGGAATCAGAAACACATTACACTATTTTTAAATTTTTTATAGGCTCTAGACAGCGACGGTAACCGTACCTGGGCGCATGAATGGAATAAATGGGCTTATAAAATAGTTTACCGGATCAAGCAAGCCAATAATGGAGATATATTGGGTGTAGGGTTTTATCGGGGTAGTACATCACTGGCCAAAGGCAAAGGATGGCTCTTTCGTATGACTAATACAGGCGAGTTGCTTTGGGAACACACCTATTCCGATTCCCTGCTTCGACCCTGGTCGCCCCAGTTGGAATTACTGGATCTATGCGAAATGGCCGATGGGCGTATTGCCGCCACCGGCATCGCTTTCGATACAAATTCAGTCGCATTGCTGAATCCCAATGTAGTGGTATTAGTAGTGGATGCGAATGGCTGTCTTGAACCGGAGTGTACAGGATTAAATCAATATATTACTTCCACCTTGGAGCCGATTTTTAAATTTCCGGATTTACTCCGCCTGACCATCACTCCCAATCCATCCAATGGCCCGGTCCGGGTTACTTTACCGACTGATTTTGTGACGGGTAACTTAGGGTACGAACTTCGCTGTTATGATTTGCTCGGTAATTTAATCAGAAGATTTAATTGGCCGCAAGGAGCATCCGTACTGGAAATCAAAGATGTGTTTAATACGTCCGGCGCTTATAATCTCATTCTTTTTGCGCAAAACCGGCCCATCGCTACCGGCAAACTTTTTATCCAACATTAAACAACGTAACCATGAAACGTATCGCTACCTTTTGCCTCTTTCAATTGTTCCTTTCTCAAGTCATCACCTTCGCCCAACCCACCGATTTTGCGCCCGTCGGCGCCAAATGGTATTACAGCGAACAGGCATTTGTCGCATGGCCTGTGCCAAAAAACTTTCCACATATTGTCGAAGTGGAAAGCAAGGAAATGTATCAAGGCAAACTGTGCAGCAAACTCGTTGGCGTAGCCTCAGAGACAGTGCCCGAGCCACTCTATGTGTACAGCCAAAACGATTCGGTATTTTTTTATAGTCTGCGGTCCAACCAGTTTGAATTGCTCTATGATTTCACGGCGCAGGCTGGCGATTCTTGGACGATGCACGGACTAAAAACTACCATTGATTTAGACAGCCTCACGGTGCAGGTAGACTCGGTAAGTCAAATAATAGTCAGCGGAAATACTTTAAAAGTGTTGCACACCACCTGCAATTATCTTTTCTTTGATTGGGGATGCGATATTATTGCCGGTGTGGGCAATACCGCTTTTCTCACGCCCGATTTTGGACTGTTCGAAGGTGGGCCGTGGGGGCTGCGCTGTTACACGGATGCCAGTATTGACCTGCACTTCGTGTCTTATCCCTGCGATACCACGCTGGTAGTAACGGCAACCGCCGATCCGGCAGATAGGTATGGCATTCGCGTCTTCCCCAATCCTGCCGGCCCGCAAATAAACATTACTCTCGAAGGGTCTCTACATCAACCGATTATGCGCCTGTACAACCAGTTCGGCCTGCTGCTCCGTCAAACGCCCATCCAGTTGGGGCAGACTGCCATGCCTACTGGAGACCTGCCGTCCGGACTGTATTTCTGGGATGTTTCCGCCGAAAATAAACGCATCAAATGCGGCCGAACAGTAATCATACAATAACCGCAAATTTTAGCCAAGGCCATCCAGTCCTATTTGGCTTTGCATTTATGGTATGGTCCCTATGTGAATCTTCTATGTTATCTATGTAGTAAGGTAATATCCATATTTTTTTAAAACAAAAAATTTATAACGCTGGTAAAATAACGCCTTTTTGTACTTTTGCACGGGAAAGTAAAAATCGTCCACGTTCTCCGCCAATAATGCTCAAACGCCTTCACATCCGCAATTACGCGCTGATTGACGAATTAGAAATTGATTGCTCCGAACACCTCACCATTATTACCGGCGAGACCGGGGCGGGTAAATCTATCCTGCTCGGTGCGCTCGGCCTCGTAATGGGTGAACGCGCCGATAGCAAATCGTTCTACAATGACCAGGAAAAATGTGTCGTGGAAGCCTTTTTTGATGTCTCCGCGTACGATCTGCGCGATTTTTTTGACGAACAGGAACTGGACTACGACGCCGAAGTGGTGATTCGCCGCGAAGTATCGCCGGCGGGTAAAAGCCGCGCCTTTGTGAATGATACACCGGTCAATAACCAGGTGTTGCAACGCCTCACCGAATCGCTGATCGATCTGCACCAACAGTTCGATATGCTGGATATTCACAACGTCAATTTTCAGTTGCGCATGATCGATGCGCTGGCTGATAACCAGACGCTGCTCAAAGGGTATCAGGCCGGTTACCGCCGTTATGCTGCCGATCGCCGCAAACTGAACGAACTACTCGAACGCAGCACCAGCGGCTCCAAGGAAATGGAGTTTTTAAAATTCCAGTTGGAAGAATTGTACAAAGCGGAATTGGTCCCCGGCGAGCAGGAAGAACTCGAAGCCGAACTGGCCCGCCTTACCAACGCCGAGGATATCAAACGCACCTACGGCACTGCTTATAACTACTTGCAGGAAAGCGAACAGAACATCGTCGGCCAGTTGCAGGAATTGAGCCGCAGCATGGTCAGTACCCGCAAATTGTCGGGCAACCTGGGCGCATTGAGCGAGCGACTGGACTCCGTAATTATTGATTTACAGGATATTGCGAAAGATTGTGAGCGCATCAGCGAAGCCACGGAACACGACGCGCAACGCATCAATGAAGTCAGCGAACGGCTGAATGTGTTGTTCAAATTACAGAAAAAACACAACCTGGGCAGTGTTCAAGAGCTACTCTTGTTGCAGGCTACCCTGGAAAAACAAACGGCTGGCTTTACCGATCTGGGCGGAGAGATTGCCCGGCTGGAAACGGTTTTACGCGAAGCAGAACAACAATTGCGCACCATTGCCGTCAATCTGAGCAAACGCCGCCGCAGTGTAACCGCCGGTTTCGAAGCTCGAGTCCAGGAGATGTTGACCCAACTTTCCATGCCACACGCGCGCCTGCGGGTCGACGTGCTGGAAACGCCTCTGCTTACGCCAACCGGTACCGATGACGTGCAGTTTCTATTTGCCACCAACGTCGGCAGCCGGTTTTTGCCGATCAAAGACGTGGCTTCCGGCGGCGAACTATCGCGCCTGACGCTTTGCACCAAAAGCCTGGTCGCCGATGCGATTCCATTGCCCACGCTTATTTTTGATGAAATAGACTCCGGGATCAGTGGCGATGTTTCCCTGAAAATGGGCTTGATCCTCAAAGAGTTAAGCGATCGTCACCAGGTGATCAGCATCACCCATACGCCCCAAATTGCGGCACGCGCCGACAAGCATTATTTCGTCTACAAAAAAGTAACCGACAACCGCACCGTCACCAATATTCGCCTGTTGAACCCCGATGAGCGCATCCGCTCGATCGCCGTGATGCTTAGCGGCAACCCGCCCAGCGATTCAGCCCTGACGACCGCCCAGGAATTAATTAATGGTTAATGCTTGAGGATGCGCATTAACCATTAATCATGCGAATATTGGGTTAGAATTAGGAAGTGGTTGACAATCAGTTGCTTAGTGACGGAGTGACTTAAAGTCACCCCCGTCAATAGCCCTGGCAATCAAGCATTTATCTTAACCCAATATTCAAACTAATACCATTGATCTG
>JBBRDQ010000331.1:0-3747 GCA_038203695.1 Chitinophagales bacterium
ATCCGGTTTTGCAGCGATTTTCGACGGACCTTTTGGCGCGCGTACTCACCTTTCAAAAATTCAGCCATAATAAAAACGTACACGGCGCATTACCTGGCTCCGTGCCGTGCTGGAAAAATTATCTGCCGTTGCGGTATCCCAACTGGGGGGTGAAGTTTTTACTGGATGCCCTGGCGGCTTATAAAAAACAAATGCCCGGCGCACATGTCTGAAAACACGACCCCGGGCGTTTGTTTTGCAATTGTCTTTTCGAAAAGCGGATCTGCTGGATTAAACCCCGGCAATGTCGATGATAATAACATCGCCTGCGCGATTCATTAAATGGGTAACGATGCCCTTAGGCGAGGTGGGGGATGCAGTGCGATGATTATTTTTCATGAGATGACCGATGTTTGATTATGCTTAAATAACAGGTCAAAGGTGAGACCTTCGACCGTGGAAGCCCCAGACACATTTACATGATTTTTCACATATACATCCGATCTTACTTTTCGATATTTAAATTACAAATTGCTTAAAATCAATTATTTAACAATCTTTAAATATATTAAAATGTCTATTTTGGGTCAATTTTAACAAAAAAAAAGACGGTATAAACCACCCGTTTCCGGGGTGTTTATACCGTCTTTTACATAAAAAAAGAGGCTGTTTAACGGGGCTGCCTCGCCGCTGTTGCGCGTCTTGCAGCGCCTGTATTGGCAATCTGATTATTCATCGTACTCAATGCCATCTCCCACAAGTGTTCGTAGGGAATTATTTCAATCTCGTAAGCCTGGTACGATACGTCCAGCGGTTGTTTTTTCAATTGCGTAATGTATTTGTCTGCCTTCCGGATCACGGCCTCCCGGTGGAATGCTGCGCCGGGTATCTGCAACAGTGCTTTGATAAAACAATTGCTGCGATAGGTCTCGTTATGTTTCAGGTAACGGCTGCAGTATTTTTCGATGGCCTCGATGCGGTCCACCGACTGATGGAAATTCTGATCGGAAATAGAAAACAGGATTTGCACGATCAGCACCGGTATATTCATGCCCTGTTTGTCTTTCGAGTAATTCGGCACTTCATTGTGAAATTTGCTGATGCGGAAACGTGCGGCCGTTTCCGGAAATTTCCGCTCCATTTTGCCGATATGATGCAGGTAATGAATATACGCTTCGTAAATTTTCCAGATTTCCACGATTTGCGGCGGCTGGGTGGCACTCGCTTTCAATTTTTTCAAAACGGCCATACACACATCGAATGCACTGTCGTAGTCCTGGGTGTACATAGCCAGTAAAAAGAACAGTTCCTGCAACTTGAACCAGTTGAAAGACCCCTCTTCAAAAACAGCCTGGTGGGTTTCGATAATCGCCCGGCCCTTTTCAAATTCGAGCATCTGGATATAACAGACGGTCAACTGGTAATAAAACGCTTGTTGCGGCAAGCGACTTTCAAACGATTTGGTATTGAAAAAAGCGATCGCCTCCTCACATACCCGGGCCGTAGACGCGTAGTCGTTGTTGCTGCTGTAAATCATTGTCTCGATCAGCCGACCGCACAAATGCAACCGGAAAGAGGCATATTTTGCCAGATTAGTCGCTATCTTTTGATGATAGGCCGCTGCTTCGGCCGCTAGTTCGGCCCTGGAGGATTTGGTATTGACATGATTACTGATTAAATAGGTGTACAGGTCTTCGGCCTCATTCTCTGCCATCCACACGGTTTGGTAATACTCGTACTGCTCGCGGTACTGTGTGTATTTCGAGGAACTGCTATGCGTAGTCCCATAATGCAGGCGCAGGGCCGAAAGAATGCTTAAAGACAATTCTGTAAATTCGAAATGAACGGCATCGCCCAGAATTGCTTCCAGTAAAGCGATGGCGGTGGTTTTGGCATTTTTTGAAAGCAATACCATGGCAGTCGACCACTTTTTGTTGCATTCAAAATACGCCTGCTGGCGATCCGATGCAGTCGTGTTGCGCAGATCTGTCAACAATACTGCATTGATCAGTCGTTCTTTCAGCCGTTCTTTCAGGTTATGGTACTTGGTGCCGACTTTTTCACCCGGGTATAACAAAGTGATCGCTTCATCATCCGACTTGACCGTGCCAGTACTAACGGCTTCACACAACTTTTCCGTTTTAGAGCCGGCTTCAAAAATGATGGGCCATAAATTGTCGGCCTTTAATTTGTCAGCCCTGACAATTTTCAGCAATTCTACCAAATCGCGCATAAGATTATTGACTTTTCATGAGAAGAGATTATGCAAAAACAACCCAACTCCCTTGTGCAGGAACACATAGGCCATAGGGTGTTATACAAGGATTACAGGAGTATACATCGCGCTGATGGATGCCTCCCGAAAGTTTTTAAAAGTATTTGTATAAAGCGTCAAAATGGCATGAGCGCGCAGCGATGACACTCGGCGAGTATCCGGGGGGCTGCGTCTTTTTGACGGACATGGATTGGAAATGGCGAGATTAAAAAACGTAGTCGCTCTAAATTAATGCAAGGCTGCAATAATATTAACGGCAAAGGTAATATTGTACCGGCTTTTTCAAAATTTTAAGACAAAAAAGCACCACTATTTAAAAACAATAATCTGGACTTACAAAAAATTGCGCAAGGCTTGCGCAATGACGGCCGGGTCGCCAGTATCGAACTGCAAATGCTGTATATCGGGCGATGTATTAATATCTAAACAATGCTGGTAAGTCTTGTCGTAATACTGTAGTGCAATCTGCGCGGCGGTCGAAAAATCATCGTTTTGCAAGGCTTCCAGGGCGATTTTGAGATTTTGACCGCCCAGTTTACGATCAATTTTCAGGAAGGCGTTTTCCAGGTCGGTTTTGTCGGTCAGTACGTAATCCCGGAGCAGGTTCTCCAGCCGCGCCGCAGTCGGTATTTCAATGTTATACAAGGGAGCAACCTTCATTTTTTGCCAGAAAGCCGCTGGAATATACACCCGGCCGATACTGCGACTTTCATTTTCTACCCAAACCGTCCGTGCCGGATTCAACGGAAGCATTGCTTCAAACAGGTTGTTTTCAAACTGTTCCACGGTGGGTTGCGGCGCTTCGCCAATAAATCCGAATGCCGAGCCTTTATGATGGGCAATTGCTTCCAGATCAATGATTTGTCCCCCTTGTTCGCGCAGCGCATGCAGTATTTTGGTCTTGCCGCTACCGGTTGGTCCGCCGACAATCCGCAGCGGCAACTGGCTGTTTTCAAAAGCATCCAGCACGTGCCGGCGATAGAATTTGTAACCGCCCGCCAGTGTGGCTACATCGAACCCGGCCGTGCGCAACAACCATGCGACACTTTGGCTGCGCTTCCCGCCGCGCCAGCAATGCACCGCAATCTTGCGGTCCGGCGATAGATCCCTGGCCTGCTGCACAAAACCGGCCATTTTAGGTCCTACAAAGATCAGCCCGAGTTCCAGCGCTGCATCGGGGCCTTTTTGTTTGTAGATCGTGCCAACTTCCGCCCTTTCTGCATTGGAAAACAGCGGAAACGACACAGCACCGGGAATATGTCCCTGCGCATATTCGCCGGGCGAACGCACGTCCAGCAAGACGCGTTCGTTGCGGTCGCGGAGCAATTCGGGCGCATTGAGACGATATTCCATGATCGCAAAGGAACAAAACAATTAGGGTATCCGCTAAATTTTTAGGGCAGAACGGCGCACGAATACCATAGTTTTTAAAACTTGCAGCCAAAATTAAAACGACACACCATGAACTATCTCGGTATTGGCTCTCGCGTCAA
>JBBRDQ010000332.1:0-3719 GCA_038203695.1 Chitinophagales bacterium
ACTTTTTGGACGCAAAAAGTAACAAACGCCCTGCGAAATGCTCGATTTTGCACTTCTACCCATCATCCTGATACTAACCACCATAGTAAGTTTACTGTACGATTTAGATAGCCTTAAGATCGTGGCATTAGTATGGCTTCGTACTTTTTGCCTTGCCGCAAAAAGTACCAAAAAAGTCAAGGCTGTATGCAAATCCAACGGTTTTGCCACACTTTACGGCGGCGCAAAACCAAACTCACCCCTCCTACGTCGGGACTCAAACATGGTTTTGTTTCATCCGCCTCCAAGCGCGCAAAACCGGGATTTGCATAAGGCCGCACCCTAACCCAAACCAAGATTTGGATAATACTACATGCGAATATTGGGTTAGAATTAGGAAGTGGTTGACAACCAGTTGCTTAGTGACGGAGTGACTTAAAGTCACCCCCGTCAATAGCCCTGGCAATCAAGCATTTATCTTAGCCCAATATTCACATTAACCATTATTTAAACCGCTACTGGCGCTTTTATACCCGGATATGGATCGTAGTGCAGCAATTCGAAGTCTTCGTATTCGAAGGCGAAAATATCGCGTACATCCGGGTTTATTTTCATAACCGGCAGGGGTTTTGGGGTGCGCGACAATTGTAGGTCTACCTGGGTTAAATGGTTGACATACAGATGGGTATCGCCGCCGGTCCAGATAAAATCGCCGGCTCTCAGGCCGCAGACCTGGGCGATCATCTGGGTGAGCAGGGCGTAGGAGGCGATATTGAACGGGACACCTAGGAATACATCCGCGCTGCGCTGGTACAACTGGCACGACAACTTACCCTCGGCTACATAAAACTGGAATAAACAGTGGCAGGGGGCCAGGGCCATCCTGGGCAGATCGGCTACATTCCAGGCGCTGACGATCATGCGGCGGCTGTCGGGATTGTGTTTGATCGTCTCGATCACTTCGCGGAGCTGATCGATGGTGCGGCCGTCGGGCGCTTCCCAGGAGCGCCACTGGTGTCCGTAGACCGGTCCCAGATTGCCGGAAACATCGGCCCATTCATCCCAGATACGAACGCCGTTTTCGTTGAGGTAGCGGATATTGGTTTCCCCCCGCAAAAACCACAGCAACTCATGGATGATGCTCTTGGTATGGACTTTTTTCGTCGTCACCAGCGGAAATCCTTCCTGCAAATCAAAACGCATCTGGTAGCCGAACACACTCAGCGTACCGGTGCCCGTACGGTCATTTTTACGGACGCCCTTGTCCAGAATGTAGCGCAGCAGATCGTGGTATGCAGTCATTTAAGTGCAAATTATTGAGTACGAATTACGATGATTGGACGGCAACTGACAAAAGTAGGCTGTCTTGAAATAAACCGTTGCAAAACTAAGATGTTGAACTGTACTTTACGTTATTTTTGCAGCGTTTTAGGAAAAGATGACTTGCAAAAGTATCATTTTCAAATCAGCCCTTTTTAATAATTGATGCAAATAAACGCATTGGGATCAGGAATATATGGCTGTTCTACGTATTCACCGGGTGACTTTGAGTCGCCCGGTGAATACGTAGAACAGCCAGACCGATCCCTCGCCTTATTTGCATAATCATATACCTATGCAATTTGTTTTTCCCGCTTTTTTGGCTGCGCTCGCGGTGCTGGCTATTCCGATCATCGTTCACCTGTTCTATTTCCGGCGCTTTAAAAAGGTCTATTTCACCAATGTCCGCTTTCTGAAAGAGGTGAAAGAAGAGACCAGCAATCGCCAGAAACTGCGCAACCTGCTGGTATTGCTGATGCGCTGTCTGGCGATCGCCGCTATGGTACTCGCCTTTGCCCAGCCCTTTATTCCACTGTCCAACGCCGTTAAAAAAGGCGACAAGTCGGTAAGTGTTTTTATTGATAACTCCTTCAGTATGGGCGCATTATCCCAGGATGCTCCCTTACTCGAACGCGCCAAACAACGCGCCCGCGATATTATCAGTGCTTATCCGGTAGAAGACCGCTTTCAAGTGCTGACCAACGATTTTGAAGGGCGCGACCAGCGCCTGATCAGTAAAGAAGATGCGCTCAGCCGCATTGAGGAAATTCGCATCAGTCCGGCCTCGCGCGATCTTTCCAAGGTACTGATCCGGCAGCAGCAATGCCTCAACACCGGAAAACCGGAAAACAAAGTGGCTTTTCTGGTCAGTGATTTCCAGCAAAATATTGCCGATGTACAGAATTTCAAGGATTCGTTGCTGGAAGTAAACCTGGTACCCATGCGCGCAGTCCAGGAGCGCAATATTTCGGTCGACAGCGTGTGGTTTGCCAGTCCGGTGCAGGTATTAAACCAGACTTCCAATCTGCTGGTGACCATTACCAATCGCAGCGACGAAGCCGCTGAGGAAGTGCGGTTGGCGCTGCGGCACGACGGACAGGACAAACCGGTCGGCTCCATGAGCATTCCGCCGCGCACGACGAAAACCGATACGGTCAGTTTTAATATTTTGCACGCGGGCTGGCACGAGGCCAAACTTTCGGTGACCGACTATCCGGTGCAATTCGACGATGATTACTTTTTGTCTTTTTATGTGGCAGAAAAGATCAATGTGCTGGCCATCAACGCATTGCAACAGAATAAATACCTCAACAACGCTTTTGTCGGTGCCAAGTATTTTCAATTAAACAATGCCGATGCGCGTTCGCTCGATTATTCCAAATTTCCGGGATACCAGTTGATCGTGCTGAATGAGCTGAGCACCATCTCTTCCGGTCTGGCCCAAGAATTGAAAATGTTTGTCCAGAACGGCGGCAATGTAGTTGCCTTCCCCGCGCAAAATGCCGATCTTACTTCCTACAACGCCCTGCTCGCCAATTTCGGCGCGGGCAATCTGGGTGCTTTCGAAAACGCGCCGCGCCAGGCGAGTCAGATCAATACAGAAGAGTTTGTTTTCCGCGATGTATTTTTAAACAAAACCGCCAATCTGCGCCTGCCGACCACCCAGGGCAACTTTAAACTGGCCCCCAATCGCGGCGAGTATATCCTGACGTATCGCGACGGTTCCGCATTACTGGCCAAGTTTCCGCAAGGGGAAGGCGCTTTGTATTGCTCGGCAGCACCGCTGGATGAAAAGGTCAGCGACCTGGTGCGCAATGGTGAAATATTTGTGCCCATGCTCTTTAAAATGGCCATCGCCGGGACAAAAGGCAGCCAGGTAGCCTACACGATCGGAAAAGACGAAGTACTGGAAGCCAAACACCAGGTAGCGGCATCGGGTGAGATCACGTACAAATTGCGAAAAATTGCCGACCGCGTGGGCGAGACATCCGCGACGGCGCGACCGACCACGACCGCCGCAGAAGGGCAGGAATTTATCCCGGAACAACGCATTCTGGGCGCAAAAGTCCTGCTTACGCCCGGCATGCAGGTGCGGGATGCCGGCTGGTATCGCCTGGGCCTGCGCCCCGATTCCACCCTGGCAGAATATGCCTTTAATTTTGATCGGAAAGAAAGTGATCTGCGCTATCGCTCGGAAGAAGAACTGCGCAGCAACTTGCCGAAGAATATGAAACTGCTGGCGGAGAATGCCGAAGCCAATTTTTCGCAAGTCGTGGGTGAGCAGGATCGCGGCATTGTACTGTGGCGCTGGTGCGTTATTTTTGCGCTGTTGTTCCTGGCGCTGGAGGTATTGTTCTTGCGGCTGTGGAAGTAACTTTTTTTGCTGGTTAAATGTAAGGGGTGGTTTCCAGGTACCGTGT
>JBBRDQ010000333.1:0-3671 GCA_038203695.1 Chitinophagales bacterium
TGCTTGTAAAACATCGTTTTGACGTTCGACCAGGAGAAAAAATTGGGGTGCACGATTTGGTTGGAGTCGCCACAAAGCCAGAAATTAGCGGGGTTTTTCAGCGATTTCAGGATAACATGTAATTGTACATTCGTGATATCCTGCACCTCATCCACGACTACATAATCATATTTTGGCTGTATCCGCTCCAGGTATTGATGGGAGACGATGTTGGTATCGTGGCGGTTGCTCTCTTTTAAAAAAGCCAGGTACTTTTCAAATAGATCATACACGCCTGCACGTTCCTCCGCCGCAAACACCGACTGCCGAATGCCCAGATTAAGGTAATCCGCCTTGGAAAGATAGGGTGTTTCGATCGCTGCGCCGGTAAGTACGCCCTTGAATTCCTCAAATAATTTGTGGGTATCGCGGATGCGGTAGGCTTGCCGGTAGCGGCTTATCCAGGCGTCAAAATCTTTGTATTGTATCTCCTGGCCCGGTGGGATGGCGATGCTGGCTAAATAATCGCGGAAAGAGAGGAATTCGATATTTTGGCGCTCGTTGTCGTAGCCGTTGGCATAGTAAAGATTGCGGGCGTTTTCGACCAGAAAGGGCGATAGCGTCGTGTATAATATTTCCCCGCTGAGGTCTTTTAATTTTTCGAGCGTAAGGGCGGTTTTGCCGCTACCGGCCGAACCGATGACAATCAGAGGAAGCGGCAAGCGAAACACCTCCTGCTGTACATCGTCGAAGGATAATATTTTGTCCAACACATGAAAATGCCGCGCTTTGCGGTTGATGAAATGCACGGGTTGCAACTCTTCCACCTGCAAGTTCTCTACCGAGGTTAACGGCATTAATTTGGTTTCGTCGAGCACCGCACCCCCTAAAAATCGCGACTTTTCGTACGCGTGGTTGGCAATGACCTCCAGAATAAAAAGATATTTTTTGCCCTCATATTGGCCCACTTTGAAGAGCAAGCGATTTTTTTCATCTAATCGTGCCCGAAAAAAGCCGGTATTGGGCATTTTCTTTGCGTCCGCGGATTTGAAATCGCCGCTTTGCAGGGCTGCCACTGTTTTGTCCACCTGTTTTTTTAAGCCTTGGTAATCAAGGTCTTTGTATTGTAGAACTTCCATCTGTATTGTGTCACACGTTGTTTGAAAATTTACAAATGATTCCTATCGCGTCTTGCCTGTATACCGCAGCAAGCGGTACCGTATGCAGACGCAATGTTCGCAAACGTACGCCCTGATTTTTAATTTTGCAACCCGGCGGGCGGCGGGGGGTATGTATCGACAAACCTGCATGGGCTGTGTTGCTACTGTCCTACCCCCGATAATTGGTATCAAAAATAAGTAGAGAAAGTACAAATCCGCATTTTCATGCTTAAAAATAAGTATAATATGCGAATAAAGCAGATTCAAGGAAAGTCAGCCCAGGTGGTGGACGAGTATTCCCGCAAGGATCTTTGGATCGAGGCATCTACCCGCCAGTATTTTCAGTAATTTTAACCCTTAAATCTAGAATAGATGAAAAAAATACTCCTTTTAGTGGCCATTTTTACGACTTGTCAAGCCCAAGCACAATCCAGCACATATCTTTCAGAAATGGAGCAAAAGTGGGAAAATGCGCGAAAATATACCCTTGAGATAGCGGACTTAATGCCCGATAGTGCTTATAGTTTTAAACCAACAAACGAAGAAATGAGTTTTGGCAACCAACTCGCGCATCTTGGCGAAAATATGCTTTGGTTGAGCAGCACGTATTTGAACAAAGAAAAACCGAATTTTACTAAAATTGATTTTGAGCATGTGCCGAAGCCGGCGATTGTCGAAAAATTGGCGGTTGCCTTTGATTATGCCCTTGCCTCGCTCAAATCTTTGAAACCGGAAAATTTGGAAGAAACGGTTGATTTTTTCGCTGGTAAAATGACAAAACGCCAGATTATCAACTTAATGAATGACCACCTTACGCACCACAATTCGCAATGTCTAGTCTACTTGCGTTTGAATGGGGTCAAACCGCCGAAGTATGTTGGGTGGTAGTGAGATGGTTTAGTTTGGCAAAGCAGCCGAGAAAAATACTCCTTTTTGGCTATTTTTAAATCAAATTCATTTCTTTAACCTATAAATCAATATTTATCTATGGCCACTTCATCGCCAACTAACCCTGAAGAGAAGCCCAAAGAGGTCTATGAAATCATGCGTGAACAAATTCAATCTGGTTTGAAAGAACATAACCGGTCGGATTTTGGGCTATTTATGTCTTCTTTGTCGGCGGGTTTGGAAGTAGGATTCAGCATTTTAACCATCGGGATCATCTTTACGCTTTTCAAAAATGAATCTTCCGGAGGTCAACTCACCCTGATGATGGCTTTGGTCTATCCGATTGGGTATATTTTTGTCATCATCGGCAGGTCCGAGTTGTTTACCGAGCATACCACACTGGCCACCCTTCCTGTCCTGAATGGCGAAGCCACCTTGAGCAGCTTAGCCAAACTCTGGCTCATTGTGTATGTGGGCAATCTGGTCGGAGGGTATATTTTTGGCAGTATTTCGCTGGCCTTTAACGCGGAAATGCACCTCATCGGCAAAGATTTTTTTTATTTTGTCTCGGAAAAAATGCTCAAATACAGCGTAAGTGCCACCCTGATCAGCAGCATTATGGCTGGCTGGCTGATGGGAATGCTTTCATGGCTGCTGAGTTCGGCACAAGATACTTTTAGCCGGGTGGTGATGATATTCTTGGTAACCTTTTTAATAAATATTGCTGGACTACACCATTGCATAGTAGGTTCCATAGAAGTGTTTATGGCTTTTTGGGGAGATGCCAATCAAATAAGTTGGGTGCAGTTTCTCAAATTTCAGTTACTGTCTACGCTGGGTAATATTATCGGGGGCGTGTTTTTGGTGGCCATAGTTAAGTATGCTCACAGCAGTCGGCATTAGTTTCTCGCTCGACTCCGCCTGCCATCGGTGTTCAACACCAACGCCCAACCATACGCGCGAGGGTCTATGACCGGAAAAGTATCGGCATTATTTCAATTCGGCATTACCGAACGGCACACTAGCCGAAGCGCACCATAAAATGGCAAATTTGAAATCAGTGCCTACTGCTGGATCCATTTTGTAAAAATGCTCACCGGGAACTGTTACCAATGCCAAACGCCGGAAAGTACCGGCGGCTCCGAGGTCGAGGCTTTTATTTTGCGATAAATATACTGTAACCCCTCCTGTGGAGAAGGTCGTATTGAAATCCGGAGCCAAGCGGAGCCATTGGACATTAGCCCCATCGATACCAATCTGCGCGGCGCCTTCCGCCCGATAGCCATTCTGTGCTTGAAAAACGCCCGAACGGGTCGCCGAAAACGCGCCGGTTATTAAATTCGGATCTGAGGAAACGGGCGTAGTGTTTTCGTCTTTTTGACAAGCACTAAAAGTCAATAACAGGAAAAAAGTATAGAACAAAGGTCGTACTAACATGGTGATGTGTTTTTAAAAATGAAAGAATGGATGCTACCGCTCATAGACTACTCCCACGGAAAGATAAGGCGCAATATAAATGTTGCGAAATGGTGCAATCCAGTTGCCACCACTTAAGAGAGTGGCCGATACACCCCAGTGCGAGTTGATTTTATATAATCCTTCTACGCTGGCAAGCGTGTAGGTCGTGCCATCGCCACGCACAAA
>JBBRDQ010000334.1:0-3670 GCA_038203695.1 Chitinophagales bacterium
GAGGGTGTCGCCGGCGGGGTCATGGGTCACGAAGGTGAAGTTGCCGGTGATATCCCTGTACGTATGATGATCGCCAAAACGATCGTACTGGACAATGATAGACAAGGCACAGCCCACGATTTGATCATTAATGGTGATTACTAATTGTCCCTCTGGGAAAATGTCGATTAATCGCCCGATCTGATGTTCTTTCCAGAACGCATCCGGCATTTGCGCATAAGCCCGTATCATGCAGGTTTTCAACCCACTGTAGTCAGTGATGCGGAGCGGGCGTATTGTTACAATATCCATAATTTTAATTTTTGAAGTAAATGGTTGTTGGTTAGCCTGTTATTACTTGAGTGGCAGCAGGTATAATAAACTGGGTTGAGATAGGGTTGGCCGCCGATTTTACAAGAAATCAGGCGGCCTCTGCGGGATTAGAAGTCGCTTTGCCTGGTGTAATACCATCTCTGGAAACGGGATAATGATGCCGTACTCTTGAAGTTCACAATTAAACATTTCATTCATAATAGCATGGGTATCAAATGATCAACCGAACGCCGCCCAGTTCCGATATCTGGTAAGGGAAGCGGTCGCCGGGCGAGCCGATAAACATAAAGTTTTTAGCGATGCCCCATTTTTGGGAGAGTTCCTCGATGAGTTCGGGACCGAACTTACCTTCAATTTCGATATATTCAATATTCACATCCGGGTAAGCCCGGTCCAGCACTTCGAGGTCGTGACGTAAAGGTTCGTTCCGGGCCTGCCCGGGCTGCATCACCGTTACGATTTTCAGATTGCCGGTTTTCTCATTGTTTTCCACGTACTGCAGTACCCGGTTCAGCACCGCCACATTATCGCCTTTGGTAAAAAAGACAAACTCCTGCGCGTTGATCTTTTCCAGCATTTTTTTCAGGTACAGGCTGCTGATTAATACAAAATGGCGTACCGGACGATACAGATAATCAATGGAATAGAGAAGAATACGTACGATGCGACCCCGATTGAGCATCAGGAAAATAAAGCCCAAAGCGGGTGTCAGGTATTGAAAAAACACGAATAGCGCGTCGGGATTCAGTTGGGCATTTCCCCAAAAAGCCGCTGCGACCATGCCGATGGCCAGTAATACGATCAGCGGATGCGCGCGCACCGGACGGGGCAGTTTGGCACGTTTGATTTTAAGGAGCAAATTGCCCACGCCAAACAGGGCCATGACCGCCAGAAACGAAAACGTATAAACGCCTGCCAACGCAACCAGATCACCTCCGGTGGCAAATAGCACCGTCACACACAGGATAAAAAAACCGATGATAATGCGATAATTGGCCCCGCGCTGGTTTTTGGCCAGAAAATAATTGGGCAACACTCGGTCCAGCGTAATCCGCTCGACTAGCCCGGTCACGCCCACGAAAGCGGTGAGTACCGCACCGCTCAACACCAGTACCGCATCGATGGAAATCAGCCAGCCCAGCCAACTGCCCCCGACCGCATTCCCCATGAAGGCCAGAAAAGATTCCCGGTGCGCCTCTACTTGTGCCAGGGGTATAATGGCCAGCGCCAGCAGCGCGATGACCGGGTTAAAAAAACTGACCACCGCCCACATATTGCGCAGCGTCTTGATAAACACCCCGGATTGCTGCTCTTCCACGAAATTAGCCGAACTCTCAAAACCGGAAATGCCCAGCATGGCCGCCGAAAAGCCGAGGAACAAAGCCGTGGTGAAATTGCCGGCCAACACGGGTTGCTGCCAGTTGGCCGCAAAAGTGGCCGTGCCATGGTACAGTAGAAAACTGCCACCTACCACTACCAGCAGGGTCAGCGCGACCAGGTGCGTGAGGAAAATCACCACCGCTACGATCGCCGACTCGCCGATGCCCACCAGCGCCAGACCCATGAACACCGCCAGCAGTACGATCGTGGACATTTCAATGGGCAGGCCCGGTACCATATTGTGCAGGTAATGCATGGCTTCGTTGGCCGAGATCACCGCCGTAGCCATGTAGGACAGAATGGTCAGACAGGCTGCTGCCGAAGCCATTTGCTTGGAGGTAGTATTCAACAGGGCATTGTAAGCCCCACCGTTGAGTGGCAGTGCGCCCACTACCTCGCCATAAATCCGACGATAGAAATACAATACTACGGCAACCAACAGTAAGGAAATCCAGGCAAACTGCCCGGCATAAATAATGGTCAGGGCCGATACGTAGAGACACGAAGAACTGATGTCGTTGCCGCAGATAGCGGTAGCGCGTAGTTCATTGAGTTTTTTGAGATGTGTGGCAGCAGTCATAACAATGGGGTAAAAACCCGGTCTTATAGGCTTTTTCATAGCGCAAGCGAAAAAGCGGCAGGAATAGGTGCGTAGTAGCCGCTTGCTTGCGATTCGGGAAAAGACGCAAGGTAGGTAGTTTGCCAGGTTTTTCGTTTTTTTTGCCTACTTCCTGTAGTCTGACCTGAACCTTCTCCAGCCGTTTTAAAACCTCACGGACATCAAGTTTTCAGGTGTTCGCAGGCAGTTATGTGCTACCTTTGCCCCAGTTTCAGCAAAAAATGATGATCGAAGAACAAAAGCAAACAGAACTCCGAAAATATTTTTTCAAGCCGCCACCTTTCTGGGAGATGCTGCCGACGGATGTCTGGGAGGAATTACGGGCACTGTGCTATGAACAGTCTTACCCCAAAAAGACCTTGATATACAGTGAAGGCAGTTCCCCCCGATCCTTGTATATTGTTCGCAAAGGGCGGGTAAAAGTCTTCATTATCAACAATGCAGGGGAAGAGCAGGTGATCTATTTCCTGGGTAAAGATGAAGTAATCGGTCATCGCTCTATCGTCTGCGACGAACCCAGTCCGGTATTTGTCGAAGCTATCGACAACTGCATCCTGGACTGCATCCCAAGGTATCATTTTGAGGATATTTTGCGTAAATCTTTTGAATTGAATGCTTCATTTTTATACTATCTCGGCCATGAATTCCGGGTATTTGTCAATAAAATAAGCGTGTTTGCCCAAAAACCGGTGAGCGAAAGAGTTGCGCTGGCCCTGCTGGTACTCAATGAAAAATTCAACGATCCGCCACGCGGTGTTATGGTCATACACTTTACCCGCGAAGACCTGGCTTCTTATGTCGGTACGGCTACCGAAAATCTCATTCGCCAACTCAAAAGCCTCAAAGAAGCCGGCGCGATCAGTATTAAAGGGCGTAAAATCTTTCTGGAAAATCCCCATTTATTGTGGGAGCGGGCCAGGATTTTATGATCTGTCCTAACCAGGGCCAACCCTACGCTGGCAGAGATTTGAAAACGCGGTACGCCGTTTTTTCCAGATTTATACCCGTGTCTTTCAGCATTGTTGCCAGGTTTGCTTTTTCGGCGGGGTCGTTAATACAATAGGCGGCTGCCAGGCCAATCTCCCGAATCGCGGCTTTGCTCGCTTCTAATCTGCCACATAGGGCAATGACGGGTTTGGCTCGTTTCATGGCACGGTGGCATACGCCCTGCACCAGCTTTCCCTGCGCTGTCTGGGCATCAATTTTCCCTTCGCCGGTAACGATCATATCTGCCCAGCCCAGTTTCTCTTCAAAATCCAGCAGGTGTAACACCACCTCTATACCGCGCTTCAGTTCGGCCTGCAAAAAACACATCGCCCCAAAACCCATCCCGCCGGCCGCGCCGGCTCCCGGGTAGTG
>JBBRDQ010000335.1:0-3634 GCA_038203695.1 Chitinophagales bacterium
CTTTGAACGACTGCTGAAACTCGCTTGGAAAAACAGCACGCAATGAACACGCCGCCGCTTCCAACATCGGTTGATAAGTATCCGTATTGACTCCCGAAGCGTCTGTTAACCTGATATAGCAGGGCTGGGCAAATGTTAGCACTTGCAGGAGCAATAAAGTTACCGTTAAAGGCACTTTGGTGTTGTTTATTCGCATATGTATTTTATTTTTCTTTGGTTGCCGCCATCTAAGGTTATCCGTCAATACCTCCTATAAGCCCCCATTGCGTGAAAACCCATTATGTCAACCTAGCAGTTGCGTGAATCCAACCCAAACTGGCTGGATTCACGCAACGCAAGGGGGCAAGAAAAATAGGCGGGTACGAGATTTGTAGAGCGATCCTCGCCAACAGCAGTTGCGTGAATCCAACTCAATCGGCTGGATTCACGCAACGCAAGGGGATCAGAAAAGTAGATGGGCAGGTGATTTGTAGAGCGATCCTCACCAATAGGAGTTGCGTGAATCCAACCCAATCGGCTGGATGCACGCAACATAAAGGAACGGAGTATAAATGGAGCAGATTGGTTCATGTGGTACTGATTTGGATGGGCAAATATAGTGTTATGTTTCAAATATCCAAATCATCCAGCGAACTTTTTATTGTAGCCCAACTTTTTTTGGCAATATGGGTATATATCTCGGTTGTTTTACTACTTTCATGCCCTGAAAAGGTCCTGGATCTACCGTACATCTACCCTTTTTTCCAGTAAATGTGCGGGTCCATCCCCTAACACTATTTCCATGCTGAAATTTTTCACCACTACCCTCGGCCGGTTGCGCCTGATCGCCTTTATCGAGGGCATTTCTTTCTTAGTACTGCTGTTCATCGCCATGCCGCTCAAATACTTTTTCGGCCAGCCAGAAGCAGTGCGTTCCGTCGGGACGGTACACGGCGCGTTATTCGTGTTGTATGTGTTGCTGGTATTTATGACCAAAATCGAGCACCGCTGGACGGGCGGTAAGACCGCGCTTCTGCTGCTGATTTCCATGATCCCGTTCGGGAATTTTTATGCGGATAAAAAGTGGCTGGCACCGGAGGCGGTTACCAGATAAAGGTTTGCCACATAGGCGTTTCCCATAGCGCACCTAGTTTTGATTTCTAAACTGCGAGGGGGTCTATGGGAAACGCCTGTGCGCCCTATATGTTAAAAAAACTTATTCCGCGTTTTTCGTCTGCAGCGCTTCTACCTTTTTGGAAGACTTCCCACCTTCAGCCGCGACCAGGTCACTGAATTCCTTGACCGCTTTGTAAACTTGGGTGCCGGGGTATTTGGTTAATACATACGCCCACATCTTTTTAAAATCTTCGTTTGCCGACTCGGATTCGAAATTAAAAACGGGGGTATTATTAGCGCCGTTCGTTAGGATCATGCGCATCCAATGCTGTGATTCGCGGGTTTCCTCGATAAGCAAGAAGTAAGGATGGGACTGGTTGAATTTTTCCCAGAAAATGGCCCGATCGGCAATCTCTTCCAGCGGAATAACAATGCCGCCGTCTTCAAATCCTTCATTATCCTGCTCGACAACGTTCTGGTTGATATACGCTTTCATCGACGGGGTAGCCTTGTTGGCGAAGAACGCCTGCAATTTGGTCCAGTCGACGACGGGAAAGACCGTGCCTTCTGCCGTGGCCAGATCGAAACCATTGTCGGCCAGCATTTTAGTCGCCGGATATTTGTTGACCTCAAATTTGCCTTCGCTGATCGCCGCGTAATCTTCGTCAGCCCATTTGATCTTTTCGGTCATGGTGTAGAAGGTGCCTTCGAATTGCATGCGGCGCAGGAAGTTTTCCAGCAGGATAAAAACGGCGTCGGCAGTGGTCCCACTGACCGTTCCTAAATTAGTCTGAACATAATCCCAGGCTTTTTTGCCACTCTCTATTTTCTTGATATTCAAGGTCTTGAGAAACATGGAAAACTGCGACAGCCGACCCAGATCGGGACTGGCGCTGCGCGGACCGGCATATACGCGTTGTAAGGCCCCGCCGAATGCCCAGCCGGTGAACTGCTCCGGGGTGGTCGAAATAACCTTGAAATACGGTTCGATCATCGGGATGGTGCGGATGGTCGCTTCTTCTTTATTGGCCGACACCTCGCCGGTGCCTTCGACAAAATCACCTTCTTTAAACTTGGCCACGACCTTCGACCCTTTCTGGGTCGGCTGATCGCGCAGCAACAGATTGTCGACGGTAGCGACGTATAAATAGGTCTCGGGCTTGGCCGAAGGCGGCGGCGGGGCTGGTATAGCATCGGTACCGGGTGTCGGTTGCGAACTGGCATCGCTGCCACAGTTGCTGAGCAGCAACGCGACCGGTAAAAGGATGGGCAGTAAAAAGCGGACTGATTTCATCGGAAAAATGGTTGTATGTACGACTAGCGGATCAAGGCATATACGCTTCCGGGTAGGACGGTCAGCAAGCCGATCAGCAGTAGCCCGATCAAGACCACCCAGCGGATGCCGCCCGGCACGGTCGCGGTATATTCGTTTTCATCGGCCGTGAAATACATGGCGACGATGATTTTAAAGTAGTAATAAATCGAAACGGCGGAATTGATAACGGCCAGGACGATCAGCCACGGGTATTTGGCAAACGCAGCGGCGAATAAAAAATATTTACCAAAAAAGCCTGCCGTCGGTGGAATGCCGGCCAGGGAAAGCATGGAAAGCGCAATGACTGCGGCCAATAAGGGTTGTTTTTTACTCAAACCGTTGAAAGCGCTGAAGGAACCGTCATTATTGGGCTCGGCCACGGCGATGTAACCGCCAAAGGCACAAATGGTGGCGATCGAATACGTGAGTGTGTACAACAAAATAGCCCCGGCACTGCCTGGGATGCCAATGGCCAGGATTGCCAGCAACAGGTAACCCGCATGGGAAATGGACGAGTAGGCCATCATGCGTTTGAAATCGGTCTGGAACAGTGCGGTGGTATTGGCCAGCGTCATCGTGAGCGCAGCCATGATGGCGATCGCCACACTCCAGTACTGTTCGGCGCCCACAAAAGCAATGGAAAACAAGCGATAAAACGCCGCAAAACCGGCGGTTTTGACCACAGTGGACATAAATGCTGTCACCAGATTCGGACTGCCGGTATATACGTCCGGGGCCCAGAAATGGAAGGGCACAGCCGATACTTTGAAACCCAGTCCCACCGTAATCAGGATAATCCCGACGTTCAGCATTCCCATCGAATGACGTCCGTCGGTAATAGCGGCCGCGATGGTCCGCAGGTCAAAACTACCCGTCGCACCATATACCAGCGTTGTGCCAAAAAGCAAAATGCCGGTGGCAAATGCGCCCATCAGGAAGTATTTGAGGGCGGCTTCGTTGGACGCCAAATCATCGCGGCGGCTGCCGGCCAGTACATACAAGGGGATACTCAATATCTCGATGCCGAGGAACAGCATGACCATATTGGTAAATGAAAACATGCACAACGCGCCACATAGACTGAACAGCAGGAGGCCGTAATTGTCGCCCAGGGTATCATTTAAATGCCGGAATCCCCAGCCCGTCAGCCCAATAATCAGCGTGGCCGACAGCAGTGCGACGGCAGAAAATGCCAGCGCGTACGTATCGAACTGGATCATGGTA
>JBBRDQ010000336.1:0-3553 GCA_038203695.1 Chitinophagales bacterium
GATAAATATACTGTGACCCCTCCTGTGGAGAAGGTCGTATTGAAATCCGGAGCCAAGCGGAGCCATTGGACATTAGCCCCATCGCTACCAATCTGCGCGGCGCCTTCCGCCCGATAGCCATTCTGTGCTTGAAAAACGCCCGAACGGGTCGCCGAAAACGTGCCGGTTATTAAATTCGGATCTGAGGAAACGGGCGTCGTGTTTTCGTCTTTTTGACAAGCACTAAAAGTCAATAACAGGAGAAAAGTATAAAACAAAGGTCGTACTAACATGGTGATGCGTTTTTAAAAATGAAAGAATGATGCTACCGCTCATAGACTACTCCTACGGAAAGATAAGGCGCAATATAAATGTTGCGAAATGGTGCAATCCAGTTGCCACCACTTAGGAGAGTGGCCGATACACCCCAGTGCGAGTTGATTTTATATAATCCTTCTACGCTGGCAAGCGTGTAGGTGGTGCCATCGCCACGCACAAAGCCGAGTTCTGGGTATTGGCTTTTATCATCGCTGAATTGTGCCCTGATTTTGGCATTCAGCCAAAGTAGCCGCCAGGGATTGTATCCGATTTCGGCGCCAAATTGATAAAGATTGCGGAATTTTTTACCTTGATACTTACCCCGAAAATCGTAGGCTGTAAAAGCCGATGCGTACATCTTGCCCCATGATTTGGAGGCGGCTAAGGTCGTCCACACATTGAACTCGCCATCCCCTGTGGGCAGGTTGATCCGATCATCGGGGAAGGTTTTATTGGCAGCATACGCATTGGCGCGACCAGTTGGAAATTCGGGTGCAACACTCAAGGAAACTGGCAATCGATTACCCGTCAGGCGGTATTTGGCTTCTACGCGCAAATCACCGATGCCCGCTACAATATCGGTCGTTTCAAAACTATTGAGCCGCAGCAAAGGCGCCTGTACAATAAAAGTCAGTCGGGGCCGAAAGCCATATTCTCCATACAGGTTTAAGGAAGTCTGTCGAAAAGTGCTGGTTATTACTTTTTCACCATTCGGATTATAATAGCGGTCGGCCGCTAAATGCGCAGCATCTAACTTCACAAACCAAGACTTGAATGAGCGAGTCCAGCCACTTTGCGCCATTAAAAAATAAGGCCAAAAAACGAGTCCGAAGAAGAGTGCTTTTTTCAATTTTGAATGAAGTTTATGGATTGTTGATTAGACCTGCTTCCGTGGAAGGTGCAGCAATAAGAAAGCGGGTAGAACAGTCGGAACAGATAAATTCAGGTTGGTTAAAAAACTGTTTTGTCGATCATTACCGCTCTACCCGCTTAGCGTATCATTTTGGTATGAAATTGTAGTATTCTACGTTGAGAAACTAATGTATGTCATCCGGCATACATGTAAGGTGCATTTACTGCAATTTAGCGTAGCCAAAAGGCACATTGGCGGAGCCACACCACAAGATAACGTGGGTGAATTTGGCATCGGCAGAAGGACTCAAACGGAAAAAGTTCTCACCGGCTTTTGATACCGGGGCCACAAGGCGCAGGAATGGATTGCCATTGCCCGGGTCAGGCGTAAATGTCATGGAGGTACTCAAATAAACGGTTACGGTGCCCGTAGCAAAGTTGGTGTTGAAATCCCCACCAAATTTGAGGAATTGCACCCCATCTTCGTCGGTACCCAACTTAACCGCACCTTTCGAACCAGTTGCGTTTTGTTCGACAAAAGTTCCACTTTTAGACGCTGTGAAAGTACCCTTTGGTATAGATGGGTTTACAATCACCTCTTTTATTACTTCCTTTTCGCAGGCGGTAAAAGAAACAATAGACACAATGGAGAGCAGGGCAAAAAATAATACATTGAATTTCATGTCAATCAATTTTTGTTTTGTGAAAATTAAATTCATTCACAAAGGTGACTATCAATTATCACGAAAGTATCACAGGAGTACGGTCTTCCGGATGGTAGGTCGATAAAGTAAATCGGAACGTCGTGACCGCATCGTTAGATTCCGCCCAAACCCGCTGGCCGTGCAATTCCATCACTTTTTTGACCACCGTAAGCCCAAGCCCGGTGCTGTCCTTTTTTCGGTTAGAAGATTTGAAATAACGGTCAAAAACGCGATCTAAATGCGCCGCTGGAATGGGGTCGCCGCTGTTGCATACTTTAAAATGAAGCGTATCATCCTGCTCAAAAATAGAAAACATCACGAATCCGCCTTCGTGCGCATACCGCAGGGCATTGTCCATAAGATTTTGCAAAACGCGATCAATCCAACGCACATCCGCAAATGCTAAGGGTAAATGCGCTGAAAAATCGGTCAGCAGTTTGATGTGTTTGGCCTCTGCCGGCAACTGGTATTTTTGGAGAATATCCTGCGCCAGTTCCGCAATGTGAAAGGGTTCGGGTTCGATTTGAATCTGTCCGGATTCCAACTTGGAAAGGTCAAAAAGATCAGCCACCAACCGATTGAGCCGATTGGCCTCGGCGAGGGCAACACAGAGGAATCTATCCCGTTCCGCGTCGGACAGTTGCGCTTTTTTTTGAATCACGGTTTCCAAATATCCCAAAATACTGGCCATGGGCGTGCGCAAATCGTGCGAAAGATTAGCAATCATCTCCCGCCGAAAATTGTCGAGCGCGGTTACCTGCTCCAGGCTGTGCTGGAGTTGCGCATTGATGCGTTGGTTCTCCACATTGGCGGCCGAGAGTGCGGCCTTCGTTTGGTGTTCTTTGCGCAGAATAGGGCGTAAAATACGCACCAGAATGGCCAAAAAGAACGCCCCTACCAGCAAGCCTATCAATAAACTGCGCCACACGGCGATCCGTGCATGCACCATGAATTCATCAAATTTTTGGTCCGCTTGTATCAGCGCCACCACCTGGCCCCGGCTGTTCCGAATGGCGGCGAATGCCGAAAGCCAAGTGCCAAACTCATCTTCATACCGGGGTATCATGGCACCTTCGGCGTGCTTTTCCATCAAAAGAGCAGGCGCCGAATGATAAGGGTGGCGGAAGTAGGGTGTTTCGGCAGAGGTAACTCCAAAATAGCAGGTATTGGTGCTGTCCAAAATGATGGTATAAATAGGGGTATTCAGCATGTTGGCCTGGAGGTTGCGCCGCAGCACCTTATGGATATACAAATAATCAGTATCCTGTTGCGTAGCTGTAATGCCATCCTGGGTACCGTACTTAGTCATTAAGCGCTGGTGGGCATCTCCGTCTATCTGCATGGCCAAGGTATAGACAATGCCATTCAAGCGCATCAAACTTGCATTTTCAGCCTCGGCCAATGCGTTGAAATAGATGACCGTCAAAAAATAAGCAATCAGCAGTAAAAAAGAGACCAGTACGGTCGTCATAATCTGGCGTAGCCGAGTGCTCGTCGCGTGTTCCAATTTTGTAGGTTGCTCAGATATCAAAGTAAATCATTGAATTTATAGCCAATGCCCCAAGCCGTCAAAATGTACTGTGGGTTGGCCAGGTCGTGTTCGATTTTTGCGCGAAGCCGGTTAATGTGCGAATTTACGGTGTGATCCAGCCCCTAAAACTGTTCGCCCCAGATATCATCCAGGATTTCCAGCCGGGTAT
>JBBRDQ010000337.1:0-3553 GCA_038203695.1 Chitinophagales bacterium
GATTGCTGGGATCATTTCACGGTGCACTTCAAATACCCGAACAATGTCGGCATGGTCTTCAGTTCGCGCCAGTTCGAGGGCTATGGGACGCAGCCTGAAGGGATCGTCTGCCGTGTCATGGGAACCAAAGGGGTGCTGGAGACAACTTATGGCGGGAAGGTCATGATCCGCGGAGAGAACTTTTATCGCGGAGGAGAGACCAAGCAGATCTATCGGGACGGGGTGTAATGTTTTGATAATGCACGTATCACATCAAACATCTTGTAACCGCTCGTTTCAACGAGCGGCCGAGCCTAACACCCAATCACATCAGCCTTCTTTTCAAACATCCACATCTACTTCTTGATGGGATGCTCTGAAAAGAAGATGGATGTGGGGGTAAGTTTCGCTGATCCGCCGATTGAAATCGGCGGTTACAAGATGGCTGATGTGCGCTCGAAAAGATATGGCTTAATGTAATCGTTTGATAATGCACCCAATCACATCAGCCATCTTGTAACCGCTCGTTTCAACGGGCGACCCAGCCTCATACCTAACCACATCAGCCTTCTTTTCAAGCATCCACTTCCACTTCTTGATGGGATGCTTTTCCAGCCGTACACTTTTAGTTAGGTAAAAAAATGTACGGCTGGAAATGACTGGATTACTCATTGCGAATGTATTAAAAACTTGGCGCGTTTTTTGAAAACACCTCGTTACAGGGTGGTGTCTTTTGCATCTGCGGAAAGCCTTGTTATCTTTCGCATTTATTCCCCCTTTCACTTTCTCACCTACCCATGCGCATACCGGGGCGAAATCTTTTCGTGATTTGCATCTGCGTCCTGAATCTTTGGGTGATTCGGGCCGCCGCGCAATCGCCCGTAATCGTTAATGCAGCCTTTGAGACACAACATATTATTCCCGAAATTTTACACGATCGTGCGCGACAATTCCAGTCCGATAGTATCATTTTCGGTAAATTTGATTCCTTATTTATCCCTTCCAAAGAGTATTATGTAAGTTTCCCGGAAGATTCATCGGGATATTGGCTGCATTTTACGGTGCAAAACGATCTTTCACGACCTAAAACCGTCATTCTCTGGTTGGGTCGCCGCAATTTTGATAATTTCGATTTATGGCAGCAAGCCCCATCGGGCAAAATCGCTCATTTGGGTCATGTTGGATCTAGTTACAGCAGGCGAGCCACTTTTTCACTGACCAACGGATACTATTACGCGATTACCCTGCAGCCGGGACGCAATGTGTACCGGGCGAAGATCAGCAACGTATTTGGACCGGCCTATATATCGGTTTCATTGCTGAGCATGGAAAATTTTACCGTACAAAGCCGCTGCAACGTCTTGTTATTTGGCATTTTCATAGGTATTATGATGGCATCGCTGATCTTGGCCGGTCAGATGTTATACCAGTATCGCGATCCCGGGTATTTTTTTTATTGCGCCTATATAGTCGCCATCATGTTGCGGGAAGCCTTTAATAATGCGGCTTTTGTAGACTTTTCACCCGTCATGATGCGCCATTGCGTAACGTTTCTAATCGTTTGTACATTTGGAATGTTTTTGCGCTATTTTTTGCGTTTAAAGGATATTAATAAATCTTTAGACTTCTGGGTAAATTGTTACATACGCAGTCTGATGGCGATGATGGCACTTTATATCATGGTAATTTTCCTGGGCACCTATCCGTTGGCGAATGTAATCCTGCAAGTAACGATGGGGTCCAGCCTGTTTTTTATCTTGCTGTCACTACTTGCTTGTTTTCGCCTGTTTAAAACAAATGAACGGGCTAGAGTAGTCATTTACGCATTTTTGCCGATTGCCGCAGCGTTTATCCTGAATTTACTCCATAATCTAAATGTGATTCCCAATTATCCGTTTTTAGAATACGCTCTGGTGTGGGGTTTTATGTTAGAAGTAATCATCTTCACCATGGCTTTTACCCGTTGGTTTAGAGTTATGGAAGCCGACCGCAATTTGTACCAGTTGAAATTCTCGGTGGAACAACAGCAGACCTTGCTGGCGGTGCAAGTGGCCGAACAACGCGTGAAGGACCGGATTGCCCGCGATTTGCACGACGACGTAGCAGCTTCGATGTCGGGTATTCGCATTCTGACCCAAGTAGCGCAGCGCCAGTTTGCCGATAAAGCGCCGCAGGCGATGCCTTTACTGGAACAGATCAATCGCAGTACGACTACTATGCTGGAAAGTATCGGCGACCTGATCTGGGCCATTAAATCGCACCCCGATTACCTGAACGACCTGGCCGACCGCATCCGCGAGTACGCTACCAGGACCCTGGATGCCAGCAACATTGCGTATCAACTCGACATCCCCCGCGACCTGCCTGTACAGGAGCTGGATGTTGAAATGCGCCGCAACATTTACCTGATTCTAAAAGAAGCGATCAACAACGTGGTCTTGCACAGCCAATGCCACCAGGCGCGTATTGTCATAAAGGTGCTCAATCGTACGGTTATCCTTTCGATCGAGGATGACGGGAAAGGTTTCAACCCGATCGACAAAGCGCGGCGACAGGGACTGGAAAATATGACGTGGCGGGCGGAAAGCATCCACGCCGACTTTTCGGTCCAATCATATATCGACCAGGGTACACGGGTCAGGTTGATATTGCCCCTGGAAATTAATCCCAATCGCCTGTACACAAAATGAAAAATCGTCTGATCAACCACTTAAAAAAAGCCTGTGTTGGCCTGTTCTGGCTGGTAACGGGCATCGCACAGGCTCAAGAGGCGATTGTGGTGGACAGCAGTTTCACCGGTTCGGTCATTGTACCTTATCAGCTGCAGAACGATAAACATACTTACCGGGACGCCGATATCCTGGCCGGCAAGTACGATGATCAATTTAAGAAAGCCGATGCTTATTTTTTCCTGCTAGCGGAAGATACACTGGGATACTGGTTTAGTTTTGACGTGGAGAGTAAATATACCTACCCGCATACAATTATGTTTTGGTCGAGTCGCAAGTATTGCGATAAACTGCAACTGTGGCAGCAAACGCCGTCGGGCGTCAACCTGGCCGGCGTTGTTGGCGCGCGTTTTTCGGACGACCGGCGGTTTGTGCTGACCGATGGCTACTATATTCCGATGACGGTACAGCCAGGCGTTACCAGGTTTTATATAAAGGCCGCGACCGAGATCGGCCCGATGTACCTGTCTTTAAGCGTATTTTCCAGCGAAAAATTTGCCGAAATAAACCGGCGGCAGGTCTTTATTTTCAGCGTTTTTATGCGGATTGTGGCCTTTTCGGTCCTGTTTGCGCTCCAGTTTTATCTGCAATACAAAAAGCGGGTTTACCTCGCCTACCTGGCCTATCTTTTTGTAATGGCTTTTCGGGAAAGTTATTACCAGTCCCTCGGCATCGCTTTTGCGCCGGCTATCCACCAACAAACCATCACTTATTTACTAACCCTCACTTTTGCGTTGTTTTTGCGCTACTTTTTGGAATTGTGGAAGTTGGACCAACGCGTGGACAAGGCGGTCAAATGGTATATTCTGGCAATGCTCACCCTGCTGGTACTGCGCACACTGGGT
>JBBRDQ010000338.1:0-3454 GCA_038203695.1 Chitinophagales bacterium
GACTACGGGGCCGACAGCACTTGCCAGACGGTATTTTTGTCGGGCGTATCCGGCATCGAGCCGGTAGTGTGGGCACCCGACCGGACGTATTATGCCGTCTATCCAAACCCCGCTACCGATCAATTGACCATCTTTGCCCAAAATGAAGCGGCACCGGATACACGCGCCGTTTTGTACAATATTCTGGGACAGGTGGTGGGTTCGGAGCCGATTACATCCGCATCTTCGACGCTGCCCATCACGGCACTGCCGACTGGCATGTATCGCTTAGTGATTTACCAAAACACACAAGCCGTCTATAGTCAGTTAATTATCAAACAATAAATTTTTACTTAGTTTGACGGGTGCAACACCTGTTGCAATTTGATGACCGCCGCCTGATTCTCGGGGCTATCAAACGCCTGCAACAAATCATATTTTTCCCGTTTGCTCAAGTGCAGACTGAGCGAGGCTTCCCGGTTTTTGCGCACCGGCCGATAGACAAAAGGGATTACGGTTACTTTTTTGCCGCCCAGCGCTGCATCCAGCAGCGCCAACGCATTATCCTGGTCGTAATCCTGCATTTTGGTCAGGTTGCCGGCGGCATTGGCAGGCGTCAACAAATTACCGATGATCCCTTTTTCATCGCTGGGCGTAATGGCACCTATTTTTTCCCAGCAACGAATTTGTACGAACACAACCCCATCGGTATTTTCCAGGATCCAGTCGCGGAAGGTGTGGGCAAAACGGGTCGCCATGCTCAGGCCATAATTATCGCGAAAACCCGCATCGACTACTTCCACTGCCGGCGTAGTGGGCAGCCAGACATTGGGCAAAATAAGCGGATACGTGCAATTCATGCGCAGGGCCGTGCTCATCGGCAGACTGTCGGCTTGCTGTCCGGCAAAAAGTTTCCCAAAATCAATGCCGTCTATTTCAGGACTCAAATCGCCGGGCGGTGCCATGAGATACGAAACGCCTTGCGGACTGATCAGCAGACGGCGCGCATCGTTAAGGATAAAAGGTGAGACTACCATCATCGGGATCTGCGCGTTGGCTTCCGGCTCCCGATAGGCAGACAGGGGCCTTGAGAAATAGTTCCCACAATTTTCATTCAGTTGATTTTCAAAGAGATAACCCCGATCTTTCCGATAGGTAAAACTCCCCGAATGGAAGGTAGACAGCGGATAGAACAGGTCATTGGCAATAATGGCAAAGGTGACGGGGTTGAGTAAATCCCGGCCCATATTTTCCAGCAAATTCGAATCCTGCACCGACACGGCTTCTCCCATTTGCTGACGCAGGAGGGCTTCCCGGGTGTACGACGCGCCCAGCATACCTCCTGAAGCGCCAGTTATCAGGGCGGTCTGCCGCAATAATTGTCCGCCCGTAGCGCGGTCCGTCTGCCGCAGCGTTTCCATGGTCCACAGGGCAGAACGCATACCGCCGCCACTGACGCAGATAAAAACCATTGGAGGTTTAGGGTGCGTTGGGCTGCGGTTTTTGGCAAGCCACTTATCGAGGATTTTGATCGTAGCGGCTTTATCCTGGCTTACATGATCCGGTGAACCAATTTTTTCAAAATTTGCATAACTGTATTCGGCGCGCTGCGAAAGTGCATAATCCAGTCCATAAGCGCGATTGCGGTAGTTAAACACCCCCCAGCCGGTAAACAAATTGACCAGGATAACCAGTGCAAGCAATACCAGTGTGCTCCAGGTGCGAAACCAGAATGTAATGGCACCAAACAACGACATTACCATACTGGCGAGGATAAATAAGGTGGCAGCCGTAGGAATCCGCACCCATTCGCTGTCCATAAAAGCCCCCAGCAAGAGCAGCAACAACAGCGCACCGACCTGTACGACCACGGCATTCCAGTGGTTCTGGCGAAAGACCTGTTCGAGTATTTGCGGATCGTAGTGCGCGACGCTTCGCACCAGGCGAATGCGCAGCCGCTCGGTCACGTAGGTATTGACGCGCCAGCGCGTGGCACCTGCCTGAATTTCCCAGAGCGTCGGCAAACGTTGGCCGGGTGCCAGCAGGCGCGCACCCGGGCGAGGGCGCAGTTTGGCTGGGCGCAAAAAAGCGCCGATGTCTTTGTTGGTAAAATATAAATAGGCGGCCAGTAAGGTCACCAAAGCCGTCATACCGGTCAAAAAACCGGCTACATTACGCACAATTTCGCCGCTTTTCGTAAATTCATCGTGCCATTGAAACCAGATGGTAGCCGACAAATAGGCAATCAGGAATGCCAGCGGGATCAGCCCGTTGTTCAGTGAAAATTTGGTAAAGGGCGCATCTAAGGTAGCGAGAAAAGAAAAGCGATTGGCTGCCAGCAGGTAAGTGGTCAGGTTCCAGATCATAAAAAAGGCCCCGAATGCCGCCCCGGTCAGAAAAAAACTCCAAAAGTCAACCTTTCCCCGGTATTCCGGCGTCAGCATCAGGTAGTGCATGCCAAAGAAACGCCCGATTACACCGGTCATCAACAAGGACAGCAATATCCATAAAAGCAACAGTACTACATGATTGCGTACGTGCAGCAAGAGCAAGCGCACGGGAAATGAGTAGTACAATTGGCGGAGCAGGGTCATGGAAACGCAGGGTAAAACAGACGCAATTGCAACGCATTTCACCAGTCGAAAGTGCGCCGCAACCGTAAATTTACAGCAATCGGTCGTCGTCGTCCTCGTCTTCTTCGTCTTCTAAGTATTCCGCCAGCAGTTCCCACAGGGGGCGATGCTCCGCTACGAAGACTTCTTCCGTTATTTTACTGACTTCAAACCAGCGTAATTCGACAATATCATCATTGGGCTCCGGTTCGCCGGCGATCAGTTCGCAAGCGTAGAGATGGGTCATCACACTGTCCGACGAGCCGCGATAACGCCAGTCATCGATGCGCATGGAACCCAGGTAGGTGAGTTCGTCGATGGTGAGTTCGCCGCATTCTTCGCCGAGTTCGCGCAGTGCAGCATCTTCATAACTGTTATCATCCGGGTCGGTGAATCCACCCGGCAGGCGGTATTTGGTTTCATTGGCTTTGCGGGCCAGTAAAATTTCAGCGGCATCTTTGCGAAATACGGCAATATCGACGGTCGGATAGACGGTCGGATAACGGCGCATGGTACCAAACATCACACCGGCGCGGAAATCGCGGTAATCGTGGACTGCTTCTGCAATCGTTTCATCCGGAAAATCCGCTTCCTTGGCTTCCAGTACCTGGGTCGGATAACGCCCGGAGTAACGACTCACAAAATCTTCTTCCGTTCCATACAACACCACTTTACCTTCCAGCCGCAATTCCAGGATCCGGCGATCGAGTTCCTGGCTCCAGATCCGATCGTCCGGCAAGTCTGGCATTTCCAGTATTTCGTATTTTTCACTGTATTTATCTTCAAACATTTTCCAGCGGAACACCCAGTCAAGTGGGTTGCGATCGCTGGGTGCGGGGTTACTGCCGAGAAAAACAACGACC
>JBBRDQ010000339.1:0-3413 GCA_038203695.1 Chitinophagales bacterium
TTAGTGCATTCTTTTTTAGCGGTTTTGGAGATAAACTGGTTGCGCCGCAGAAAAATCCGAAAACTGTCGAGCAGTGAGTCCAGCGCCAAAAACTCCTGGGTTTCATAATAGGTACGAATCAGAATAAGTTTGGTACTCACGGTATAGGTCACGTCGCTGTATTCGACATCACGCAGTAATTCAATCACTTTATTGAACTTACCCTGGTAAGAATACAGATTCGCCAGATTAAAAGTGCGGGCGTTCTCGCGAATATTATAGGGTAAATACGGTGCAGACTCTTCAATAAACTGCTCTACCCAGGCAAATTCGCCTACGCGCAGGCCAGTCGTAATAATATTTTTAAAGACCGATTCCGATAATTGGGATTGTTCCAAAAGCAGATCGCGTGCGATCATGTTTTGATAAATGCGAAACACCTCCGGGTAGTATTCCGTACGCCCCTGATTGATCTTGAAAGCGCAATAGTTTTGTGCAATCTGGTACCCTTCCCGTAAATCTCCCTTGGCAAGTAGGCCGGATTTTTCCGCTAATACCGCCAGCAAATGATGAAAGTGAACTTCATTATCCGGCTCGGTAAGGCAAAGCATAATATGCTGATAAACAGCCACTAAAGGAATGCTTTTAAATCGGTCGGTCTGCAGGTACTCCCAAAAACCGGGCATAAGCGGCAATTCTTCGCGCACAGACCGAAAGCCCTTGTAGGTAAGCCAGGAAATGTAAAATTTTAATTTCTGGATCACGTATAAATGATCCAGTGCTTCATCGGCCGGCGTAAGTTTCTCCAGAAAATCAGTTGTGGCTACCACCTTTGAAGCGCGGTCATAAATCGTGCGCTGCATCTGAAAACGGGTCAGATAATAACTCGCCGACTGACTGGAGGGCTCCTCCAATAACTTTTGCAGTTGGCGTTCGGCACCGGCCAAGTGTTTTTTCAGTTCGGGCTTTTCCAGCGCTTTTTGCAGATAGAGCGCTTCTGTCAACGGATCCGCAGTCCGCGCTTCTTCCACCAGAAAGCGCAATGCCAATTGGGTAAGATCGGAGGCAAGCCGGCGAAGATGCGCATCGTCCAGTTTTTGTCTGGGATACAGATTTTTCCAAACGGTCGTTTTTTCTAATTCGTCCGGATTTATATCTGGCTTACGCAGTGCCTGATTTACGACATTGAAAAGTCTGGTTACGTCTTCCTGTTCGTTAAAATAAGGCGATAACAGGAACTTGCGAAACCGGTTCAGGTCATATTTGGAAAAGGTTTGCAGGAGCGAAAGTAGCTTGTCACTAAACATGGCACGAAAATAGCCATTATAAATGGCACGGGTTTATTTGTAAAATTTTATGTTACTTGTTTGATAACCAAGATTTTAATCCAATTTCATGCCGAATCTTTTTCCGGCAAGTTACTGAAAATGTATTTTACTGTAAACGCATAAAGCTGCATATTTGTATCGTGAAAAAAGGCTTTAGCCAACACGTTGCTTTCCCCCCGTGCCTGACGGCATCTTATGCAGCGGTTTAAACGCAATAAAATGAAACATACAGCAACGATCGTCGCAACCCTACTGCTATTTATTGCCCTGTTTTCAGGCAGCAATATGCTTTATGCCCAATGCGACCGTTTGGGTAAGGTCGGGGTATTTGATGCCAACTGCGGGGTTTTCATCGCGGAAGAAAGTTCAGGGCTGACTTTTCTGGCGGTTCCCAATGAATTTACCGAGAATCTGGAGATTGGCACGTATGTTCGATTCTCCGGAACCAGTGTTACTGCACCCAATCCGGACTGTAACTCCGGCACTTTTGCCACACCAATAGCCCTGACGTGCCGCGCCGACGCCCTGCCCTGCGAAGCGGCCTTTGAATATATACCCGTCAGCACGTCTGAGCATACGATCTTTTTTACGAGTATTTCCGATCCGGCGAATCAACAATCTTGTTCCTGGGATTTTGGCGATGAAAGTCCACTCGTAATTGGCAAAAACCTGGCGCATACCTTTCCTGCGGACGGCAGTTATTCGGTTTGCCTGACTGTCAAAAATGTTTTTGGTTGTAATACGCAAATTTGCAAGACGGTAGAGGTGACCGCAAGCGGCACTACGCTCTGCGGTTACTCCGCTTATATGACCACTGTTGGGAAAAAGATATTTGGCAAATTAGCACCCAACAGTACCGAATTTACCAAACCTATCCACTCCGTACAGTGGCGCGATCTCACGCATAATCAGTTGTTAGGCGAAAATACGGCCCTGCTGGGGGTAGAGTTGCCGGCATTTGGTGCCTATTATATTTGTGTTGAATACACTACCGAGGATTCTGCCGGCAATGTGGCTTGTGCAGCCATGGATTGCCAGCAAGTAAACGTAATCGATAATGTCTGCATAAGTACGTTTACCGCAGATTCCAGTTTAAATTGCCTGACCATTAATGCGCCAGTCTGTGGCTGTAACGGTATCGTGTATGCCAACGAATGTCAGGCGATGGCCGCTGGTGTGCTCAGTTGGAAATCCGGCCCCTGTACGACCAATGCCGCCTGCCTGGCCGGCTTAGACGTAACACAAATAGAAGGTGCTCCCGAAACGGGCTATATCGTTCATTTTCAGAATCTTGCACAAGGAGAATACTCCGGTTTGCAACTTGATTTTGGCGACGGGACAGCGTATGAAAACAATATACAATGGACACAAACTCCCCATACATACGCTACCGGGGGCATTTACCGGGTTAATTTAACCGTCTGGAACAACAGTGGCGCAGTCTCGTCGGTCACAAAACTGGTGGCTACAGACTCATATAACCTGACTCCGGGCAATTTGCCGGATGTGACCGATTATGTACTGCCTGGCGACGCAAACGGCGACAAAAAAGCCAACGTCTATGATTTGCTGAATGTCGGTCTCGGCTATGGAACTTTGGGGGTGCCGCGTCCGAATGCTATATCCAGTTGGATACCGCAATTCTCGCCCAACTGGTCCCAATCAGTCATTAGCGGTGTCAATTATAAACACCTCGATTGCAACGGCGATGGCAAAGTAAATGAGTTTGACGCGGATGATATCGAACCAAATTACACGGCCGTTGATACGCTGGCCGTTTTGCCGGTGCCCGGAATTCCTCAAGTGCGCGTCCAGTTTAGCCAAGACACTTTCGTCATAACGGCAAATGGCGGTTTTATTGAAATAAATGCCGATATTTTGGTGGGAAGCCCGGTACAACCTGCGCTGGATATATATGGTCTGGCATTTGCCTTACGTTATCCCGAATTTATTGAACACAACCCACAGGCCGACTACGACGACAACTCTTTCTTCGGATTTACAAACCATATTTTATGGTTACCGAAAGATATTTATGATCGCCGCCAGTTTGATATGGGGTTTGTGCGCAAAAACGGAGCGGGCGCTTCCGGTTACGGCCGCATT
>JBBRDQ010000340.1:0-3407 GCA_038203695.1 Chitinophagales bacterium
AGCGCCCGGCGATGAAGTTTACAGCATTTTCGGCCACAGCGCGATCCGCGTGCACGATCCGATCAACCGGCTGGATCGCTGTTATAATTACGGCACGTTCGATTTCGATCAACCTAATTTTTTGCTTAATTTTTGTCGCGGGAAATTGCTGTATTCGCTGGATATGGAGTCATACAGGAGTTTTGAGTATGGCAATCTACACGATGAACGGCCAACGCACGAGCAACTGCTGCACTTTGATTCCACGGAGAAACAACGCTTGTACGAATTGCTGGAAACCAATGCCTTGCCCGAAAACCGCGACTATAAATACGATTTTTTCTACGACAACTGCGCTACCCGTATCCGGGACATCCTGCAAAAAACGGTGTTCGAAAGCATGTATTACGACACTACACTGCGGCCCCAAAATGTGACTATGCGCCAGTTGCTAAAGCCCTATCTGGCACCGCATCCCTGGACTGACTTCGGGATCGACCTGGTGCTGGGCGCTGCGGCCGATCATAAGGCGAGTCCGGCGGATTTTATGTTTCTGCCCGATCATTTGAGTGAAATGATGGGCGCAGCGAAGTTGACAGAAGGGAAAAAACTGGTCTACGGCGATCGGTTTATTCCGGCGGAAATACCCGCAAAAAAAACCGCGCCCGCCAGTAAAAATCCGCTCGATTATCCGCTGGCTACGACGAGTTTATTAGCCTTGGTCGGATTGCTTTGTATGGCCAATCCGCGTACCGAACGCATTTTTGACGCTATTTTCTGGTTTGTATTGGGCGTAATGGGCCTGATTATGGCCTTATTGTGGTTTGCTACCGACCACTCCGCCACCAAAAGCAATCTCAATATCCTGTGGGCCTGGCCGACGCATTTGTTTTTCTTCTGGCGGCGCGACCAGGTGCTTTATTTTATCGCCGCCGGTATTGTTGCTGCTTAGACGCTTGTTTTCTGGAAATTCTGGCCCCAGCAGATGCCGGTTGCGGCCATTCCAATCGTCATTTTGGTGATTGTGAAAGGACTTTGGCGGCAATATGTGCAGCCGACGTGGCGTGATGGGGTGTAAGTACCAGGATTAAAAAACGAGTCCGCTTTGATAAAAAGTAAAAAATGTCTGTTTTTCGCCTTGATAAAAAGTAAAAATTATTTACTTTCGCCTTGATAAAAAGTAAAAATATTCATTTTTAGCCTGTGAAAACTGCAAAAAAGTATATTAACCGATTGATTGACAACATCTTGCTACATTGGAAACAAGAAGCCGACCGGAAGCCATTGCTACTGCGCGGCGCGCGGCAAGTTGGCAAATCATCCGCCGTTAAGGAACTTTCAACGCATTTTCAATATTTTGTTACATTAAACTTTGAGGCACAACCGGCATTGCATCGCTTATTTGAAGGGGATTTAAACCCTGTAGACCTATGCGAAAACATTGCCGTTTATTTTAATACGCCCATCATTCCTGGCAAAACATTGCTGTTTTTTGATGAAATACAGTCCTGCATTCCTGCAATATCCTCCCTGCGCTTTTTTTATGAAAAAATGCCTGCATTGCACCTCATTGCTGCGGGTTCGCTATTAGAGTTTGCCTTAAACGAACTTCCATCTTATGGTGTGGGGCGGGTGCGTTCGTTGTTTGTATATCCATTTTCTTTCGACGAGTTTCTTTCCGCTATTGGCGAGAATGCGTTGCTCGAAATTAAACAAAAAGCCAGCCCCGATCAACCCTTGTCGGATATTGTCCACCAAAGGCTGCTGTTATTTTGGAAAAAGTTTATCATTCTGGGAGGAATGCCAGAAGTCGTCTCCAAATATGTTTCTGGTTACGATCTCTTGGAAATACAATCCGTACTGGACGATCTGATCATATCGGTAAAAGCAGATTTTGCTAAGTATAAAAAACGGGTTCCATCTTTGCGCATTTTGGAGGTATTTGAGTCGGTCGCACGGCAAATGGGGCAAAAATTTACCTACAGCAAAGCGGCCACTGACACTAATTTAAAACAAATAAAAGAAGCCCTTGATCTTTTAATGATGGCTGGTTTGGTTATCCCAGTTACGCATAGTTCCGCCAATGGCGTGCCGATCGGTGCAGAGACTACTCCTGGTAAGCGCAAATTACTCCTGTATGATACCGGCATTTTTCAAAGACTCACAGGGCTGGATCTGGCCGACATTATTGCCGAAGATGACTTTAACAGCATCAATAAAGGTGCCATTGCTGAATTATTTACGGGCTTGGAATTATTGAAATACAGCAATCCCTTCTTACAGGAAAGTCTATACTATTGGCATCGCGAATCGCCGAGTGCCAATGCAGAAGTAGATTACATCTTTCAAAAAAAACAGCACATTATCCCGATAGAGGTCAAATCATCTGCCCGGGGTTCAATGCAAAGTATGTATCAGTTTATGAAAGAAAAAAAGCCGCCTTACGGTGTTCGTTTTTCCCTGGAAAACTTCGCTTTACTCCCTGAAATCGAAATCTTCCCTATTTATGCGGTCAGCAATTTTGTAAGAAAATAAATCCCTGTTCACTCCTTCCCCACCGCCTCGATCAAATTTGGATAATCCGTAATAATCCCATCCACACCCAGCCGGATCAAACCGCGCATCGACGCCACATCATTGACCGTCCAGGGAATTAATTTGATATTTTTAGCATGGCATTTCCGCACTAATTTCTTGGATACCAGTTGGTAATACGGGCTGTAGATGGTGGGTACAAAACCGAGTTTCTCCAGATTGGCATCAAAGCCCTGCATATTTTCGATCAATAAAGCCAGCGTGATATCCGGTGCCTGTCGGCTCATGGCCTGCCAGGCCCGCTCTTGCTCGTGAGGGTCTTTGCCCCGATACGTTGTGTCTGCAAGTCTTTGACTTGCATTGTTTTGCGTTTGTTGTGTTGCTCGCAAGTCGCAGACTTGCCGACGGCGCGTATCGGGTCGGAGACCCTTACAAGCGAGCGTTGCGCTTGGTATTTGTGGTGGTGGAATGCTTGTGGTCAGCAGGGCTTGGCATTTGTGGTTATTGAACAGTTGTGTCCAATAACTGCTTTTCGTACACTTACCTGATTACGTATGCTCTGGTGTGCTCGTGAGGGTCTTTGACCCGATATGTTGTGTCTGCAAGTCTTTGACTTGCATTGGTTTGCGTTTGTTGTGTTGCTTGCAAGTCGCAGACTTGCCGACGGCGCGTATCGGGTCGGGAGCGAGCGTTGCGCGTGATATTTGTGGTGGTGGAATGCTTGTGGTCAGCAAGGCTTGGCATTTGTGGTTATTGAATACTTGTGTCCACTAACTGCTTTTCGTACACTTACTTGATTACGCATGCTCGGGTGTGCTCGTGAGGATCTTTGACCCGATATGTTGTGTCTGCAAGTCTTTGACTTGCATTGGTTTGCGTTTGTTGTGTTGCTT
>JBBRDQ010000341.1:0-3403 GCA_038203695.1 Chitinophagales bacterium
CGATCAATCGCTTCCTGTTCAAAACCAGCGTAATCAAATGGCTCCAACAAGGGAGCAGGTTTAATCTTCGATGTAATTTTTGCCATCCGCAAAGTTCAATTTTTTAGACCGCATCTCTGACACACTTTTTTAAACAGTCTCGTGGAACTGCTCGTACGGTGCAACGTATTGATAATCAATTTTTTAAACGCGGTTCATTACTGCTCAACCCTTGCCATTACCATGTTTCGTAACCTGCTTCTTTGCTTCACCTGCCTGTTGGTTATTGCCTGCAACCCGGAAAAAATCGTCGATCCACCCGTTACCAGTACTGAAAAAATAGACATCCTGTTCCTCGGCGACTCTTACACCAAAGGCGAAAGCGTTGACCCGGCCCGTAATTTCCCGGTCCAACTGACCGATAGTCTGCGGACAGATGGCCTGCATATTATCGGTACCCGGACGATCGCGCAGACAGGCTGGCGCACCGACCAACTGCAAAGCAGTATTGCCGGCAGTAATATCAAAGACAGTACCTTTAGTTTGGTGACCTTGTGCATTGGCGTCAATAACCAATATCAGCACGGCAGCATCGATACGTATAATATGCAGTTTGAAGCGCTGTTGAAAACGGCGCTGGCGCGCGCCGGTGGCCGCGCCGAACGGGTCGTAGTGCTCTCGATTCCCGATTGGGCATACACGCCGTATGGACAAGGTTCGGGTAATCCCGGCCAGATTTCCAGTGAAATAGACCAGTTTAATGCCGCCAATAAATCCATCTCCGACCGGTATGGCGTGCAATATGTAGATGTCACCCCGGTTTCACGGCAGGGTTTGGCCCAAACCAACTTGGTCGCTTCCGATGGCTTGCATCCCTCCGCGCCGCAATACACCGAATGGGTAAAGTTAATGCTGCCGGTGGTGCGTACGGTGCTGGAGAAATGAGTAAAAAGGGCAATCAGTCCGCTTTGTGCATGGCAAAATATTTCCACAATGCGGCGGCGTGCAGGGCCTGAAATACACCGCCAGCCAATAACATCTCCCGGGTTTTTTCGGGCGTGAGCAAGTAAACCGCTATTTCTTCGGTTTGCTCCAGCGTCTGTGTGCCGATCAACTCCACATCGATGGCCAGGTAAATATGCGCCGTATTGGTGTGCGTAGCCGGATTGGGCGATAACGTCATCCAGGGCTGCCAAATGCCGCCGCCGTAGCCCGTTTCTTCCAGCAATTCCCGTTTGGCACTCTCCAGCAAGGGCTCATTGGGGTCGACCACACCGCCGGGCAATTCGTAATGTACCTGCGCGATGCCGTGCCGGTACTGGCGGATCAGTACCAGTTCGCCTTGTTTGGTCACGGCGACCGTCATCGCCCAATCGGGATATTCAAAAATGAAATAATCTTCAATGCGCGCACCATTCGGCAGCAACACAGCGTCTTCGCGCAAGGTCATATAAGGCTGGCGATCCAGGATGTAGCGACGATCAACCACCTCCCAGTGGAGGGGCTCGGATGGAACAGACATGTTTTGGTAGTTATGCGTTATGCGTTATATTGGGCGAAGTACGGAGATTGGCCGGACAAAATTGGAATATTTTGAAAACCTGGCTGCGATAAAATTAATTTTACCATAAAAGACTAATTATCAATTCATTACATAACCCACCATGTATAACCCATAACGTATTCCCACTTTTGCCCTACATTTCCGAAAAATTCTGAATCACGCATGAAAAACAATTCACTTTGGGTCGCTTTGGTGAGCGTAGCCGTTGTAACACTATTGCATTTACTGCCGTATCTGGGAATGCCAATGGATCCTACTTTGCTCTTTGTGGGCCGTATGGTAGCGATTGCCGGTTTGTGTTTCTATGGGGTTCAAAATAGTACCCTGACCACCTGGATTTTGCTGAGTATGGTGATCGGGATGGTGATTGGCTACGATTTTCCAGCGATTGGCGTGAATTTGCAGGTATTGAGCAAAATTTTCATCCAACTCATCAAAACGGTGATCGCGCCGCTGCTTTTTGGTACGCTGGTGATGGCCATCGCCGGACAAAGCAATGCCGGACAGGTGGGGCGCATGAGTATCAAGGCGTTTGCTTATTTCACGGCGGCCACCAGCATCGCGCTGGTAATCGGACTCGCAGCGATCAATTTTACCCAGGCGGGCGCAGGTATGAGCAAAAGCAATTCCTATGAACCGAAAATCCTGCCCGTGACCGATTTATCCGTGCAGGTGGATTCGGTAAAAGGAACCTACGCCTTGCAATACCATGATAAAATTGTCACGATCCAGTCCGCACCGGCCAAACAGGACTGGAAACAGATGTTACTGCACATTTTTCCGGAGAATGTTGCCAAAATGATCTTCGACGGTGCCGTATTGCAGATTGTTGTGTTCAGTTTGCTGTTTGGTTTTGCCGTTCGCCAGATCGAAGAGCGGCATCGCAAAATCATCCTGGACTGGACGGAATCGCTGACCGAAGTGATGTTCAAATTTACCGGCCTTATCATGTATTTCGCTCCGCTCGCGGTGGGCGGCGCGATGGCGTACACCATTGGTGCGATGGGACTGGGCGTAGTGGGAAATCTGTTAAAACTGCTCGCTACGTTGTACGGCGCGCTCGGTATTTTTATACTGGTCGTCTTTATTCCGGTAATGTTAATTGCCCGCATTCCGATCCTGAAGTTCTTTAAAGCCATTTACGAACCGGCTTCCCTGGCGTTCGCTACTGCCAGTTCGGAAGCGGCGTTGCCCAAGGCGATGACAGCGATGGAGAAATTCGGCGTACCGCGCAAAGTCGTTTCATTCGTGTTGCCGACTGGTTACAGTTTTAACCTCGACGGCTCTACGTTATACTTATCCCTGGCTTCCATTTTCTGCGCGCAGGCAGCCGGTATTCAATTGTCGTGGCAGACGCAACTGGCGATGATGGGCACCTTGTTGCTCACTTCGAAAGGCGTAGCGGGTGTGCCGCGCGCATCTTTCCTGATTTTAACCGCGACCATTTCCCAATTCGGCCTCAAAGAATGGCCATTGGTCGTGATTGCCGGGGTAGATGCGTTGATGGACATGGGCCGTACGTGTGTGAATCTGGTCGGCAACTGCCTGGCTTCGGCCGTAGTAGCGCGCTGGGAAGGGGAGTTTGACGATGAGATGGCCAACCAGGTGTAATTGTTGTCAATCGAAATGATACGTCAATCCCCAAAGTGCCTCGATGTAGCGCAAGATGTATTTACCAGGACTGCCGTCGTCGGCATCCAGCGCTCCAGCAGTCGTACTAAAAAACGCGCCATCCCGCAATGTGCGGGTGGCGCGTCCAAGTAGTGTGTTTATTTACTGGGTAAGCATATTATGGGAGCAACACCTGGTCGATTGCGTGAATCACCCCGTTGCGTGCTAATATATTGGTAATGATGATGT
>JBBRDQ010000342.1:0-3365 GCA_038203695.1 Chitinophagales bacterium
CTGAAAAATACCTCCGCTCGCGGGATCCAGGATGCTCGTTTTTTAACTTTGTAACATCTTCTTTTTGCATGCCCAAATTTAGTTGATTTTGTGAGTTGATATCAACTCCAAGTTTGTCAACTCAATCCGGGCATGTCCAAATCATTAACCGTTAATCATTATCCATTAACCGTTATACAGTATCCATTAAAAAAGAGTCATCGCCGGCGGACCGGGATGACTCTTTCAAGTAAGTAGTATTTCGACGGCGTTGTGCCGTATGTATTGCCGGGAATTACAGCGAGATGTGCTTGAAACCGGTTACGGTCAGGTCTTTGTCAAGACTTTTCAAGTATTGATCGACTGTTTGGTCGTTGTTTTTGACGAATTTCTGGCTCAACAGGGTGCTCTCCTGGAAGAATTTGTTGAGGCGACCCAACGCAATTTTTTCCAGCATTTCTTCGGCTTTGCCTTCGTTGCGCGCCAGTTCTTTACCGATCTCGATTTCTTTCTCGATCATTTTCGAATCGACATCGTCTTTGCTGACGGCTACCGGACTCATGGCAGCAATTTGCATGGCTACGTCGCGACCCGCTGGGCCGAATGTTTCGCCGCTTTTATTGAGGGCTACCAGTACCGAACGTTTTTTGTTCGAGTGGTTGTAAGTCAGAATTTGCGCGCCGGTGATTGGCTCGTAGCGGCTCAAATCGATTTTTTCACCGATGATACCGGTTTGTTCGCCAATTTTTTCGCGGATGGCAACGCTGCCTTCGAAAGGCAGGTCCAGCAAGGCTTCCAGCGTAGGCGGGAAATGCTCCAGTGCGATATCGGCAATCTTCTGGGTCATGGCGATAAAACCGTCATTGCGGGCCACAAAGTCAGTTTCGCAGTTCAGGGCGATCACAATGCCTTTGGTTTGATCGGCCGAAGTTTGGGCAATTACCACCCCTTCTTTAGCCTCCCGGTCTTCCCGCTTTGCAGCTTTGGCGATCCCTTTTTTGCGAAGGTAATCCTGAGCGGCTTCGTAGTCGCTGCCAGTTTCTTCGAGGGCTTTTTTGCAATCCATCATACCTGCGCCGGTCATTTCGCGCAGTTTAGAGATATCAGCAGCAGAAACTTTTACTTGCATTATAAGGAGTAATTTTTGTATGAATAGTTGAGTTTATGCAGCGACTTCAGCAGGAGCAGTAGTCGTCGTCGGCGGCTCGTCGCCTTTCATGGCTTTGCGCTCTTCCAGACCTTCGCGGATCGCCGCTACTAAGTAGTTGGTAACGAACGAGATCGCTTTAGAAGCGTCGTCATTACTTGGAATGGCGAAGTCCACCAAAGTCGGGTCGGAGTTGGTATCTACCATACCGAACGTTTTGAGTTTCGACTTTTTCGCTTCGGCCAGCGCCAGGTGTTCGTGGTGAATATCCACGATAAACACCGCCGATGGAAGGCGATTCAGTTGCTCGATACCGCCAAAGTGTTTCGACATTTTAGCGTGTTCGCGGCTCAGGGTAAGGCGTTCTTTCTTGGTAATGCTGGTCAGCGTAGTATCGACCAACATCCGTTCGATTTTCTGCATTTTCTTCACCGAGTTACGGATTGTGGTGAAGTTGGTCATCATACCACCCAGCCAGCGTTCCGTTACGAACGGCATACCGACACTTTCAGCCGCCTGTTGCACGATGGCGCGGGCCTGCTTTTTAGTAGCGACGAACATGATTTTTTTACCGCTTTTCGCCAGTGCTTTCATAGCGAGGGCAGAACGCTCCAGACATTCAGCCGTACGGTTGAGGTCGATGATGTGCAGACCTTTGTGTTCCATGAAGATGTACGGAGTCATCTTTGGATTCCACTTTTTGCGCAGGTGACCGAAGTGGCAACCCGCATCCAGCAATTCTTTATAGGTAGGCTTTTGCATTGTTCAAAAGCAATATTTTAGTGATGAATTGTTTGAAAAACAGTGGAGCGTCGGTGGTAACAACCTGGAACATTTTTCCTGGCAGATAAACCAACCGGACTCCCGGATTTTCCTAGCGTTTGGAGAACTGGAAGCGTTTGCGTGCTTTTGGTTGACCTGGTTTTTTACGTTCCACAGCACGGCTGTCACGCGTAAGGAATTTGCGGGCTTTCAGCGGCTTGCGGAACTCTTCGTTGAGTTTCACGAGTGCGCGGCTCAGACCCATGCGAATCGCTTCGGACTGGCCTTTATAACCACCGCCGTGGACGTTGATATTCAGGTCGTAGATGTTTTCTGCGCCTACTACCGTAAATGGATCCACGACATTGTGCTGCACGTGGAGGTGCGGGAAATACTCGCGGTAATCTTTGCCATTTACCGTTACCTTACCTTCGCCTTTCATCAAATAGACGCGGGCTACGGCACACTTACGGCGACCTGTGGCATTTATCATTTCCATATTTCTTGATTTGATAATTAGTCAATGTGAATATGTAATAGTGGCGGTATGACCCGGCCAGTTATCACATTAGAATTGGATGGGTTGTGGTTTCTGCGCAGCGTGCGGGTGATCGGCGCCTTCGTACACGAAGAGTTTTTTCACGATCGCGCGGCCCAGTTTCGTTTTTGGCAACATCCCTTTCACACCGCGTTCGATGATGCGAATCGGAAATTTGTCCAGCATTTCTACGGCCAGCGTAATTTTCAGACCACCGGGGTGGTGCGAGAAATTTTTGTATTCTTTTTGGTTCCACTTATCGCCCGTGAAACGCACCTTTTCGGCATTGATCACAATAATGTAATCGCCCGTGTCGGTGTGCGGGGTGTAAGACGGCTTATTTTTTCCGCGCAGGATGCTGGCGATATGTGCACACATGCGACCAGTTACCTGGTTTTCTGCATCCACGATGTACCACGTGCGTTCCGCTTTATCGGCACTAACGGATTCCGTCCGGTAACTCAGCGTATTCATTGTGTAAAAAGTTAATTATTGAAAGTTCGAGTGTTCGGTAATTTGTCCCCGGAAAGTGCGTAAAAACGCCGCATCACCTGGAACAAACGCTGCACTGTAAATACCCCCTTTTCGCAAAGAGGCCGCAAAAGTATAACGACTTTTGGATACAAACAAGCGTTCGGTAAAGTTTTTCGGATTATTTTTCGTAACTCATTGATAATGAATGCAATTTTGGCACAACTGAAAAACGAAGTTTTTGTGGGTAGTTGTTAAAATTTATTGATAATCAATGAGTTGTGTATGAAACGTCTCTTTTTGTGATTGCAGCGCGGGACGTCTCTTTGATGGACGAATGCGATATGGCTACAACCGCTTTTTCTCCCCCCGTTTTACCAAGCGCAGGACCGCCTATCGTAAATCGGTTTACGGATCGAAATTAAATTTGCAGGACGACCAGGCCCGAGTGTCGGGGTGACTTCCGAG
>JBBRDQ010000343.1:0-3358 GCA_038203695.1 Chitinophagales bacterium
ACCGACTTTTAACAACTTTGAGTAGTCGTAACCAAAATTATGCGCTGAGAATCACGCGCTTATCTTTAGGCCATCACCCCTTCATACAGCGGGTAATCTTCCATAAACGCATTCACTGCCTGCCGGATCCGCGCATGTTGCGCCGCATCTTCCGGATGACTTAATACTTCATCGATCCAGGCGACCACCTGCCGGCAAGCGGTTTCGTCCAGGCCGCGCGTAGTGATCGCTGCCGAGCCGACGCGGATACCCGAGGTAGTCATTGGCGACTGCGGATCGTACGGAATCATATTTTTATTGACCGTGATATCGGCTTCGCCCAGCGCATATTCGGCTAATTTGCCGGTTGCATTTTTGCTGCGCAGGTCAATGAGCATCAGGTGATTATCGGTACCGCCGGAGATAATGTTATAACCGCGTGTTACAAATTCATCGGCCATGGCCGCCGCGTTTTTAATCACTTGCTGACCGTACGTACGGAATTCCGGGCGCAGGGCTTCGCCGAATGCCACGGCTTTGGCTGCGATCACATGTTCCAGCGGACCGCCCTGCATACCAGGAAAAACGCCACTGTCCAGGATACTCGACATTTTGATCGGCGCGCCTTTTTTGGTCGTGCGTCCCCATGGATTATCAAAATCTTGGCCCATCATGATGATACCGCCGCGTGGTCCGCGCAAGGTTTTATGCGTGGTGCTGGTGACGATGTGGCAATGCGTCATTGGGTCGTTGAGCAACCGGGCAGCAATCAAACCGGCCGGATGCGCGATATCCGCCAGCAACAAAGCGCCCACAGCATCCGCAATACGGCGAAAACGGGCGTAATCCCAATCGCGGGCATACGCCGAAGCGCCGCAAATGATCAGTTTTGGTTGCTCGCGTAAAGCGATTTCTTCGACCTTGTCCATATCGATCAAACCGTCTTCTTCCACACCGTAGAAAAAGGGCTGGTATACTTTACCGGAAAAATTGACCGGTGAACCGTGCGATAAGTGTCCGCCGTGGGCCAGGTTAAAACCCAGGATTTTATCGCCGGGTTGGAGGCAGGCCAGAAAAACGGCGGCATTGGCCTGTGCACCGGAGTGCGGCTGCACATTCGCATAACCGGCCCCGAAAAGTTCTTTCAAGCGGTCGATCGCAAGTTGTTCGACTTGATCCACCACTTCGCAACCGCCATAATAACGGCGACCGGGATAACCCTCGGCGTATTTGTTGGTCAGGCAGGAGCCCATCGCGTTGATTACTTCCTGCGAAGTGAAATTTTCCGAGGCGATGAGTTCGAGGCCGCGCCGCTGGCGGGCCAATTCTTTATTGATAAGTGCAAAAACTGGATCCATAGATTATGGCAAGGTGGTACGTACGACGTTGTGCATGTTAAAATCGCCGGTAAAGGTAGCCTTTATGTGATTTTCAACGCCAGGTTTTTTGCGTATTCCTTGCCCAGAATCATTTTAGGATGGTACCTTTTTCTACTTTTGCCACCGGATCAAGAAGATTCGGGGATCAGAGCAGGTGCGGATTTGATGAAACGCGCATCTTCGCACCCGCAAATACCCAATCATCCCCAACGCAAACATTCAAATACACAACCTCGTATGTCCTTTCGCCTGCATGTTATCGTGCCTTGCTACAACCCGCCGGAAGGCTGGGAGGCGGCGCTGGCGGAGCGTTTCCGTGGCTTTCAGCAGGCGGTGGGCGACCTGACGGATTCGGCAAAACTGGTGGTGGTGAACGATGGCTCGCCGCGCAATGCTACAGCGTTGAATTTCAAGCGATTAGTCGAATTACTGCCGGAGGTAAAGGTGGTGAGTTATCCCGAAAATCGCGGCAAAGGATACGCCTTGCGCCAAGGGGTAATCGCGGTCGAATCGGATTTCTACATCGTCACAGACGCAGATTTTCCCTATACCTTCGAAAGTATGCGCCGCGTAACGGAGACCTTGCGCGATATAGGTGGCATTGCCGCCGGTAATCGCGACGCCGGATATTATGCGCATGTTCCGGGTTTCCGGCGTTGGTTGTCGAAGACCTTGCGCTGGATGTTGCGCCACGTGTTGCGGCAGCCGATCGCCGATTCGCAGTGCGGTCTGAAAGGTTTTGATGCGACCGGCAGAACCGTTTTTCTGAAAACGACCATCGATCGTTTTCTGTTTGATCTTGAATTTTTAATGCTGGCCAACGGCCGCGTACACATAACGCCCGTGCCGGTAGAATTGCGGGAAGGGGTCGTATTCAGCCAGGTCGGCTGGAAGATACTGGCCACCGAGGGCTTGAATTTTTTGAAATTGCTACTTGGCACATGACAAATCTGGAACATCAAATCGAACATCAGGTCCACAACCTAACTTCTCCCAAACGGTCGCATACCTTTTGGGGCTTGTTGCTGGTGCTGGCGATAGCGATGATTTTGCTGTGGCTGAAACATAGCGACTGGCTGGGTGCCCCCAATGATTACATGTTCGGTGAATCGGCCGATGGTTTTAAAAATTATATGACGTCGGCCTGGCACGTAGAGCGCGATTCCGGCTATGTCCACTATGGCGGCATGAATTATCCGTATGGCGAACACGTGTTGTTCACGGATAATCAACCAGCCCTGAGTGCCGGTATGCAATGGTGGAGCCGCCACGTATCCGATCTGCACGGACACACGGTCGGCGTGGTCAATCTATTTCAATTGTTATCGCTGCTCCTGGGAGCAGGGGTATTGTTTTTATTGCTCCGCAAACTGCACATACCGGTCTGGTATGCCGGACTGGCCGCGTTGGGAATCCTGTTTTTATCGCCGCAGTACAACCGTTTCGACGGACACTTCGGCTTGTCGCACACCTGGGTTTTTCCCTTGATACTCTACCTGTTATGCCGGTATGAAGAACGACACAGCCGCCGCTATCAGAGTTTACAGATCGGCGTAGTGGTCTGGCTGGCCGCGCAACTGCACTTTTATTATTTCGGCTTATCGGCCTTGTTTCTGGGACTGTATATGCTGTATCAGATTATCCGCGAGCCTTCGATGCGCAATATTCGCGTGCGGTTGAGTCATCTGGTGGTGATGGTAATTCTACCCTTTGCCTTGCTGAATGTCTGGATCCATTGGGCCGATTTTGCGGCGGACCGGCCGGGCAGTCCGTATGGTTTCACGACATATATTGGGTATTGGGAGGGCATTTTATTGCCGTATGAGTCATTTCCGTTGTACAAATGGATTGACAAAAATATTATTCCGATCAGAAGAGTCGATTTTGAAACGCAGGCCTATACGGGTCTGGTAGGACTGGGTTTTCTGCTGTGGCTTTTATTACGCCGTTTACGGCCGTTTTAAAAAAAAAGGAACGACGCAGCGTATAAACGCGTGCAA
>JBBRDQ010000344.1:0-3342 GCA_038203695.1 Chitinophagales bacterium
CAGCAAGCGATCCAGCATTGCCCGGGTCAGCAGAAAGCGCTCGGTACCATCGGGCAAATACGCGCGGCCATGTCCCAAGGGAATTATCTTATCGGCCAGGCCGACATCGGTAGCAACGCGGATAAAGATAGATCCGCCCGGTCGCAGCACCCGAATCATTTCGCCGAACATCTGTTCAAAATGCCGCTCATGCTCCGCAAAGTGTAGGACGGCACAACAAATGATATGATAGAAAAACGCATCCGGAAAAGGCAAGTCTTCCACCGGAGCCATCTGAAAACGATCATCAGACAGACCCGGATAGTTTTGTTTTAAAGTCTCCACAGCATTGGGATCGCGGTCGGTACCGAACACTTGGAAACCCTGCTGCACAAACCAGTGCAGGTTGCGGCCTCCGCCCGCGCCTGCATCCAGAATAATGTCGGACGGGGCATAGCGGTTTTTTAGAATCTGGTCGAGGAGGTAGATGTCGGTATTGCCGAGGAGATGGGTGATTTGCATATTGGATTTGGATGAAAGGGTATTTTGAGGGTAATTATTAGAAATGCCCAAAAATCCCTAAAATTATTGAACTCCGGAAATCCTTCCTCCAATCCTTACCACTTCAGCACCATCCCCACCGTCGCCCGAAACGTCTGGCTCGTATTGCGCCCGCGCAGGATGTACCCGCCGCTGAGGTAAAACCCGTTTTTACCGGTATCGGAAAAATAGATCGTGCCGCCGGTCTGGGTATATGATACGCCGTACGATTGCGGCAGGTCTACAACGCCGGGCGCAAAATCTGTACCGCCGGCAGTATGCTGCCATTCCACCCAGGCATCGAAGTAATAATGTGCCGTAGGCAACCCTATTTTTACCAGCGCCGTTGTAAAATTTTGCGGCTCGATCGGCTGATAATCCGGGCGTTGCAGCTGGATGGTCGCGATATCTTCGGCTTGCAAACGATCCAATCGCCAGTTATGGCCACCGGTCAGGTTTACAAAAACACCTAAACCCGTCTCCCACTGCACAATCAGCCGGGTAGGGACAATCAGCGCTTTTTGGCCTAATGCGCCGGTAGCCAGGGGTTTATAGTCGGACAGCGGGAAACTGGCGCCGGTGCCGAGCAAGACACCCAGTTTGCCTTTTTGACCGACCTTCCCATAATACGGCCGATATTTCACCAGCAAACTGCCATCTTGCAGACCGCTTTGCGTGCTGGTAAACACGTACGCTGCGGTAGCCACCAGATCCAGGCGCTCCGTCACGCCGTATTCGGCAAACAGGCCCAGCAGGTTACCTTTATACCCCACGTCGTAAGCCTGGCCGCCCGCCCCGTAGAATTTGCTGGCCGTGTTCAACGAGAACGAGGGTGCCAGATCGAGCACACCTTTGCCCTTCAAATAGCCATCGAGCGGCCCCTGGGCGGCGACGACACATGGAAACAAACAGTAAAAAAATATCCTTAGCATCTTTGTTACATTTTTAGGCACGTTCAACGGTCATTTCCTGCTCTGGAATGACTGTACACTGCGTTTGGTCGAACCACGTTTATAAAATATACGCAGTAAAATATCTTTAAGGTCTATTTTAACCTTCCAATTTCTGAACTATGAAACAATCCTGCTTCCGCATCAGCCTGTTGCTGGCTTTTGTATTATCGACTGATTTGCTCACTGCGCAGATCACCTTGCCGCCCAGCGGTGACAACCAACACAGTGAAGTGAGTCAGTGGATGGGCCTGGCCAAAGCCACTTTCTCCTGGAATTCGGTCGATGTGCACGACCCGAATGGCGCGGACCGGCACGGCCATATCTGGGGTGAACTGGTGCCGTACGGTCTGACCAACGAAGGTTTTGGCGAATCCAACAAAGATAATCCAACGCCCTGGCGGGCTGGCTCGAATGAGAATACGGTCGTCGAGTTCAGCCACGATGTCAAGATCAACGGACAACCATTGCCGGCCGGCCGTTATGGATTTTTTATCTTGGTAGATAAGGACCCGGAAGACTGGACGCTTATTTTTTCCAAAAATGCCAATTCGTGGGGTGCTTATTTCTACAAAAAAGAGGAAGACGCGCTGCGCGTAACCGCCAAACCCCAAACACATCCTTACAGCGAATGGTTGACCTATGAATTCGACGATCGCGAACTGGGCTCCTGCACCGCACGGCTGCGCTGGGAAGACAAAGCGGTGGCGTTTAAAATTGAAACGGCACAAGACCCGAAACAACTGTACCTGGCCGGCATTCGCGACCAACTGCGCGGTGCTACGGGTTTCTCCTGGCAACCGTGGCAACAAGCCGCTGATTGGTGCGTGACCAATAAAACGGGCAACCTGGAAGAAGCACTCGCCTGGGCTGAAAACTCCATTTCCGGGGTGTTTGTCGGCAAAAAAAACTTCGCTACACTGTCCACCAAAGCCAATGTCTTGCGGGCGATGGGCCGCACAGCCGATGCCCAGAAAATCATGCAGGAAGCCATCGCCGATGCCTCCGCTACTGCTATGGACATCCATACCTACGCCCGTGCTTTACAGGGTGCCGGCAAAAAACAGGAAGCCTTCGACGTTTTCAAACTCAACGCCGAAAAACATCCCAATGAATGGGTCACCAATGCCGGTCTGGCGCGCGGTTACTCTATGATGGGCGATTATAAAAAAGCCATGCAATACGTCAAAGAAGCCTTGCGGCTGAATCCGCCGGAACAAAACAAACAATTCCTGGAAAAAGCGGTCGAGATACTTGCCCAGGGGAAGGATTTCAACTAGACAACTGCTCTTTGCTACTCTATTGGCGGGGTGGCTGCAAATCAATAGTCACCCCGGCCAATGCCGCCACTACACCTTTCGCGCCACAATAACCACAAAATCGCTGCGCATTATCGCACCGCCGGGGGCTGGCTGCGATTCTTCGTGAAATGCCTGTTCTTCCACCACGAAGCCATTGGCACGCAACAAATTTTCGACTTCGTACGGTTCGTACAGGGTAAATCCCGACGCGGTAAACGGCATGGTTTGCATGGCTCCCCGCGTGCGCACGCCCAGTGCCAGCCGGCCATACGGCCGCAAAACCCGGTGGATCTCCGCCAGATCGGCCGCCGGATTTTCCCAGAAATACAACACGTTGACCGCCACGACTTTATCGAAGACAACATCGTCGAAGGGCAGGCGATCGGAATGACCCGACCGAAAGGCCGCGCGACCGGAGGCAATATGTGCCACATTCCTGCGAATCGACTCCTCCACCATCAGCGGCGAACTGTCCAGCCCGGTGTAGTGCATGTGGGGATGGATCGCCAGGAGTTCGCCGACAAAAAAACCATTGCCCATGCCGATCTCCAGCCAGTCGTTGCCCGTGCTGG
>JBBRDQ010000345.1:0-3223 GCA_038203695.1 Chitinophagales bacterium
TTTAAACAGTTCTATAATGCGTACTTCAAATACGTTTTGCCGCTGATTGGACGTTTAACCAGCCGCGACATTCGCGCGTATACCTATCTCTTTGAAAGCGTGCAGGTATTTCCAGAAGGCAACGATTTTCTTAACATCTTATCCAAAACCGGTTACCAACATCCGAAATGCGAACGACTTACCCTCGGAATATGCTCCATCTACACCGCCGTCAAGTAAAGGCTTTAACTATTCCCGTAGCCCTGCCTGCTTTTGCGACCTGGCAAAAAAATCTCGCCGCGTTCCTGCGCTGGTTATTTTGCGTGGTTGTGGTGTGGTGTGCCACTTTGCCGGTTGCGCAAGCCCAGTTTAATCAGGGCAGCAATATCAACTACCAGGATTTTCAGGCCAAACCTTACTATTTCGGGATTACACTGGGCTACAATGTCAGTAACTACCGTATTTTCCATTCGAAGGATTTTATCCGCAACGACTCGTTTGCGCGGGCTGAATCGGTCAACGGTCCCGGTTTTAACCTGGGGATCGTATCCAATCTGAAAATCGGCAGTTATTTCGACCTGCGCTTTTTGCCGACTCTGTCTTTTGCCGAGCACAACATCCGGTATTCACCGGCCGGTGAACGCGGCCGGATCGTCAATCGCCCGATTCAATCGGTATTGGTGGAACTGCCTTTTCATGTGCGCTATAAATCTGCGCCGTACCATGACTTCCGTTTGTTTATCATTGGCGGTATCAAATATACCTTCGATGTAGCCAGTGACTCGCGCACCAGGCAGGCCGCCGGTTTAGTGCGCATCGCTCCTACCGATTTTCAGGTGGAATATGGCGCCGGTATCCAGTTTTTCTTCCCCTATTTTATCTTCTCCCCCGAGTTGAAAGTATCGCAGGGATTGAATAATATCCTGATCTACAACGACCGGCTGGAACAAAGCAATGTGCTGGAAAAAATACTAAGCCGTACTTTTACGATCTCGCTGCACTTTGAAGGATAGGGAGGCTTTTGTGAAGAATGAAAAGCAGAAGGCCGATTTCCTCGAGGAAGTCGGCCTTCTGTTTTGTTTGGCAATTGGGATTCTTGCGTGCAAAACCCACTACCTGCTATTATGTTTACCGGATCATTTGCTACTCCTATTAAACGTCTAACCGGTGATGAACTACTGCAAAAAACCAATTTATTAGTTACATAGATCAATACCCGAAGCACTAAACCTTTTTCCTCACTCCACCAATTTATTGGTGGAGTGGTAGGGAGTAGGGAGAAAGCAGTAAACGCAGCAAACAGAGACTAAGGTTTCAGCACCACCAGCCGTTTTGTACCGATAATATTCCCCTTACTGCTGACCAGGCTGTACAGATACGTGCCTTTTTTGAAACTTTCCAGTTCAATACGGATCGATCTTGTACCCGCCATCGTGTATTGTTCTTTCCAGATTACCTTGCCGATAATATTGTAAATCTTCAGGGTATAATCATCCTGCGGCAGGTTGCTGCAATCAAAACGCACGTATTCCACCGCTGGGTTCGGGTAAGCCTGGATGCCGGCACCGTTGGGTGTACCAAATGGCTCGGGTGCGGCAGTTGTTTCGTTGTCCTTAAAACGAACTGTTTCGACCGTAGACAGGTCATTGCTCATCGTTGCCACCGCAATTTCTTCTTTTTCTACATTGTTGTAAAAACGGTAGGTAATGGTCGTATCAGTACCGATAAAACCACCGAGTCCGCCGCCAGCTCCACCGCTTAGCGTAGCGAGATCAACCCAGCCCAAAAACGGCACCTTCACATCCAGCGCAGTCGTGGTATAATCCGTGCGCTTTAGCCGCAACACCGGATATTGTCCGCTGGGGATTTTGCAGTTGCCCCAGCCATCAACAACCCCTAAACGGCTTGTTGTGGTACGTACGCGGATCGAATCTACCAGCGCCAGTGCGCCACCAAACAAACTATCTGGCAATGCTGCGGTAGAAAACGGCAACGACAGATTCGTTTGCTGTTGGCTTACATCAAAAAAGTTGAGCGGCGATGTGCGCTCACTAAAGGCCGGTGCAAACTTTGCCAAAACATTGAGGCCAAAACCAGCAGGATCACTTCCGGCAAAGCCCAGCACTTCAAATTTTGTATTGGTTACATTATAATAAGTTTCACCCGTTTGGCCGATCAAAACTAAGTCAGCACTGGGGAAACTCATCGAATACACGCCTGCACTCGCAGGCTGATAGACGATTTCGTCGGTTTGTGAATTTTGCAGACTGCTAAAATCCCACAACTGATTGCCGCCGGGAGCCGACGCAGCGTTCAGCGAGGCCGAAGGGCTGATATCCGTGACAAATTTCAGCGTATCGCCACTCGCCGGAAAACTGGCAGAGGTGACGGTTATTTGGGCGGAGGCGCTTAGAAAAAGCGCAGAAAAAATGGCCAGTAGCATTCTTTTCATCGGAAGATTTGACATTGAAAGAGAAATGATTAAAAAGACGGTACGCAAGTATTTGGATTACATTCAAAACTCCTTGCTTCAAAGGTACGCCACTTTCGTCAGCACTTCAAACAACGATGCGATTCAGTCGTAAAAATTGTAAAAAATTAGTATAAATAGACCACCTTACAGCGCCTGTAATTCAACCAGGCGGCGATAAAACTGTCCACTTTGCATCAATGATTCATGCGTACCACGCTCGACGATACGGCCACCATCCAGCACGATAATTTCGTCAGCGTGTTGTACAGTACTCAAACGGTGGGCGATTACCAGCGCCGTGCGATTGGCCAACAGGCGATCCAGCGCAACTTGTACGAGTTTTTCTGACTCCGAATCAAGGGCCGAGGTTGCCTCATCCAGGATTAATATCGGCGGATTCTTCAGCAAGGCCCGCGCAATTGTCAGCCGCTGGCGTTGTCCACCACTCAGTTTACTGCCCCGGTCGCCAATGTTTGACTGATAACCTTCGGGCATAGCCGTTATGAAATCATGGGCATTGGCCGCTTTCGCAGCGGCAATAATTTCTGCATCGGTGGCATTTTCTGTGCTGAAAGCGATGTTGCTACGCACGGTATCATTGAATAAAATAGCCTCCTGACTGACGATGCCCATCAGGTTGCGCAAGTCACGCACTTTGATTTTGCGGATATCGGTGCCATCCAGCATTATGTGTCCACCGGTGACGTCGTAGAATCGCGGCAGCAAATCGGCAACGGTACTTTTACCCGCCCCGGATGCCCCGACCAAAGC
>JBBRDQ010000346.1:0-3091 GCA_038203695.1 Chitinophagales bacterium
GCAACGAGGGCAATAAACAGGGTAAAAATTGATTTTTTCATAAGCGAAATGTCCGAAATTAGCAGGTTGACAATATTTTAAACAAAGGTAACCCGTCCACCCGAACCGACGTACTACTTTTGTTGTGCCGCAGCGCTTTTCTGCGCTAGCGGATAATTTTAGCAAAAAAATATGAAAACATGGATGCTGCTCCCCCTTCTGTTGGCTGCCACCTTGCGTGTGTCGGCGCAGTTGCCCCCCGGATCGGTGGCTCCTGACTTTACCGCGCAAGATATAACGGGACAAACCTGGCGTTTATACGATTTACTGGCGCAGGATAAAATTGTCATACTGGAATTCACCGCTACCTGGTGCGCGCCTTGCTGGGCTTTTCACAACAGCCAGGCCCTGCAAAATTTCTATTTGATGCATGGTCCGGCCGGCGATGACCGGGTTCGGGTTCTTTCGATAGAGGGCGATCCGGCTACCAATGTGGCCTGCCTGTATGGCGGCCCCGGCTGCAATAATTTTACCCAGGGCAACTATGTGGAAAATACGCCGTATCCTATTTTCGATAATTCAGCCATTGCAGATTCTTTTCACATCACCTACTACCCCACCATTTTTGTGGTTTGCCCGAATAAAAAAGTATTTGAAGTAGGCCAACTCAATCCCGCTGCTCTCTGGGAAAAAGCGGTCGAATGCCCGGTAGCGCTCGGGGTGTACAACGCCGGCATTTTTGATTATCACACGGGTACTGCTTTCCATGAAGTGTGTGATACGCTGACGCTGACGCCTGCCTTCCGATTGACCAACTTGGGTTCCGCAGTACTTTCGACCGCCACGATCGATCTGCGGCTGGATAATAACGTGGTCGAAACGATCACGTGGAGCGGGTATTTGCCGGTGTACGGCGAGGATGTCATCACTTTTGCCCCCTTACAACTGACCAGTATGGCGGAAGTCAAAACAGTGATCACCAATATTAATAATGGCGCAACCGATGCCGATTTCAGTAATAATATCCGTACCAACGACTTTTTGCCCGCCCAGCAGGTCGGTACCCAAAAAGTAGTGCTGAAAATCCGCACCGATAATTACGGCAGTGAAACGTATTGGGAACTGCATGATGAAATGGGTAATCGACTTGATTTTGGAGGAAATGAAAATATAGGATTGAACGGCGGCGGTATGTTTGCGGCCGGCGTGCCACCAGGTCCGGGCACGTACGGCAACAATGCAACCGTACGCGATACGCTCGTGTTACCCGCTTCCGGTTGTTATTCGCTGCACATGATCGACGCTTACGGAGATGGCATGTGCTGCAATTACGGCAACGGCTATTACAAAGTGTACAACCTGGACAACACCAATATTCCGATTCTTAGCGGCGGCGAATTCGATCGTTGCGACAAACGCACGTTCGGCGCTCAGTTTGTCACCACTGTCGCTACGACGCTGCAATCCGAAACCGTGGATGTCGAATTATTCCCCAATCCCGCGCACACGGTGATCAACCTGGATTATACCTTGTATGAACCTGCCCGTACGCAGATGACGGTATTCAATACACTGGGGCAGACGGTGTTTCAATCGGAGCCACAAACACTTTCTGCCGGCAATTATACCCAGGCCATACCGGTGCAGGAGTGGGCGAAAGGCATGTATTTACTGCAATTGCAAATAGGAGAAAAGGTAGTGATACGGCGCTTTTTAGTCGAATAGGGGTACCTATTTTATTCACAGCGATACAACACCCCTTCGTATTTTACCCACACACTGCCATCCGCCGTAGCCAGCATTATACTATCGGAGTAGCCTATTCTTAAATTATGCCGCTTTTTGTCGGTGGTGGAAAAATGGACGGTCTTGCCATTCACGATCATTTCATACTGTAATATCGAGCGGCTTTTATAATTGGGATAATCCAGTTCCGTACCGCCCGACAAATACTCGACTTCGCGAATGGATGCCGCGCCATCGGACACGTGAAAGTTATCGCCTGATTTGTAATCATGGGTGTCTGTGTTAGACGGAACGGTAACCGGCGTAAACCGGCTTTTCAAACCCGCCAGATAATCATCTTCCCAACTTATCGGGGTCCAGGCCGCCCGTTTGGGGCCGTCTATAAAAATCAGGTGTTCTCCGCTGGACGGCCAATCCAGCCATTTGCCATTCGCTGCATTTTGCAGCATCTCGTTGAATTTTTGCTGATACGCTTCATCCTGCTCCTCGGGCAGCAGGAGTTCTATTTTTTGCTTGGTCGGAAAAAACTGGTTGTCGTACACCGGTATTTTCTCCACAATACGCCATTGTTGAGGGTCGATTACTAAAAAGAAGTCGTCGATGCGCAACATCAACTGATGCTCCAGCATGCCAAAAGAAGCATCAAAATACAATTTGGTGCGAATCCGCAAATCTAACTGATGAATCATCTGGCCTTGCATATCCAGGCAATATAACTTAAAATTGGCATCGTCTTTTTCTCCCGGATTGGGCTCCTCTCCTTCCTCCAGGTCCTGGCGAATTTTGCGATAGCCCAGCACGTAGACGTTTTGCTTATCGTCCGCTATGAAAAAGGCTTTGGTATAATATCCTTTTTCCGGCACAACTGGCGCTACAGTCGCTGCGGGATTGTCTGTGGCCGGAAAGCGTGGCCACTCCGGTGTTGGGGGCGTTTGTTCGGCGGCCTTTTCGGCGTTTTTTTTACTGTTACAACCGAAAAGAAAAGAAAGGAGGGACATGAAAAGAATGATCAAGTGTTTCATATTGGCCAGGAGCGGCAAGGTATTATTTGGACGACTTAAAGACCTTTTTTAGTTTTTCGTTCACGAGCGGCGTACCGGCCAATTTGCCGCGAACCCAGTGGGGTACCACAAATGCGCCCATCAACAGATATCCGTAATAAGCCATGCCACGCCACAACAGGGCGACGACCAGCGCAATGCCACGCGGCACATAATCAGATGTAAAATCGGCCAGCGCCACTTCCGCAATGCCGGCACCTCCAGGAGTAGGGGCAAAAGCCATCACAATGAACATCGCCACCATCCGCGCGTACAAAAATGCCTGTGTAGCGCCATCCACCGGCGTACTCGGCACAATAGCGATA
>JBBRDQ010000347.1:0-3089 GCA_038203695.1 Chitinophagales bacterium
CAATCAACTGCGCGCCGAAGGGCGGGGGCTAGACGAAGCCATTCAGGAGGCCGGTGAGATTCGTTTTGTGCCAATTCTGCTTACCTCACTCACGGCCATTGGTGGATTGCTGCCCATTGCCATCGAAGAAAACCCGTTGTACTCGCCGCTTTCGTATGTGTTGATCGGCGGTTTGATTTCTTCGACGCTGTTATCGCGGATCGTGACGCCGGTATTGTATAAGTTGTTGGCACCGCGGGTAGGGTAGTAATCCGTACCGGCTGCTTTATCTGCCGAATCCGTGCGTTTTTTCCAGCGGCATAAATTGCGCACACCTATCTTTGCCACCATGCAAAACAACCCGCCGCCATCCCCTGCCATCCTGAATATTACCGCCTTGTGGGCCTTCGCCGAATGTGCACTAGGCGGTATTATGCACGCGTTCAAATTGCCGTTCACCGGCTTTTTTGTGGGCGGTTTTGCGGTGTTGTGCATCGGTTTATTGGCGCATCTGAGCGGCAACAATGCGGCAATTATCCTGCGCTCCACGCTGCTGGTAATCTTAGTTAAAGCGCTGGTCAGCCCGTATTCGCCGCCCACCGCCTACCTGGCGGTCGGTTTTCAAGGCGTGAGCGGCGCCTTGTTATTGGGGTACGTCAGACCGCATGCACTTGCTGCCTATCTTTTTGGTTTGCTGGCGCTGCTGGAATCGGCCCTGCAAAAAATCCTCGTTTTACTGCTCTTTTTTGGCAAACCGCTATTCGATTCCATCGACCTGTTTTTTAAAGATGTACTGAAAAATTTCGGTTTGCAAAATACGGTTTCCGGGTCATCCATCGCAGTCGGCGCCTATATCGGATTGTACTGCATCTGGGGCCTTGTCCTGGGCTATTGCATCTTAAAACTGCCTGCACGACTTGATGAAAAAACGGTCGAATATACCAGCGTGCCGATAGTCCCGGTGGAAGCCGTTGATGATCCATCCAAGCGCAAAAAGAATCGCTGGCTGTTTCCAGTGCTGGTGTTGGCGTTTATCGTGGCAACTTTCCTGCTGGCCGGTGGCAAAGGCACCGGTGGACAAAAGGCTTTGTACGCGGTACTGCGCACCGCAGCGGTGCTGACGGGCTGGTTTTTTATCGTTTTGCCGCTCGTGCGGTCGCTGTTCCATCGCTGGGCCAAAAAGCGATCCGCCGTGGAACAAAGCAGCCTGCAACAAATTCTGGAAGTGCTGCCCGATCTGCGCATAAAAGCCCGTGTTTTATACCGCTATGTATCCGGCAAATACCGGGGTTGGAAACGAGTGCGGGAATTTGCGATTGCCATGTTTGTCGTCGCTTTACACCGCACCTCCGCATGAACGGACTGGTACTGGCGGGCGGCCACAGCCGTAGAATGGGCCGGCCTAAAAGCCTCCTGGCGTACCATAGCGTACCGCAATACCAACACGCTGTCGGATTACTGGCGCCCTACTGCGAACAGGTATTCATCTCCTGCCGGGCGGAGCAACAAGCGCTTTTTGCAGGCTATCCGACCATTTTAGACACACCGTTGTATGGTGATATTGGCCCGTTAAACGGCGTTTTATCGGCCGTTGCCGCATCTCCTGCAACCGCGTGGTTGGTGCTGGGCTGCGATTATCCATTCCTGGAATTATCAGATATTCAGCAACTTATTGCGGCCAGAAATCTTCATACCCTCGCCACTGTTTTTGCCAACCCGGAAACCGGCAAACCCGAACCGCTGTTGGGAATCTACGAAGCCGAAGTCACACAGTTATTATTCGATTGGTTCAATCTGGGCAATACTTCGCTGCGTATGTTGCTGGAAAAACAACCGGTGCAATTGGTGGCCGCTTCGCATCCCTTGCATTTGCAGAGTGTCGATAAACCGGGCGATTATGAAAAATACTCAATCATTTAGATCCTCCCATCTTCCGTTACGCAAATACCAGCACCATGTCCACTTCAGCCACTAAATCCACGCGTATCCGTAAATACCACGGCTTGTCCAGCCTGGAAACCGCCGATTTATTGGCCGTCGAAGAACCGCTGGAGATCCGCCTGGAATACGGACCGCTTGACCAACGCGTTGCGCAAAGTCTTTCGGTCACTATGCGTACGCCGGGTGCCGATGCCGACTTGGCGACCGGTTTTTTGTTTACGGAAGGCATGGTGCACCACCCCGAAGCAGTTGTGTCGGTTCGTACGGTACTGGAAAATGTAGTGATCGTTGCGTTGCATCCCGATCTGGAAGTAGATATGGCGAAATTAGACCGGCATTTTTATACCACTTCGAGTTGTGGCGTGTGCGGTAAAACTTCGTTGGAAGCCATAAAGACGGCCCAGAATCCGGCATTTTTAGCAAATAGTGCGCCTCCAATGGGTTCGCCGGCAATTATTTATACCCTGCCCACTATTTTGCGCCGGGCGCAGGATACCTTTGACGCGACCGGTGGATTGCACGCCGCAGCGCTGTTCGATACAACCGGCAATCTGCTGGCTGTACGCGAAGATGTCGGTCGCCACAACGCCCTGGATAAACTGATCGGACATTATTTCCAGCAGAAGACGGTTCCGCTGTGCGAGCATATCCTGTTGCTCAGCGGTCGTGCCAGTTTTGAATTGCTGCAAAAAGCCGCGATGGCCGGTATCCGGATCGTTTGCGCCGTTGGTGCGCCTTCCAGTCTGGCGGTCGAAACTGCCGAAGCATTCGGGATCACCCTCATTGGTTTTTTACGCGATAATCGCTTTAATTTGTATTCTAATCTGTCAAATATCGCCACCTGATCATGAAAATTCGCATCAAAGGAAATTTCATTCGTTACCGACTCACCCAAACCGAAGTCAAGACCCTGCGCGAAACAGGCTACCTCGCCGAATCCACCGCCTTCGGCCCTGCCGGCACGCCGCAATTTGTCTATGCCTTAGCCGCTAAAGCCGGTATCACGAATCTCGAGGCTACGTTTGACGGCGGTAAAATTACGTTGTTTCTGCCGCTGGAAGCCGCTCAAAACTGGTACTCCGAAGCACGCGTCGGCTTTAAAAACGAACTGAAAATAGCACCGGACACGACTTTGAGTTTGCTCTTGGAAAAAGACTTTGTCTGTCTGG
>JBBRDQ010000348.1:0-2939 GCA_038203695.1 Chitinophagales bacterium
TCAAACGCGCCCGCAACGCAGTTACAGGCGATGAGTACATCCGCATGATCGCGATGAGTCGTATCATGTTGCCAAATATTCTCAATATCCAGGCGTCCTGGTTGACCGTTGGCAAACAGGTAGCCCAGGTGTGTTTGCACAGCGGTGCCAACGATTTTGGCAGCATTATGATCGAAGAAAACGTCGTTTCTGCTGCAGGTGCACGATTCCGGTTTACAGCGGATGGCATTCAGCAGGCGATTCGGGAAGCCGGATTACGCCCGCAGTTGCGCAATCAGCAGTATGAATTCCGCGAATTACCGACCCACATGAGACAACAGGAACTGGATCATCATACCATGATTGTTGACTAAGATATGGTATTGGATTAAGCCGCGCTTAGCGGCATTTATATCTTGGCAACGCGCACTTCTACCCGGCGGTTTTTTGACCGTTGTTCGTCAGACTCATTGCTGTTAAGCGGATATTTTGCGCCCAATCCAACGGCTAAAATGCGTACCGGGTCAATGCCTTTGTCGATTAAAAAATTGCGGATCGCCACGGCGCGGTCTTTAGAAAGCTGCTGCAAATCTTCCTCCCGGCCAATGTTATCGGTATGTCCTTCCACGCGAATCTGGAGAGAGGGCGTTTCCCGCAGCAATACGGCTAAGCGTTCGAGTTCAGGGTAAGATTCTTCCAGAATTATAGCCTTGGATTGTTGGAAAAAGATCGGCCGAAGCTCAATTTGCGCATTTACTTCCAGTGGATTGAGCCACAATTCAACGTATTGCTCCCGGAAATAATAGTAATTTCTGCGCAGCAGTATATTGGTAATATCGCCGGTAAAGCCGGTTTTTTCCGGCGTTAAATTGAACACCACACCACGCGGAATTTTGAGCGAAAACGTACCGTCCGGTGTACTAAGGGTGTTGGGGACATTATCGGCAGCGCCATAGTAAATCCGTGTTCCAGTCATTAGTTCGCCCGTTTTACGATTTAGGATGCGACCTTTCACCAGCAACTCGGTAGGCTGCGGCGGCGCGATTTGGGCTTTAAAAATGTCGCTGTTGCCGGCGCGACGCGAAGTAAAATAAAGATAACCCGAGGTCATATTAAAATAGGGCTGACTTTCATCGCTCCGGGAATTGATCGGTTCTGGCAGCCGCTCTGGCTGGGTCCAGTTTTGCCAGGTTTCATCCAGGCGTTTGCTCACAAAAATATCGTTGCCACCACTACTCTCGCCGCGATTGGAAGAAAAATAAAGCGTCGTATTATCTTCGGATAGAAATGGAGTGGTCTCGCGACGGATAGAGTTTATCGTGCTGCCAAGATTGAGCGGGGCCGTCCATTTATTATCGCCTTCCTTAAAACAGACGTACAAATCCATGTCTCTTGAGTCAAACCGCACTGCCGACAGGATCAACACTTTGCCATCAAAACTCATGGTCAAGCTGACATCCGAAGTGATCGTGTAAAAATCTTTTATCTCGACCGGCACTGGAAAAGTCCAGCCTACGCTGTCGGTGGTGCGGCGAATCAGTGAAAAACCCCGATCCATATCGCCTTCTTTGGTAAATTGATTGATAATATAAAAAGCATTCGGATCGGGCGTAATAGACACCAGGCTATTGGGCAAGGCATTATTCAGCGGTGGACCGGGGTGGCTTATCGCTGTAAAAGCCGCGCTATCTCCGGTAGCAATCCAGATATCCTGATTGAAAGAGGAATGCACCGGATCCAGCACTTGCATACCGCTGATTTCCGAATAAATGCCGGCTAGAAAAGTACGATATGCTTCGGGTTGGAGTTTAGTAGCCCAGTTAATCGTATCCCACTGAATGGTATGATCAAAATCAGGAAAGCCGACACGGGTAAAATACAGCGTCCGACCATCCCGGCTCAGTACGGGCGTGATTTCATCGGCCGGTGAGTTGATAAAATCCGGAAGTTTTTCTACCGTATAATTTTGAGCAAGTAACGCCGAAAAATCAGCAAGGAAGGCAAAAAAGAGCAGTGCCAAGATACGCATAACCAAAAATTACTGTTTAGGAAACATATAAAATTAACCTACTATTCTGATGCCATGAACGGCAAAAGTAGGTCTTTAACTACTTTTACCGCTACATCAACATTCATCAAATATGCAAAAATTCTTTTTTCTGATTGCCCTGTCCGGATTGCTGCTTTCACAAAGCAGCTGCGCTTCGTGGCAACAAAACAAATGGCTGAGCAGTCATCACCAAAATTTACAACGTCTTGCCAACAGCAATCTTACGCCGGAACAAAAACTGGATGGAATGGTGGAAGACTATGTGCAATTTATGCAGCAAGACCTGAAATTCATCGATCCGGCCAAAGGCATAAAATTTGTAAAAAAATACCATGATCAAAATGAAGCGGCCATGGACAAGATTCTGCGCGAGAGCGAGACCTGGCAAGGGAAACTCAATACGGTAGATAAAATTGGACTGGGCGTGCGGGTAGCGCAAAAGCCTTATGTTAAAAGTCTGGTGGATTTGGCACCCAAATTCAAACGCAAGTATAAACAGTACGCTTTTGCGTTGAAACTGGCCACAAAAGTCGGCGGTGGACTCACCCGTTTTATCGGCAAAGAAATTTTTTGATCATTTCTGCGCCCGGCTGATCAGAAAAGCCGCTACCCCCATGAAGATAAGATTGGGCATCCACATGCCCAGCAGCGGCGATACACTCCCACTGGAAGCAAAGGATGCGGCGAACTTCGATAATAAAATAAAGAAAGCGCCGATCCCGATCCCCAGGGCAAGGTGTAAGCCCATACCGCCGCGCACCTTTCGCCCGGCAACCGCCAGTCCGATAATGGTAAGAATGATATTGGTAAATGCATCGGCGGTACGCCGGTGCATTTCAATTTCATAACTGCGCGTACTGCTGGAAAGTCCACGGCTGCGGTCGCGCTCAATAGCATTCCGCAATTCCGG
>JBBRDQ010000349.1:0-2920 GCA_038203695.1 Chitinophagales bacterium
ATTTATCGTGAATGGCATAGAAACAACCGTTCAGCAACGCTTTTCCAACTTTGATTTTGCCAAGAGCAGGTACGTGGCCCAACTCAACCAAAACTTTGGCCAGGCAGTCGGCGTAAGTATCAATGTTCCTATTTATCAAAACGGTCGTACCCGCCTCAGCGTGGAGCGCGCCCGTCTCGGTGTACTGACCGCCCAAATGCAAAATACCCAGACGCGTCAGCAGTTGAAAAATGATATTCAAACGGCGATTGCCAACGCGCGTTCTGCGCGACTGCAACTGGAAGCCACCCAAAAAACATTCGAAGCAACACAAATGGCTTTTCAGAATATCGAGAAGCGCCATCAGCTGGGCGCAGTCAATACCCTCGACCTGACGACGGCTAAAAACAACCTGGATATCGCTGAAAATAATCTGGTGGTGGCCAAATACGATTATATTTTCAAGTTGAAGATTCTCGACTTCTACCAGGGTAAGACCTTGACGATGAATAAATAATGGGTTCTTAAGGATTACAATACAAAACGCGATGACGCGGCTTAAACAGGTTTGGAAAGATTGTAAAATCCGGAAGATCTGGATGCGCCGCGTCATTTGTATTACTACGCTTTCTCCACGCCTTATACTCCGCTCAATTATGCGCCTACACATCTTTACCATGGGCTGGCTGGCCTTTTTTTGCGCCCTTCAACTTTCGGCTCAAACACCCGTCTGGACCAAACTCAGTACTGAACCCTATCGCGGAAAACAGGATGACATCTGTTTCGTAGACGAACAGCATGGATGGTACATCAATGGCTTCGGCAAAATCTACCGCACCAATGACCGGGGCGACACCTGGCAGTTGCAACTCGAACAAAAGGGAACATTCTTTCGGTGTATTGCTTTTCTGGATACCCTGACGGGATTTGCCGGCACGGTTGGTACCGATTATTTTCCCAATGTCACGGATACTATCCCGCTTTACAAAACCGTAGACGGCGGGAAAACATGGGTGCCCTGTCCGTATGCCGGCCCGTATGTAAAGGGGCTGTGCGCGATCGATGTGGTAAAAGAGCAAATCGTCAATCACGGGGAAATTGGCTACAAATACCATGTTTTTGCCGTCGGTCGCGTGGGCAGCCCAGCGAATATGCTGGTCAGCCACGACAATGGCAATACCTTTACCAGTCACGACATGAGCGCGTACGGCAGTATGTTGTTCGACCTCAAAATGTTCGACAAAAAAGAAGGGTTTGCCTGTAGCGCTTCGAGCGACGATATGGAGCAAAACCATGCCCGTGTGCTGTACACCCGCGATGGCGGCAATACCTGGGAAGCGGTTTATGAATCAAAACGGTCCTACGAGATTACCTGGAAATGCTTTTTCCCTTCCCGAAAAGTCGGATATGTAACTATTCAGCATTACAACCCCGATACCACCTTCACCCAGCAGCGCATTATTAAAACAACCGATGGCGGCAAAACCTGGCAAGAAATAAATTTGTGTAACGACTATAAGGCCAGGCCCTTCGGCGTAGGTTTTATCGATGAAAAAACGGGATTTGTAGGCACCATGAACAGCGGTTATAAAACAGCAGACGGCGGTGCGACCTGGGAAAAAGTTGATTTGGGCGTTGCTTGTAACAAAATACGTATCCAGCGCAACCCTTCCGGCAAAGTATATGGCTATGCAATCGGCGTAAACGTGTTCAGGATGACCGGCGATTGAATACTTTTGCCCCCGCATAACCTACGTATTTCATGAAGATAGAAATTAACCGACTCGACGATGCCTTTCATTTTGAAGCCCTCAATGAAGATGGGTGCAGTGTGCACATTGATGCTGCACCGGCTGTTGGCGGACACAATGCCGGCATGCGCCCGATGCAACTTTTACTGGTGGCCATCGGCACCTGTAGCGTAATCGACATGCTGATCATCCTGAAAAAGCAGCGCCAGGACGTGAAAGACATTAAAATAACCGTTACCGGCGAACGCGAAAAAGACGCCGTGCCGGCACCCTTCACCGCGATCGATATGAAATTTACCTTTTTTGGCGATCTGAATCCCGATAAGGTAGGGAAAGCCGTGAAAATGAGCATTGATAAATACTGCTCGGTCGGCGTCATGCTCGAAAAAACTGCCACGGTGACCTATTCATTTGACATTCAACCTTTTGCAGCGCAGGCGTAAAGCATGAAAGCATTCGACAATTTTGAGACCATCGCGGTACGCACCCAAACAGACCGTTCGCAACACCGGGAACACTCCGTGCCGATTTACGCTACGTCCAGTTTTGTATTCGAGGACGCCGAACAGGCCCGGGCCATGTTTGCCGACGAAGTACAGGGCGATATCTACACGCGTTTTTCCAATCCCAACAACGACGAACTAATCGAGAAACTGTGTCTGCTGGAAGGTACGGAAGATGGTATCGCCACGGCTTCGGGCATGGCGGCGATGTACGTGAGCATGGCCGCGTTTCTGCGCTCCGGCGATCATGTGGTCGTATCGCGCTCGGTGTTCGGTTCTACGCACAAGATCGTCACGCAATTATTGCCGCGCTGGGGAATCACCTACACTTACATAGATGCTTCGGCCACCATGGAAGACTGGGCCGCAGCCGTGCAACCGGCTACTAAATTATTTTTTATTGAAACACCTTCCAATCCGGCGCTGGACCTGATCGATATTGCAGCCTTGGCTGCGATTGCCAATCAGCACGGTATTATCCTCAATGTGGATAATTGTTTTGCTACGCCATACCTGCAAACGCCCGCCAGACTCGGCGCCCATATTGTCACGCACTCTGCTACCAAATTTATGGATGGCCAGGGGCGTGTCATTGGTGGCGCGATACTAGGGTCGAAAGAATTAATCACGGAAGTACGCTTTTTTGCGCGGCATACCGGCCCCGCCATGTCGCCTTTTAACGGCTGG
>JBBRDQ010000350.1:0-2833 GCA_038203695.1 Chitinophagales bacterium
TAAGATGTTAAGAAAATCGTTGCCTTCTGGAAATACCTGCACGCTTTCAAAGAGATAGGTATACGCGCGAATGTCGCGGCTGGTTAAACGTCCAATCAGCGGCAAAACGTATTTGAAGTACGCATTATAGAACTGTTTAAACGGAAAAAGTTGTGGTTTTGAAAATTCCAGTACCACCACACGTCCGCCCGGGCGCAAAACGCGCTGCATTTCCGTCAGTCCTTTTTCCAGGTTTTCAAAATTGCGAACACCAAATGCGACTGTAACTGCGTCAAACGAATTATCGGCGAAACGCAGATTTTCGCTGTCGCCCGTTTCCAAGGAGATAATATTTTCCAGTCCCTGGTCTTTGATTTTCACCCGCCCGAAATCCAGCATTTGATTGGCAATATCTATGCCGATGATGCGCTCCGGATGTAAAATTTTGGCAGTCATCAAAGCCACATCCGCCGTTCCGGTGGCTACGTCGAGTATTTCACGGGGGTTCGCATCCTTTAAATAACCGATCGCTTTTTTACGCCACGACACGTCGATACCCAGCGACAATATGCGGTTGAGGGCATCGTATTTGGGCGCAATTTTGTCGAACATTTGCTCCACTTCGGCTTTTTTGCTTCCGCCGGAGCCGTAAGGCGTTACTACTGTTTTACTTTCCATAAGTATTGTGTTGATGCGAAACGGGCAAAAGGGGTTGGCTGCAACGGGGTGCAAATAATAAATGTGATCAGATAAATATGGACGCGCCGCTACAATTGTACGTGTTCGACAATTTCCAATCCATAACCGATCAGTCCCATCCGGCGGCTGGGGTGATTGGTGAGCAGGCGAATTTTGGTGATGTTGAGATCGCGCAGAATCTGTGCGCCTACGCCAAAATCTTTTTTGCCCATAGGCGAGTGCAGGTCGAATTTTTCCGCCTGCCCTTCATCCTGGAGTTGTTTGTAATGATTGAGTTTGGCGAGCAAGGTGCCTTTATCGTTCTGACGCAGGTACACAAAGGCTCCTTTACCGGAATCGGCGATGGTGTCCAGCGCTTTATTGATATTGGTGCCGTAATCGGCCAATAAAGTACCAAGAATGTCGCCGGTTTCCGACGAGGAATGTACCCGGACTAAAACAGGTTCATCCTCCTGCCATTCCCCTTTTTTCAAGACCAGATGGCAATCGCCACTGGTAATATCGGTGTAGGCAATGACTTCAAATTCGCCAAAAATCGTCTGCATGTGGGTGCTGACTTCCCGGCGGACCAGCCGTTCCGTGCGCATGCGATAGGCGACTAGATCGTCGATGGAGATAATCTTAAGGTTGTGTTCGCGCGCCACGCCGACTAAGTCAGGTAAACGGGCCATCGTACCATCGGCATTGAGTATTTCCACCAGCACACCGGCAGGGTAGAGTCCGGCCAGCCGCGCCAGATCTACGGCCGCTTCCGTATGGCCGGTACGACGCAATACACCGCCAGTTTTGGCGCGCAACGGGAAAATATGGCCCGGACGGGCATAATCGCTGCCTTTAGCCGCCGGATTGGTCAGATGGCGAATGCCGGTTGCCCGGTCGTAGGCGCTGATCCCAGTACTGCAACCCTGTCCGATCAGGTCGATCGAAACCGTAAAAGCCGTTTCATGCAAGGCAGTATTGCTGCTCACCATCAGGTCGAAGTCCAATTCGTCGGTGCGTTTCTCTTCGAGCGGCGTACAGATAAGACCACGGCCGTAAGTTGCCATGAAATTAATGATTTCCGGCGTAATTTTCTCGGCGGCACAGATGAAATCGCCTTCATTTTCGCGGTCTTCATCGTCGACGACAATGATTATTTTACCGGCACGGATGTCGGCAAGGGCTTCTTCAATAGTGTCGAGGTGGATGGTGTAGGTATCGACCGACTGTGGAGCAACAAGGGTAGTGGACATAAGCTGTGTATCAATAAGGGCCGCAAAAGTATAACAATTTGAACGCTTACTAAACAAACGGCTTGCGGAAAAGTTAGGGACGGTCTGCTAATAATACCTTTCCGCCGGGTGTACCGTCGAGTTGCAGGAAATATAAACCCGCTGGTTGTATATCTGCGCGAACATCCAGTCGATTCAATCCCGGTACCGTGGAAAATTGCTGTGATAACACTATTTTTCCTTGTAAATCAATCAGTTGCAATAAAACGGAGGCGGTATTTTCTCGTTCCAACAGTACACTGAACGCGTGATTAGCCGGGTTGGGTGCAATTATAATAGCAGGATCTGGAGGGGAAGCATGCGTATTCCAGTCGATGGTAATTTGTCGGGCTGTACCTTCTTGCGAATAAATTTCCGGGGTAAGGTGCGTCGGTGCAAGGGTCAACAATTCGGCCAGATTGCCATCCTGTAATGCCGTAATTTCCAAAGTGAAAAGTGGAGAAGCGGCTGGAATCGGCCAGGAACGGCCATCGAGCCATACTAAAGGCGCAATACCTTGCACCGCTCCGTGCAGGTTGTAACAGTCCAGGCCAAAATTTGGTAAAACAGCCGATTCGATGCGGTTGATGCGCAGTTTTGCCGGGTCAAATTGAAAAGCCAGTTGCAGTCCACTTAAAGTAATCGCTTCCGCCGCGTTCAGATTTACCACCGTCGTTTGGCCGCGTTGGAGCAATCGATTGTCGGCCACCAGTGACAAAGGACTTCGATCCGTCGGTGGCGGAGCGAAATACGGGCCATTCAGATCGCCTATTTTGATGCCCAGCAGATTGGTACAACTTGTGTTTGCAGTTACCTCAGGTGGAGTGGCCAGAAACTTCCAGGCACCGCAGGGCAGCGTGTCCACTACGCCGAGCACCAGTTTTCGGCCTACGACGATATCGTAG
>JBBRDQ010000351.1:0-2704 GCA_038203695.1 Chitinophagales bacterium
ATGCACGATCGGTTTATCCGGCCGTTTGGCGGCGATTTTCTGGTGGTTATCTTGTTGTATTGTTTAGTACAGAGTTTTTGGAAAGGGCCAGTTGTGAAAGTGGCACTCGCTGTGCTCGTATTTTCTTATGTGCTGGAAACACTGCAGTATTTTAAATTGGTACAATTGCTGGGACTACAGGATGTTAAAATTGCCCGCATTGTCATCGGTACCTCTTTTCACTGGCTTGATTTAGTGGCGTATACGCTCGGAATTTTGGCGGTGCTGATAATTGAAAAATTTACTCGTAGCAACAATTCTTCCACCCTTTAATGCGATCCAAGTATGCAAAACAAATCTCTAAAACGCCGCACTATTTCCCCTGAAACGGTACTGTTTGCCCTGCTGCTGCTGGTTGTAACCGGTCATGGCCTCCTGCCACCGATTGCTCAGGATCCAGCCTATCACAACTATGCCGATACCCGTTCCTTTGGGGGAATTCCCTATTTCTGGAATGTCGTATCGAATCTTCCAATGCTGTTTATCGGACTCTATGGTCTGTGGCAATGTATCCGCTACTGGTCGCATCGCAATGCCGGCGTAGTCCGCTGGATTCCAGTCATTTTGAGCGCCGGTATTTTTATAACCTGTTTTGGATCAGCGTATTACCATTGGACGCCCAGCAATGACACGCTGCTGTGGGACCGGCTGCCGATGACCCTGATGTTTATGTCGCTGCTCGCTTTACTGGCGCATGATTACCTGGGTTACCGGGTCGGTATTGCCGTATTCTGGCTGGCGATTCCCATCGGTATTATCAGTGTATTGTACTGGTATTTTACCGAAGCCGCCGGACACGGGGATTTACGTCCCTACGCATTGGTACAGTTTTTCCCGCTCCTGGCCGCCCCCGTCTTGATCTTATCATTTCCCGGAAAAGTGCCGTATGTACGTTACTTCCTGCTGGTGCTCGGCTGGTATATGCTGGCGAAAGTCTGCGAGCGTTACGATCAACCGATCTACGCTGCACTTGGCTTTTGGAGCGGGCATACGCTCAAACATTTGTTCAGCGCGGTCGGATTGATCTACGTCATGAAATTACTGGACAGGTGGTTTCCTGCGCCTGCCGAAAGCCAACTTACCTGAAAAAAACACGCGATCGAACTACACCGCGCAATCGTCGTACCTTGTGCCCATGAATGACACGTCACAACCTGCCCAACAGCCCGCTCATCCAGTCTCTTTTCTCGATCTAGGCCTGACAGCGCCCCTGCTCGCCGCTGTGGCAAAATCGGACTACGCCCTGCCGTATCCCATCCAGGTAGCCGCTATTCCGGCCATCCTGGCGGGCAAAGATATTTTGGGCATTGCACAGACCGGTTCGGGCAAAACCGCCAGTTTTGTATTGCCGGTTTTGCAACAGTTCCAACAGAAAAAGGTCGCTTCCAACCGGCATATCAAGGCGTTGATCTTGGTGCCGACCCGTGAATTGGCGGTGCAGGTCGGACTGGTTTTTAAATTGATGGGCGAACAGTTGCCGCGGCCGGTTAAAACCATGGCCGTATTTGGTGGCGTATCGGTAAATCCCCAAATGATTCATTTACAAGGCGTTGAAATCGTGGTGGCTACGCCGGGCCGTTTATTGGACCTGGTCGATCACAAAGCCCTGTACTTATCCGAAGTGGATATTCTGGTGCTGGATGAAGCCGATAAAATGCTCAACCTGGGTTTTAAGGAAGAGATGACCCGCATTTTCGCGTTGCTTCCAACCCGCCGGCAGAATCTGCTGTTTTCCGCCACGCTCGGCAAGGACATCGATACAATTACCGAAATACTGCTGCACAATCCGGTTAAAATTGAGATTGCGCAGCAAAAGGAAAATCTGGAGGATATCAAACAAATCGGCTACCGCGTCACAGAAGACCGCAAAGGGCCGCTGCTGCGCTATTTGATCAAGGAACAAAATCTGCAACAGGTACTGGTTTTTACTTCTTCCGTACATAAAGCCGACAGTGTGGTCCACAAACTAAAAATAAACGGGATTGCAGCCTTGGCTTTGCACAGTCAGAAAAGTCAGGGTGCCCGCACGGATGCGTTGCGCTATTTCAAATCCGGCGAGATCAACGTGCTGGTGGCGACCGATCTGGCCTCGCGCGGCATCGATATTCCGGAACTGCCGATGGTGATTAATTATGAATTGCCGCGCTCGCCCAAAGATTTTATCCACCGCATCGGCCGGACGGGCCGGGCCGGGGCTACAGGCGAAGCCATTTCATTTGTTACCCTGGAAGACGAGCAGCATTTTCGGGTGATCCAGAAAAAAATGGGCCGCTGGGTAGATATGGTGGACACAGAGGGGTTTAATTTGCGGGGGTATTAATCTCGTGGAAACCCGAACCTCGGGTCAAACCAAAATTCCCGGTCCGTCAAAGTGAGTAAAACATGACCACATCAATTTTTTCCTTATTTGTCAATACAATCGGTGTTTGCAAGCGCCTATCAGATGCGAATTTCAATTTTCTGGCAAAAATAATTACTACATAGGACACCATGCACATATCCCCCAAGCCACCTGGAAATTCGAAATTAAATTAGGTGGCCTGGGGGATACGGCCATTTTTACGCTGTTCCCTATTGAAAAACCCGCACATAATCGACGATCAAGCGTTGTGGAAAATTTGTCGTTGCGTCCGGATTGCCGGGCCATTGACCACCGACGGCCAGG
>JBBRDQ010000352.1:0-2578 GCA_038203695.1 Chitinophagales bacterium
GCTTCGTAAAGTATTTCAAGAACTGGTAACTGCTCAAAGCCAAGCCTTCTGCAAATGCCAGGGCGCGATTAATGGCGCAAAAATTGCGGATTAAAACAGTCTCGAACTTGTATTGCCGGAGTTCTTTTAACACTTCACTGCCCGCCAGGCGAGCGGCTTCGCGGGCGATGTGAGGGTCTTTTTCTGCCTTTAAAATCCGGATAAAAACGCCGCCTTCAGCACGGGCAAAAAAGAATTGGAACACCTCCCGTTCGGCAGCCTCTTGTAGAAAAGCAGCCTCTGACGCGGTGAGTAATGACGTAAGCGCATCCAGTCCGTTTTTATCGGCAAGAATCACCTGCGTATCGTTAGATGGGCCGCTTGCAGCGGCCATAAGTTGCACTCGTTTCACAGACCAGGACAGATTAGGTCAAAAAAATCAGCAGGATATGCTGCAATGCACTGATTATCAATTTTTTAATGGGTAAAATTACGTTAGATAAAAGATTAACGCTCGCTTGGTACGTTACTTAGGAATGGTACCATTTTCCCCAAAAGAGCGCAAAGATACAATTATTTAACCCGCAATTTTGCAGATTATTTGCGGGCAACATGGGTATTACCAAGTTATTTTTAGTAAAAAATTGGCTCTTTTTCAGACTTTTGCACCATGTCAAAAAAACTCTTTCTGCTGGACGGCCACGCGCTGATTTATCGCGCTCACTTCGCTTTTATCACCCGCCCGCTACTCAATTCCAAAGGCTGGAATGTCTCCGCTATTCAAGGCTTTATCCGTACGATGTGGGATATGATGCAAACGGAAAAACCTACGCATATCGCGGTGGTGTTCGATCCTTCTGGCGGTACTTTCCGGCATCAGGCGTATGAGCCGTACAAAGCCCACCGGGAAGCGCAACCGGAAGATATCGCCTTCGGGATTCCCTGGGTGGAAAAAATCGTGCGCGCCATGAATATTCCCGTTGTGGTCGTGCCCAACTATGAAGCCGATGATGTGATCGGTACGCTGGCAAAACAAGCGGAAAAGGAAGGGTTTTCTACCTACATGGTGACGCCCGACAAAGACTTCGGACAATTGGTAAGCGAAAATATCTTCCTTTACAAACCTTCCCGCATGGGCAATGATGTAGAGATCTGGGGCGTGAAAGAGGTATGCGAACGCTGGGGTATTCAACACGTCGGGCAGGTCATCGATATGCTCGGCCTGATGGGCGATGCCGTCGATAATATTCCCGGATTGCCGGGAATCGGCGAAAAAACCGCTGCCAAACTGATCGAGCAATTCGGCAGCATTGAAAACCTGCTCGCCAACACGGACCAACTGAAAGGCAAACAGCAGGAGATTGTAAAAACCCACCACGAAAAAGCCACGCTGTCCAAATGGCTGGCTACGATCGATATCGATGTGCCGATCCAGTTTGAAGACAAACAATTTGAGATCGAACCGTTCGATCGGGAAGCGCTGATCGAAATTTTTAAAGAACTGGAATTCCGGTCTTTGGCCGACGCTATTCTGCGCAGTCCCTGGGCCGGTTACGTAGCGCCGGAACTGCCGGCCAAGCCCGAAACCGGCCGTAAAACCTCCGCCAAACCCGCGCCAACCGGCAGTGGCACCCAAGGCAGTTTGTTTGGCGAAGATCGTGCTGTCAGTGCAGATGGTGCGCCGGCTACGGCCGATGAAGCGATGGGCGGTATGGTGCGTCCGACGAATAACATCACCAATACACCGCATACGTATCACTTGGCGGATACCGCCGCCGCCAGGGCCGATCTGATCCAAAAACTGCTGGCCTCACCCGCTATTTGTTACGATTCCGAAACGACGGCCCTCGACGCCACCCAGGCAGAACTGGTCGGTTTTTCTTTTGCTTTACAGGCGGGGGAAGCGTGGTACGTGCCCATTTCGGCCGATTATGTCGAAGCGCAAAAAATCGTCGAAGAGTTTCGACAAGTATTTGAAAGTGAGCAGATTGAGAAGATCGGCCAGAACCTGAAATACGATGCGATCGTCCTGAAAAACTACGCGGTCGACCTGCGTGGCCCCTACTGGGATACCATGCTGGCCCATTATCTGCTTGAACCCGAACTTCGCCACAATATGAACTATATGGCGGAAACCTACCTGCAATACCAGACTGTGAAAATCGAGGAATTGATTGGGAAAAAAGGGGTAGGACAGGGCACTATGCGCGATGTGGAGCTGGAAAAAATCAAGGATTACGCGGCGGAGGATGCCGATGTTACGATCCGGTTGCGCGATTATTTAGCGCCCTTACTGACTGCCGGCGGACCTGCGCTGGAAAAACTATTCATTGAGGTAGAGGCACCGCTGGTAAAAGTGCTGACCGATATCGAGTGTGCGGGCGTGCGAATCGACCCGGATTTCTTACGGGAGTATTCGGGTGAACTGGCGGTGTTGATCGTCGCCCTGGAAGAAAAGATCATCAACCAGGCTGGATTTCAATTCAACGTCGGCAGCCCGAAACAGGTCGGTGAAATGCTGTTCGAGCAGTTGAAAATTCCGTATCCGGGCAAAAAAATGCGTTCCGGGCAATATTCCACCGACGAGGCAGTACTTTCC
>JBBRDQ010000353.1:0-2342 GCA_038203695.1 Chitinophagales bacterium
ACTCGCCCCTCCTGCGTCGGGACTCAAACATGGTTTTGCTTCATCCGCCTCCAAGCGCGCAAAACCGGGATTTGCATAAGGCCGCACCCTAGCCCAAACGAAGATTTGGAAGCCCTCCTCGATCTGCTCCAAAATACCTGAATATTCTATTCCCTTTCGATTGAGCAGGCGTTTTTCGAAAGCCAAGTCTTTTTGGTTACTTTTTGGACGCAAAAAGTGACAAAACCGAGGCCCAATACCCAATGCTGCACATCCACCGGTCATGCAATAAGGTTAAAATCGCCTCATTCTCCTGGCTTCGTACTTTTACGGCAACGCAAAAAGCACCAGTTATACGCACTCACAACCCCATTAAATCAATAACTATATAACTTTCAGTTTGTTCAATAATTTTTGAAAATTAAAAAATCTATTTACTGCTGCGTATGCTCCAAAACGACTAAACCCAAAACCTAAAACCTGTACATTTGCTCACTGTATTTCCAGCACAACAAATTTTTAGTAATTTTATGCACAAAACAATCCAATTCCGATTATTTCCGCTCCTGGCGCTGTTGCTTTTGCTGGGTATATCGGGACAGGCGCAGGTCAGTGTGGACCCGGCGTTTCCTACCACTACCGAAACGATCACGATTTATTTCGATGCGTCGCAAGGTAATACGGCCCTGCTCGGCTTTGCCGGACCCCTGTTTATGCACAGCGGCGTCATTACTAACCAAAGTACCAGTCCAAGTGACTGGAAACACGTGCCGACCACCTGGGGTATCAATGACCCGATCGGCGCAATGACCAATGTCAGCCCGAATGTATGGAAAAAAACTATTACCATCAACACATTCTACAGCGTTCCCGGTGGTGAAACCGTACAAAAACTGGCCTTCGTTTTCCGCAACCAGGACGGCAGTAAAGTCGGTCGCGCTGCCGATGGATCGGATGTTTTCTATGCGGTGTACCCCGCCAACAGCCCGTTGCAAACGGCTATTCTGCAACCTTCGGTGCCTTCTCTGCTGGTCAACAGCGGTAGTGCGATTGTCGTAAAAACCGCGGCTTCGAAAACTTCCACCCTGGTCTTAAAAGATAACGGGACACAAATCGCTACGGGCAACGGCAAAACGCTCGATGCCATAATTACCGCCAGCGTGAATGGCCTGCACACCGTCGAACTGACCGCCACGGCTGGCGCAGAGATCAGCACCTCGTCCTTTGTCTACGTGGTAGCTGCGGCTACTATTACCCAGGATCCGCCTGCGGGTACCGAATTGGGCATTACGTACACCAGTACGACCAGTGTACGGCTCGCCTTGTACGCACCCAATAAACAGGCCGTGTACGTGATCGGTGAATTTAATAACTGGCTGCCCAATGCCGATTATCAGATGCGCCGCAGTGTGGATGGCAAAACCTGGTGGCTGGATGTGCCGGGCCTCAACGCCGGTCAGCAATACCGTTTCCAGTACCTGGTAGATGGTACCCTGCGCATCGCCGACCCGTTGAGTACGCTGGTACTCGACCCCAATAATGACCCCTTTATTCCCGCCGTTACCTATCCGAATTTGCCATCTTACCCGACCGGACAAACCACCGGCATCGTCTCGGTATTGCAAACCGCCCAACCCGCATTCGACTGGCAGGCAACGAGTTATCAGCGCCCCAAGAAAACCGACCTGGTTATTTACGAACTGCTAATGCGCGATTTTATCAACCGCCACGACTATCAGACCCTGCTGGATACCCTCGATTACCTGGATCGGCTGGGCGTAAATGCGATCGAACTGATGCCCATCAACGAGTTCGATGGCAATACCAGTTGGGGTTACAATCCTTCGTTTCACAAGGCGCTTGACAAGTACTACGGCACCGCCACGGCCCTGAAAATGCTGATCGATGAATGCCACAAACGCAACATCGCCATTATCCTGGATGTGGTGTTCAACCATGCGACCGGCGATAGTCCGCTGGCCAAACTGTACTGGGATTCTGCCAACAACCGCCCTGCTGCCGACAATCCGTGGCTGAATCCGATTGCCAAACACGAGTTCAACGTTTTTAACGACTTCAATCACGAGAGCGCAGCTACCAAAACCTACCTGAAAAACTGCCTGCGTTACTGGCAGACTGAATTCAAAGTAGATGGTTTCCGCTTCGATTTATCCAAAGGATTTACCCAGAAAAATACCCTCGGCAGCGTATCGAACTGGGGCCAGTACGATGCCTCCCGCATCGCCATCTGGAAAGATTACGCCAATGCCATGTGGGCGACCGATCCCGGTACCTTCGTGATCCTGGAGCATTTCGCCGATAATTCGGAGGAAAAAGAACTCGCCGAATACGGTATGATGCCC
>JBBRDQ010000354.1:0-2290 GCA_038203695.1 Chitinophagales bacterium
CTTGCTGCACCGTAAAACCAGTCCACCAGTAAACCGATTGTACCAACATACGTTTTTAGGCTAGCCTTGGATTGCTACGGTTATGCAGCAAACGGACCGTCGAATTTGGGTTTCCAGGTTTCCGCAATGGCAAAAGCGCGAAACTTGGCGCTGTCAGCAGTCGGACCGGCAAACAATTCATCGACCGTTTGCTGAAACAGCGCTACCCAGCGGTCGAAATGCGCTACTTTCAGCGGATATATAGCGTGTAATTCAGCGTGTTTTTGCATGGGATTACCCCGATAAGCATCGGCCGAGCCTAGCAGAAGAAATTCCCAGAACGCATACATTTTGGGCAGGTGATGGGGCCAGTCTACCTGGGCGACTTCATTAAAAATATAACCCAACACGTCGTCTGTCTGTACCTTGGTATAAAAGGTGTCGATCAGTTCTTTAATGTCGTCATGCGTGGTGATGTCGGGCATAAAATCAAATTAAAGGTGGAAAAGTAGTTCAAGTGGAGATATAACTACCTGATTTTCAAAAATCACAATTCGGCCCGTGTTGTTTCAGCCACTTTTCCTTGACCTGGTAATCGGGCATGTGCCGCTCGACCAATGCCCAGAAGCGGTCGGAGTGATTGAGTTCCACGAGGTGGGCCAGTTCGTGCAGGATCACGTAATCCTGTACTTCGACGGGCGCAAAAAGCAGCCGGGTAGAAAGATTGACGTTGTTGCGGGCGGAGCAACTTCCCCAGTTGGAATGGTTGTATTTCAGGTTGATACTTTTGATCGGCTGCTGAAAGGTGCGATCGTTCCAGTCGCGCACCCGACGGGTTATTTCCGGGTAAAAATCGCCGGCTACGATGCGGGACAACAGGGTTTTGGTGGCTTTCAAGCGATTGCCGGGCGTGGATCGCTCGGCCATTTGCAACTGAATAATATTGTTATCCAACAATTTTCCGGTGTGCGAACTGCGGGCTTCGACCTGCATTTGCAGGGTGTATTTCCGGCCGCCTACCTCCAGCAGATCACCGGTTTGATAGGTTTTTCCGATGAATTTTTCCCGCAGGGAAGGTTTTTTAAGCAGGTGTGCGGCAGCCCATTCCTGTAGCGTGCGGAGGTGTTTTTGCACTTCCGGCGCGGGCAATCCGTGCGGCATGCGCAGGGAAAGTCCGGTGCGGGTAAATGCCCAGCGGGTATTGTTGCGGTATTCAAACACAATATTGACGGGCAAATCGAGCCCGTCAATATTGAGATGGGTATTGTATTGTGGCATACCAGGTTTTATCCTTTGCGTTTGGCAAAATCAGCCATCAGATCGGCCAATGCCTGCACGCTGGTTTTCGGCAGCGCATTGTAGATACTGGCCCGGAATCCGCCGACTGAGCGGTGGCCTTTCAGACCGACCATGCCGTTGGCTTCCGTTTCTTTCAGGAACTCTTTTTCTAAAGCGACGTATTTATCTTGCATCACAAAACAGGCATTCATCAGCGACCGGTCTTCCACCGCCGTGGTGCCACGGAACAGTGGATTACTGTCGATTTCATTGTATAAGATGCTGCCTTTCAATTTATTACGGCGTTGCATACCTTTCAGTCCGCCATTCTTTTTGATCCAGCGCAAGGTCAGCATACTCACGTAAATCGGATACACTGGCGGCGTATTGTACAGCGAATTTTCCGCGATAAACGTACGGTAATCCAGCATGCTCGGCAAATGACGCTGTACTTTTCCCAGCAGATCTTCGCGCACGATTACCACCGTGGTGCCCGCCGGACCCAGATTTTTTTGTGCCCCGGCGTAAATCAGCCCGAATTGCGACACATCGAACGGACGGCTCAAAAAATCGGACGACATATCGCAGACGATCGGGATCGGCGACTTCGGGAAACGGTGCAATTGTGTACCGAAAATAGTATTGTTGCTGGTCAGGTGCAGGTATTTTGCCGTTGCCGGAATTTTGTACCCCTTCGGAATGTGGTTGTAATTCTGCTCTTTTGACGACGCAAGTACCTGCACGTTTCCAAAACCTTTGGCTTCCTTGATGGCTTTATTGGCCCAGGTACCCGTATCGGTATAAACGGCAGTTTCATCGGCATTCAGCAGGTTCATGGGAGCCATGAAGAACTCGGTGCTGGCGCCGCCACTCAACCATAGGGTTTTGTAACCGGCGGGCAGACCGACGATTTCCTGCATCAGTGCATTCGCTTCTTCGATAACCGCCGTAAATTCGGGGCCACGATGCGATAATTCCAGGATACTCAGGCCAATGCCTTCGTAATTGGCCACGGCTTTGGCAGCTTCTTTAA
>JBBRDQ010000355.1:0-2078 GCA_038203695.1 Chitinophagales bacterium
TGGGTGAAAAGGGGAGCGAAAAGGATTCTGCTGGAAGTCCGGCTCCGTTCAACAAGGCTCAACCGCCAACGGGGGGCCTTGGTGGGTAGGGGATGATTTGTGCTAACTTCCCCCCCGTCAGCGGTTAAGCCCTAAAAGTTACCGGCAAATAAATTATCTTTGCTAATGCATTTACCCCACTCCAACTACCATGATGCACCAAACCTATTTTGTTTCCGTCAGCGAGGCCATCCGTGCCGGTCGACTCAACCTGAGGACAATTCCATCTATCGTGGCATTTGGCGGATTAGCCTTTTATTTCCTGCTTTTCTTTGACGCTTTTGGCGTAAGAATTGTGACCCGCCAATTCAACCCTGCATTGCTTTTTTTGATCCCTGTCAGTAGCTTAATTTTCGCATTTATCTGGCGCAGTTTCCACACTGCCGCCTGGAAAATATGGGCGCTGGAGAATGTACAGGATGTCCATCGCCTGTACCAGGTGGCGCTGAGCCAAGGAATGATCAACAAACCCGATAGTTGGCTGATCAAACTGGAGTATAAAACCGCCGATCAGCGCCAGCGGCTGGCTAATCTGGAAACGCGCCTGGATCAACCCCGGCAGATGGAAGAGCCGTCGTCTACATTGGGCATCGGCGAGCCCCGCGAATTTCCTTATTCTCTGAACAGAGCGCTGCTGGAAGTTATCATGTGCCTGCCTGTCTTTGTCATCATTTACTTCGTTACCGGCAAATTTGAATTTTTCCCCTTTGGCCTTATATTGATCGTACTGATTGGGTTTATGCTTTTCAGGTGGCTGCCCCGCATTGGTAAACCTGCGCCTATTCGTTTTGATGCTGCCACGCTTCGCATTAAAGACAATCCGCCCCTCGCCTGGCGGGACATTACCAATATCTACGTAGAGAAAAAATCCGATGGCGAAAGATCAGAGACCGTGCTGGTAGTAGAAACAAATACGACGCCCGCCCGGCTCGACCTGCAACTTTCGGAACTGGTGGGCCGAAGCGATGAGATAGAGCAGACCTTGTATAACTACTGGGTGCAGGGCAAAAAGTAATTCTTACGTACAAAACGGTATTTATGCGCTTTCATTTGCGGTACAGTCTTGTGCTGGGTCTTTGTCGACGCATCTCCATGACCGCGCATTGGGTGGACTGGGGCCAAAAATACGTTTACCCGATCGTTGTGCGCACGTATGCCGAGCGCGGAGCAACTACAGGATCAATGACTTTGGCATTAAAAAAACAGCAGGTATTCTAGGTAAACATTTTACCAGGAATACCTGCCGTTTTGGCGTACTGTCGGAACGTTTATCCGCCGTTGCGTTTTTTCCAGTTTAACCGAAACAGCAATTTACCTTTATCGCCACAGTCGATCTCCATCCGCTCACCAGTGATGCTGTACGACTGGCTTTTCGCAAACCAATCCAAGAACATCGTTTCCCATTGCATAGCGCTTTCGCAGTACATTTTAGTGCTGGCTAAACCTTGTACCGTGAGGCTATTTCCTTTTGCAATATAACTGCCCATCACGCTGTTGCAGCCGCCGTAACCGGTGATTTTTCCACCTTCGAATTTAATGGAGATGGTAATACTATCCGGCACAGGCTGCGGCGCAGTACCCACCACAAAATCCGTTACCTGCCACACCATGCCTTCCAGTTTGGCATTACATTCTCCTTTGGTAAAGGTCTTAATACCGGCACAACCGGCTGCACAAGCATTGCTGTAGGTTTTGTTGTTGCAGCCGCAGACCGGGTCGTATTGCATCGTGCACATGCAATCGGGATTTTGGTGTTCCACGCAATTTTTCGAGGGGTTGCAGGCGGTCAGGGTTGCCATAAAAAGGGTAATGAACAGGGTGTTTTTCATGTTTTAATGCTGTTTAATGATAGAATGTGAATATTGGGTTAAAATAAATGCTTGATTGCCAAGGCCAGTGTCGGGGTGACCGCGAGTCACCCCGACACTATCATCCACAAACAGCGAACGCTCAACGATTCCATCGGCATCCTGCTGCGCTCCTATACCCGCGCCATCAATGTACAGGAAAACAGGACCGGAACGCTGTTCAGAGAAGAG